>CAZXGI010000013.1:0-46546 GCA_964639965.1 uncultured Rhodospirillaceae bacterium
GGGCTTCGCCGCTTAGTACCTCCATCAACTCAATTTGACCGTTACCGGCAATTCCGGCAATTCCAATAACCTCACCTTTGCGAACTTCGAGATCAACATTTTTCAGGTCAACGCCATGTTGGTGATCGGACTGTCGACTTAAATTTTTAACAATCAAGCGAGGAAGACCTGGTGCATCTTTTTTTGGTTTTTCCGGAACGACTAAATTTTCTCCCATCATCATTTCAGCCATACTACGCGGACTTTCTTCCGAGGGAATACAGCTATCAACGACCTTACCCATGCGCATAATAGTGGCAACATGACACAGATCTTTAATCTCCTGCAGCTTATGACTGATGTAGAGTATTGAAACACCTTCGCCTGATAATCGTCGCAAGGTTTTAAAAAGCTCGTCAACCTCTTGCGGTGTCAAAACCGAGGTTGGCTCATCCATGATCAGCAACTTAGGACTTTGCAATAAACAACGTACAACCTCAATCCGCTGTCGCTCACCAACTGATAATGTATGAACAAAACGTTCTGGATCGAGCGGAAGTCCGTATTGTCGCGACACTTCGCGAATGCGTTCGTTTAGGTTTTTGACTGCAAGATCAGATGAAATCCCCATTGCGATGTTTTCTTCAACAGTCAAAGCATCAAACAACGAAAAATGTTGAAAGACCATACCGATACCCAGTTTACGCGCGGCTTTTGGATTAGCAACAACCAACTCTTGCCCTTCCCATTTAAACACACCTTTGTCGGCTTGTTGGACGCCGTAGATGTATTTAACCAGAGTTGATTTACCCGCTCCATTTTCACCCAGTAAAGCGTGAATTTCTCCTGGCAAAATCTTTAGGTCGACGTTCTTGTTGGCAACAACCCCAGGGTATTCTTTGCTTACACCCTCCAGTTCCAATCTTGGTGTCCGATCCGTCATCTTAATCACACCCTAATTTCTGTTACAGCTTTGAGAATGGCCTCGGGCGTTGCCGGTGCATTCAAATTTGGTCTTCTGGTGCCATCTCCAGAACGCGCCACTGCATCTCGTAACGCCAGCCATACAGAGATCGCAAGCATTAAAGGAGGCTCACCTATTGCCTTGGATCTATAAATAGTTGGCATACGGTTGGGAGCATCCTCAAGTATGTGAATATTAAATTCTTGAGGAACATCACGGCTACCCGGTATTTTGTAGGTAGAAGGCCCATGTGTCAAAATTTCACCGTTTTCATTCCAAACAAGCTCCTCAGATGTCAACCAACCCATACCCTGCACATATGCACCTTCGATTTGACCGTAATCAACACGCGGATTTAATGACTTTCCACAATCCTGGAGAATGTCTGCTCTGAGAGTGCGGCTCTCACCGGTTAGAGTATCGATTACAACTTCTGAAATTGCGAAACCATAGGTGAAATAATAAAAAGGCGACCCTGAACATGTGACGGGATCCCAAGAAATATCCGGTGTCTGATAAAAACCCGTCGCCGAGAGGGGCTCACGTGCCTCCCAAGTTTTCTGGGCCAATTCAGCAAATGTTATACTCTCATTACCTCCAAAAACTCTATTCTGACGAAATTCAATTTCATTTTCTTTAACATTAAAAAATCTACTTGCGACACCAACCATCCGCTCTTTAATTTGATCTGCCGCATGCAAAGCTGCCATTCCATTGAGGTCAGAACCAGCAGAAGCCGCCGTTGCGGACGTATTTGGCACCTTATCCGTGCGTGTCGAAGAAATTTTTATATTTTGTATATCAACTTGAAAAACGGTAGCAACAACCTGAGCCACCTTGGTAAATAATCCCTGGCCCATTTCTGTACCACCATGGTTTAAATGCACCGATCCATCAGTATAAACATGCACTAAAGCTCCCGCTTGATTAAGCGCTGGCATATTAAAAGAAATGCCAAACTTTATCGGCATTGCAGCTATACCTTTTTTTAAGACATTATTTTTTTTGTTAAATTCTTCAATTTCCTTTTTGCGCCCCTCATAATCTATTTCAACCATCAATCGGTCTGAAAGTTCTTCAATGATATTATCCTTTATGATTTGGCCATAAGGGGTTACATTTCGTTCATTGATCCCATAATAATTTATTTTACGGATTTCATCCAAAGACATGCCCAAGTGAAAAGCAATATGTTCAAGGATCGTTTCTATAACAATCATTCCTTGCGGCCCACCAAAACCTCGAAACGCCGTATTAGAAACCGTATTGGTCTTGCAGGGATAGCCGCGTAAACGAGCATTTGGAAGGTAGTAGCAATTGTCACCATGACACAAAGAACGCGCGAGAACACCAGAACTTAAATCAGCGACATTACCGGATCGCATCGCCATCGATATTTCAATACCCTCTATTCGTCCTTCACTATCAAATCCGACATCGTAGCTAAATTCATAATCATGGCGTTTCCCGGTAATTATCATGTCTGCATCACGACGTAGTCGGAGTTTTGCAGGGCGCCCAGTATTTGCTGCTACCATTGCAGCTAACGCAGCAATTATTGTTGGTTGGCTCTCTTTCCCGCCAAAACCCCCACCCATTCGGCGCACTTCTACAGTCACAGCATTACTCGGCACTCCAAGAACGGTAGAAACGCCATGTTGAACCTCTGTTGGATGTTGGGTAGAACTAAAAATTGTCATGTCACTATCTTCACCTGGAACAGCTAAAGCGATATTTGCTTCAAGATAAAAGTGATCTTGACCACCACACGTCAACTCACCTTGCAAACGGTGAACTGCATCATTTAACGCGGCATCGACATCACCCCTAGAGACAGAGGGTGGGTTGAATGTAAAACTTTTGTGTTTGAGGGCATCTTTGATGGTCAAGACTGGCTCAAGCTCTTCGTAGCCTATCTCAACTAATTTTGCCGCCTGAAAAGCCAAGTCATAAGTCTCAGCTGCAACAATAGCAATGGGGTGACCCACATATTCCGCTACTCCATCTGCTATGGCGGGTTCATTATCAAAAACCGGTGCAATATTGTTATTGCCAATAATATCGTCAGCAGTCAAAACAGCTAAAACGCCTGACGAAGCAATAGCTTTAGTAACATCAACAGATAATATTTTGGCGTGGGCATAGGGTGAAGTTACAAGAACGAGTTCAAGGGTGTTTGGCAAACGGGGCATATCGTCAACATACAATGCTTTCCCAGTAACATGTTTGACTGAACTATCATGCTGTATGTTATCATGTGCAGCCCCAATTATACTTGGAGAATCATCCATCATAACCTCATTACTTCAAGAACTTGTTCAGCACCCGTCAAATCATGATATAGACGTTCGAACAAATTTGCCGCAACGGTTAACCGATAATCCTTGCTTGCTCTAAAATCGCTAATTGGCTGAAAATCTTCAGAAATCTTCTCCGAAGTCAATCGTACGGTTTTGGTATTCCAAACTTTTCCGATTAAAGCTTCCTCACACTTTCTTGCCCTTTTGGGCGTCGACGCCATTCCACCATATGCAATCCTAGCTCTCGAAACTGTTTCTCCATCAAAATCAATCCTATAAGCTCCAATTACAGCAGAAATGTCCTGATCGTAACGCTTGGAAATTTTATATGTCCTAAATTTCTGATTTAGTCCAAGTTTTGGGATCTGAATGGATTTGATAAACTCACCTTTCTTCAAACTAGTTCTGCGGTAACCCTGAAAAAATTCGTTAACTGGTAATTCACGTTCACCCTTTTGGGAACAAAGTTTTAGCGTTGCATCCAGAGCAATCAAACAAGGGAGTGCGTCACCTATTGGCGAGGCATTGCCAATATTTCCACCAATCGAACCAACATTCCGAATTTGGACAGAGCCTATTCTGCTAATTAATGTCGCAAATGAAGGGTACAACCTCTCGATAAAAGGCAGTGCATTAGCATAAGTTACAGCTGCTCCTAAAGTTATATCAGATTCGCTTTCTGTAATCTGCAAAAGTTCAGCAACGTGTCCGGTGTAAATTACCTTATCCAATTTTTGACGCTCTTTGCTGACCAGTAATCCAATGTCTGTTCCACCACAAAGTAAATTAGCATCGGGGTTAGCAGCATAAACATCAATCATTTCATCGATATTTCCTGGAGTAAAAAAAACTTGTTGTTCCACTTTGTATTCAGGAGTAACGGGCAGTTTATCTAAGATTTTTTTATTAGAAGAGATCTTGCAAGCCTCACTCGCGGCCTCAATAATGGGTCGATAACCCGTGCAACGACATAAATTTCCTGCCAAATTATCATGGATGACATTATCCGTTGCGGATTTAACACTTTGGCGGAGCGCATATAATGCCATGATGATGCCTGGCGTACAGAAACCACATTGTGTCCCATCAGTTCTAACCATTGCCTCTTGAACAGGGTCGAGCAGAGCGTTAATTTCATCATGACTAACATCTAAACCTTCGACAGTGATCACATGCTTGCCATTTATCTGCGGCAACATAAGCAAACATGAATTTACAGCTCTATATTCCGTTTCGTCATTGATAGTTTCGGCTAGTACGATTGTACAAGCACCACAGTCACCTTCAGCACAGCCCTCCTTAGTGCCTGTCAGCGCCAAATTTTCACGGATATAATCCAACACAGTTGTTGTCGGCGAAACAACCTCAACTTTTAATAATTCTCCATTTATTGAAAACTGAAGTGCCATTTATTCTTTAATCCCTATTCGATTAGCCAAGGTTAGAACAAAATATGAGTATTTCCCTCTTTTTACAAAATTGTCTAATTTATTCATCAATTGGCGCTCCCCGCTTAATCCAATCACCGACACCTCTTCGTTGCTTTTCAGTCATTCCGTTAATATTCCCAAGAGGCATGGCCTTAGTTAAAACAGATTGTTTCAATATCTTGGAACTATATCTTTTAATATCCTCAAGAGTTTCTAGTCTAACACCGCCCGGAGCATTTTTAAAATCGTTGTTAGATGGTTTTGCGGCATGACAGGAAACACAATGAGTTTGGATTATTGCTAAAACATCTGTTGAATCTAACTGATCATCATTCGCAACTTTAACTTCATCATTGTAACTTATAAAGGTGATAAGAATTGCCATAAACATTGTAGCAACAGGCCACTGCCATATAAGCCGTTTTCCATCCTTGCCTTGATTTTTGGCATTAAAATAATCGCGGATTACGCCCCCAACAATAATAACCAAACCAACAACGAGCCAGGAATGTTTGCTGGAGAAAATCATGGGAAAATGAGAGCTGATCATCATTAATAATACGGGTAATGTAAGATAATTATTATGAGTTGATCGTTGCTTTCCCTCTGCACCAAGATACGCCGCTGGTTTATCACCCTCGATCAATGACTTAACTACTATCCGCTGATTAGGGATTATTACGAAGAAAACATTCGCGACCATGATTGTTCCCACCATGGCACCAACATGAACAAATGCACCGCGACCACTATAAACATGTGTAAAACCATAGGCAGCTAATAAAATAAGTAGAAAAACTATAATGGAGAGGGCAGTATCATTTTTTCCCACAGGAGCTTTGCAAACACGATCATAAATTATCCAGCTGACAATAAAAGAGCCCACACTAATTCCAATTGCCTGCAACTTTGTGAGATCCATGACTTCTTTATCAATCAAAAAAGTTTCCGCACCCCAGTAGTATATAATAATCATCAATGAAAAGCCTGAAATCCATGTAAAATAAGCCTCCCACTTAAACCAATGCAGCACGTCCGGCATCTTCTCGGGTGCAACAGTATACTTCTGCATAAAATAAAATCCGCCACCATGAACATTCCAAGATGCGCCCTTTACACCAGCTGGTAAATTCTCATCTGGCTTTAGGCTATAATCCAGAAACATAAAATAAAAAGAAGACCCTATCCATGCGATACCGGCTATTAAATGCAACCACCTAAACCCGAGTTCGAGCCATTCCACGTAAGCAATATCAATCATCGAAAAAAAAGCCTCTGGTAAAACTAACTGCCACGATATGTCGAATATGAAAACGGCGAAACAAGCAGAGGCACATGATAATGTTCCTCCGGCAAACTAATACCGAAACGGATGGGTATCACATCAAGAAAATTTGGCGCATTCAAATCCATCCCCTTACCCTTGAAATAATCTCCGATATAAAAATTTAATTGGTAAGTTCCAACGACAAAATCATCATCTTTTAATATTGGTTCGTTAGAACGACCATCCTCATTCGTCTTCACATCCAGTAAATGCTCGGTCATATTATTGAATACCCTATAAATACCAATACGCACATTGTCTGCAGGACACCCATTAGCCGTATCAAGAACATGTGTTGTTAAAAACCCCATAACTTTTCAACTTTCTTTATAATGTATCCAATATTATACTAATCTTACTGTCATTAAATGCTTATCGTACTTCAGTAAACCTAAACGGTGCAAGCGTCATAGAGACGGGGCATAACATTTTAACTTTTTAGCCTGAACCTGGAGATATCCATATAATGTCGAAATTAAATACCTTTGAAGAGTATCCTCGTGATCTGCACGGATATGGCACCAAAAAGCCAACTGTAAAGTGGCCCGAAGATGGTCGCATTGCTCTACAATTTGTTATCAATTACGAAGAAGGTGGTGAGAATTGCATTTTACATGGTGATGCCGCTTCCGAAGCTTTTTTATCTGAAATGATAGGCGCTGATGCACGAGAAGGCGTACGTCACATGAGCATGGAAAGTTTTTACGAGTATGGGAGCCGCGTTGGAATTTGGCGTTTGTTTGATCTTTTCAAGGAATATGAAATTCCCATCACTGTCTTTGCGGTTGCGATGGCACTTCAACGCAATCCAGAAGTAGCAGAAACTGCCTTAAAGAATAACTTCGAATTATGCAGTCACGGTCTTCGTTGGATTGATTATCAATACATACCGGAAGAAATCGAAAAAGAACATCTTGATGAAGCAATACGAATTCATACAGAAATCACAGGTAAGCGGCCACTTGGCTGGTATACGGGACGCACCAGCCCTAACACCAGACGCCTTATAGCTCAAGAAGGAGGATTTCTCTATGATGCCGACGACTACTCAGATGATCTTCCTTTTTGGTCAAAGATTGAAGATACCCCACATTTGATAATACCATATTCATTAGATGCAAACGACATGCGTTTTGCAGCCCCTCAGGGGTTTAATGCCGGCGATCAATTCTTTAACTACCTGAAAGATGGCTTTGATACACTCTATCATGAAGGTAAAACGAATCCGAAAATGATGTCAGTCGGATTACATTGCAGAATAATCGGTCGCCCTGGACGTTTCCAGGCGCTCAAGAAGTTTGTCGAATATGCTCATTCTCATGATAAAGTTTGGTTTTGTAGGAGAATTGATATTGCAAACCATTGGCGCCAAAAGCACCCCTTTAGCGAGAAAATCTAATGTATAAAAAAAATATTCCAAGTCGGCTAAATAGGGATGAATTCGTGCAAATCTTTGGGGGCGTTTATGAACACTCACCGTGGATTGCAGAACAAGTTTATGCCAGCGGCATTAAAAATGCTTATAACAATGCGGAAGGCCTTCATGCAGCTATGCAAAATATAGTTGAAACAGCTAAAAAAGATCAAAAGCTTGCCCTACTTTGTGTCCATCCTGATTTAGCAGGTAAGCTCGCTATCAATGGAAAATTAACATACGCCTCTAATTCTGAACAAACTAGCGCAGATCTTGGTAACTGTACGCCAGAAGAATTTAGCTTATTTCAAGACCTAAATAGTAGGTACAACAAGAAGTTTGGTTTTCCCTTTATACTCGCTGTACGCGGGTACCAAAGAACAGAAATACTGAAAATATTCAAAAAACGTGTAAATAATGATATTAAAACTGAATTTAAGGAAGCTCTTGCGCAAGTCCATCGAATTGCATTACTTCGCTTGAAAGAGATCGATTAGGAAATAATCAAAATGAATACTTCCAAATTAAAATTACCATCGTTCGCCGTTGGAACAATTAATCTTGCTTCTCCCCGACTTGGAGCCGAGGTAATTTTTGCCACCGACGATTTTTTTGCCGACAAATGCCGCCTTCTTAAAGTTGAAGAACCTGTCTTCATTCCCGAGAAATATGACCAAAATGGTAAATGGATGGATGGGTGGGAATCAAAGCGCCGCCGCGTTCCTGGAAACGATCACTGTATTATCCGCCTAGGTACCAAAGGAATTATCTCAGGGATTAATGTCAACACCCGATTTTTTACAGGAAACCACCCGCCTCAAGGATCACTTGAAGCAGCTTTCTCCGATAATGATCCTGATATAGACACAGACTGGACCCAAATTCTTCCCATCAGTAATCTAAACGCCGATGCGGATAACTTTTTCCCTATTTCTTCTGATTTGCCATTTAACTATCTCAAATTTAATATTTATCCGGATGGCGGCGTCGCCCGCTTACGAGTCTATGGTGCGCCTGTTGGAGAATGGAAATCATTAGATCCGAATGGTTTTTACGAACTGTCAGCTGTCATCAATGGAGGGAATATCGTTGGGTTTAATGATGCTCACTACGGTGACCCTTGGGTCATACTGGCACCTGGTCGCGGTATAAATATGGGTGATGGCTGGGAAACCCGGCGGCGAAGAGAACCCGGAAACGATTGGATAGTAGTATCTTTAGGGGCTCCAGGTATCGTTGAGCGTATTGAATTAGACACAGCACATTTTAAGGGGAATTACCCAGACCGCTGCTCAGTACAAGGCGCTTTGATCAAAAATACAGACAAAAAAGATATGCTAAAGGATACATGCAACTGGAAGGAATTAATGGGCCAGCAAAAATTGAAAATGGATCAAATTCATTATTTTGAAGGTAGCACAATTAACAAAATCGGCGCAGTCTCCCATGTCCGGTTAAATATTTATCCGGACGGCGGCGTAAGCCGTTTTAGGGTTTTTGGAGGCCTCAGCAACAATGATGGTTAAAATTAGACTGCAAGAACTAACCAAAGAAAAATTTGCCCCGTTCGGTGATGTCATTGAAACAAAAGGAGCAAAGCCTATTTTAATTAATGAAGATACAACGGAGCGTTTTCATGATCTGGCTAACATTGACGTAAAAACTGAAAGCGGCAAAACTTTAGTTAATATTTTCCGCGGCCAACCCAGACCCCACCCAATAAAAATCATGATGATGGAGCGCCACCCCCTCGGCTCTCAAGCCTTTATTCCTCTAAAAGAAAAGCCTTACATTGTTGTTGTCGCACCAGTAAGCAATAATGTTAACCCGAAAGATTTACATGCTTTTCGGGCCATGGGCAATCAAGGCGTAAACTACAAACGTAATCTTTGGCATCACCCGCTCTTAACACTCGAGAATAACCACGACTTTTTGGTCATTGACAGAGGCGGGCCAGGTGAAAACTGCATGGAAAAGTGGTTTACCGAGAAACAAGGGTATGCCCAACTTGTTCTGTAATTAAAGATATTTTAGAATCTTTCTAGCGGCCGGCAGAAACGTCTATATTAGTACCGGCAACATAAGATGCCTCTTTTGATAATAACCATACTATTGCCCGAGCCACTTCTTCTGGCTGTCCCACACGACCAATTGGCAAATTTGGTCCAATTTGCTCTACCCGCCCCTTCGGTTGAATTTCAGTATCTATAACACCAGGGCTAACCACGTTAATCCTAATTCCTTCTCCAACAACCTCTTGAGCGGCCCCCCATGCAAAACTATCAACAGCTCCTTTGCTTGCCGCATACGCCACACAAAGCCCTGGTGAGCCAATACGAGCCGAAACCGAGGATAACAAAACAATGGCGCCACCCGAACCACCATTCTTAGTGGACATGTGTCTGATAGACTCACGGGTAACAACCATCGTAGCAACCACATTAATATTTATTAATGGAATAATTTCTTCAAATTTTAATTCATCCACCCGACAATACGGCTCAACAATACCCGCACTATTAACAACCCCCGACACCAGCCCAAGTTCAGAAACGCAAATATCGAAGAGACGGATAACATCTTGTTCATTACTGATATCTGCCTGAACAGCAATCGACCGCTGGCCCATTTTTTCAATTTTGGCAACAGTTTCATCAGCTCGAACCTTGTTTCGTACGTAATTTACACAGACGTCCCACCCTTTCTCTGCGGCCAACACCGAAGTCGCGTGGCCAATTCCTCGGCTCCCACCAGTAACAATAAGCACATTATTCATAATTTATTGGTCTCCTGCCTTTTCAGTGATGTAAAAGTGTATAGTATAACAACCGACACTCAAGAGATTGTATTGGGAGGTATACTTAGTGGGTAATATCTCTGAACTAAATAATGAATATGTTGATGCCTCCGTTATAAAACGCTCAACTCGTTTCAATGTTAAAGTCTTAAACCTTTCTTCGGAAAAGCGGTTAAACTTCGATCATGCTGTTTACTGGAAATATATTGAGACAGATTTTTCAGGTTCAAATCGGAACCAAGTTTTCACTAAAGATCCTGATTTCAGGGTTATCAAACTCTCAAATATACTAAACTAGAGTCTGAAATCACTAATGCCTTTAACAAAGATTGTTATCCTCGGATTCTTCTACGCGAGCCTGTCTACAACCATAGGAGGGATGACGGTTGCTTTGACCCGTCTCATAATTGATCAAACAGATCCTCTTTCTCTAGCAGCTCTTCGGTATTGCCTAGGTGGTTTAGTATTGGCATTGATTTTATATTTCACAAGAAAACCACCAAAAATTCAGTCAGGTGACTGGCTCGCCCTGATTGCATTAGGAATTATTATGTTTGCAGCTTTTCCATATTGCATGGCAAAGTCCCTGGAAGATACAACAGCTGCCCGCGGCGGTTTGCTTTTTGCGGCCATGCCTTTAATCACTATATTGCTAGCCGCGGTTTTTCGAATTGAAAAATTAACCGCTACTAAATCTATTGCAGTGATGATCGCGATGATAGGCACAGCGATCGCCCTTGGTGAAAATATTGACAGTATTGCGCCAAACGCGTTGACCGGTGATGCATTTATGTTCCTTGGCATGTTTGCAGTATCAATTTTCAATGTTTTTTCCAGAAAGTATCTGTTGCGATATGGGAACCTCGCATTGATGACCTACACCCTTTTTTTTGGTGTAACAACGCTTTCTATTCTTGCTATCATATTCGGCAAACCATTTGAAGGATCCCTTTCCTTTGACCTTGAGGGATGGTTTATAATATTTCTATTAGCAATACCTGGTGGATCGGTAATGTTTATAGCGTGGGGCCGTGCACTGCAAATGATCTCGCCTACTCAAGCAGCAATTGCCACAGGACTCAACCCAGTAACAGCAATATTATTGGGAGCATGGCTGTTAGCTGAACCAGTTTCATTGAGACTACTCGGCGGTTTTGTGCTGGTTCTCACCGCAATTGTGCTTTCCACGAGAAACCACAATCAAGAAATCAACCAATCCTGAAACACAATGAATAAAACTAACCCGCTCTTAGGAATTTTACTAATGGTAACCGCAATGGCAGCCAATTCTTCAAAAGATGGAATCGCCAAACTATTAGCACCTAGTTATTCACCTTTGACAATTTTATTTATTCAATTGGTTGCAACCAGCCTGATACTCATACCAATCCTCGTTAAAAAAAATGGTGTTGGCTCACTAATACCTGAAAAATTATTTCTCCAAACATTAAGGGGCTTATTCGTGGTCGTGGGAGTTGGGCTTTTTTACTGGGCAATCAATTTTATTAATATTGCCGATGCAACAGCAATGGTATTTGTTGCCCCCCTAATTGTAACGGCTTTATCTCCATCAATCCTTGGCGAACCAATTGGGGTCAGAAGAATTTTGGCTATTATTATTGGTTTTATTGGAGTGCTTATTATTCTGCGACCAACAATGGATGGCGACCGAACAGGCTACTTTATTGCACTTGGCTCTGGTATTTTCATTGCCGCGTATTATATCGCCAATAGAAAACTAGCTAACGAAGCTCCTATAATCGCTTCGACTTTCTATACTTCATTTTTAGGCGCAATAAGCCTTACCCCATTACTTTGGTTCTTTTGGACCAAACCACAAATGGAAGACATCTGGATCTTAATGAGCTTCACGATCTTTGCCACACTCGGCCAGCTTTTTATGATTGGTGCCTTCACCTTAGCTGCGGCCAACATAATCGCGCCTTTTGTTTATACTCAAATTATCTGGGCGACTTTGATAGGATACATACTCTTTGATGCGTTCCCCGATAAATGGGGCTGGTTCGGAATTGCAGTTGTCGTCTTAGCTGGTATCTATATCGCAGTTCGCGAAATACATCTGAAGAAGGGATAGAAAAATGGAATTAATTTTAGCTTTCGAAGCATCAATTAAACTATCACCAATTAAAGACCTCGGCATTACACCGATCGGGCATAGACGGATTATTAATATTAGCAGTGGCACGGTTAACGGACCAAAACTCGATGGAAAAATACTTCCGGGTGGAGCAGATTGGCAATATATCCGCAGAGACAATGTAACATATCTCGAAGCCCGATACACGATAGAAGCCGTCGATGGAGCACTAATTTATGTAATTAATCAGGGATATCGCCACGGCCCGGATGAAGTAATCGAAAAATTAAAACGTGGAGATCCAGTTGAAGATAATAGTTATTATTTTAGGTGTACTCCGTGGTTTGAAACTTCAGCCAGTCAATATGATTGGCTTAATCGAACAATTTTTGTTGCCAGCGGAAGCCGCGATCCGGATGCAGTACGACTATCTTTCTATGAGGTTACGTAGACATATGCGAATAAATCGGAAACGGTTAACTGAAAACTGAAAACAATTCTTCTTGTCTATCAACTTGTCATTATGGCAAAGTTTGATGTCTATAATTGAGCAGGTTAACGAGTTCGCAGCATCAACTGGAGGTATAATTAATGCCTAATGCTTATGACAACCTTGATAAGGTCAAGGCTAATTTTGTGCCGCTGTCGCCCCTTAGTTTTATTGAACGAACTGCTAAGGTTTACCCTAACCGTCTTTCAATTATTCACGGGAAACGGCGTTATACTTGGTCGCAGACATATACGCGCGCGCGCCAATTGGCCGGAGCATTTAACAAACTCGGTATTGGTAAAGGCGATACTGTTGCCATTATGGGCGCAAACACTCCCGAAACCTATGAGGCGCATTTTGGTGTTCCAATGGCAGGCGCTGTCTTAAATGCTCTTAATATCAGGCTGGATGCAACGACTATTGCCTATATTCTGGACCATGGAGAGGCAAAAGTTCTATTAACTGATAAAGAATTCTCAACTACAATAAAAGATGCTCTCAGCCTCTGTTCTTCGGCACCACTGGTAATTGATATTGATGATCTAATGGCCGATGATGGTGAACTTATAGGCGAGATGGATTATGAGACCTTTGTTAATACTGGCGATCGGGAATATGACTGGCAGTTGCCGATGGACGAATGGCAGGCACTTTCCCTCAACTATACATCAGGAACGACTGGTAACCCTAAAGGTGTCGTTTATAGCCACCGTGGCGCTTATATAAACTCAATTGGTAACGGTCTGGCGTGGAATTTAACTCAGGGGCCAATCTACCTCTGGACGCTTCCCATGTTCCACTGCAACGGATGGTGTTTCCCCTGGACAATTGCAGCTTATGCTGGAACCAATGTGTGTCTGCGTAACGTCAATGCTAAAGAAATTTACAACGCAATCTCTAATCATAAAATTGACCATTTTTGCGGCGCACCAATTGTTTTAGGTATGGTTGTAAATGCTGCTAAAAAAGAAATAAAACCGTTTGATTATATTGTCGAAGTCATGACAGCAGGAGCACCTCCACCCGCTGCAATTTTGCAATCAATTAGCGAAGCCGGTTTTCATGTTACTCATACATATGGACTTACCGAAACTTATGGCCCCGCCAGCGTTTGTGCATGGCAGGACACCTGGGAAGACCTAGAAGATCAGAAAAAAGCGTCGATGAAAGCCCGGCAAGGCGTAAACTATACTGTACTTGACAAATTGGATGTAATTGACCCGGTTACAATGCGGCCAGTTCCTGCTGATGGTGAAACTATGGGGGAAGTTATGTTCAGAGGAAATAACGTCATGAAAGGATATTTAAAAAATCCCAAAGCAACTAAAGATGCAACAGCTAAAGGCTGGTTTCATTCGGGGGATCTTGGCGTTATGCATCCTGACGGCTATATCCAGCTCAAAGATCGTTCAAAAGACATCATAATTTCAGGTGGCGAAAATATTTCATCCATAGAAGTGGAAAACGCACTTTATAAGCATCCAGCTGTAGCGGCAGCAGCTGTCGTAGCAAAAGAAGATAAGAAATGGGGTGAAACACCGTGTGCCTTTATAGAATTGAAACCCGATTCTAGTGCCGTGACAGAAGAAAAAATTATCGAATTTTGTCGCGAAAATATGGCTCATTTTAAATGCCCGAGGCATGTAATTTTTGGGGAGTTACCGAAAACCTCAACTGGCAAGATTCAGAAGTTCGTATTGCGTGATCGTATTAAGGAATAAATATTAATGTCTAAGCAAAACAACTGCGTTCTAATTGTAGGCGCCGGTCCAGTTGGCTTAATCGCAGCTCTCAAACTTTCACTAGCTGGTATTCCCGTCACGGTTTTCGAAAAAGAGATTAGCCTACAGGATGATCCTCGGGCCGCAACAACTCATCCAGCAACTCTTGAAATGCTTGACCAAATTGGGGTGGCTAAAGAGGCCGAAAGGCAGGGGCTTATCTGTGATGAATTTTTTTTCTGGGACAGACAAACAGACGAGATTATTGCTAAATTTAACCACCGAATGTTGGCAGATGAAACCGATTTCCCATATGTTGTTCAATGTGAGCAGTTCAAACTGGCAAAAATAGCACTTGCAATGTTAGAGGATTTCCCAGACACAACAGTATTATTTTCACATGAAGTTACCGGTGTGAAACAGGATGAGAAATGTGTGACCCTTACTGTAAACGGACCAAATGGCAACGAATTCGTTTCTGGGACCTATTTGATCGGTTGCGATGGCGGTCGAAGCACGATTCGAAAGTCGGCCAATATAGCTTTTGAAGGTTTTACCTATCCAGAACGTTTCGTGGTATATTCTACGCCGTTTGACTTTGAGGTTGCGCGTGGTTGTTGTTTTAGAAACTATTATGCCGATCCCAATGAATGGAGTAACTTATTCAAAGTGTCTGGCGATGGACCACCGGGGCTGTGGAGGGCTGTATTTCCAACTGACATGTCACAAACTGACAAACAGGTCATGAGCGAAGAGGCTGTCCAAATGCGAATGCAAAAATTTTTCCCCAAAAAAGGTGACTATGAAATTGTCCATCGTAATGTCTATACAATCAACCAGCGTGTAGCCTCAAAGTTCCGTCTAGGGCGAATTTTGCTTGCAGGAGATTCGGCCCATCTGAACAACTCAATTGGAGGTATGGGGCTTAATGGTGGTATACACGATGCAATCAATGCTGCTGAGAAAATTACAAAAATCTGGCGAGGAGAAGAAAATGAAAATGCTCTCGACGTCTACGATATTCAACGCCGCACCACAACACATGAGTTCACTCAGGCGCAAACAATAGCAAATAAAAAACGCCTTGAAGCAAAGGATGCTAAAACACGAAAAAAGAATTTAACAGAGCTCAAGTCAATGGCTATGGATCCCGATCGAGCCAAACAATTCATGATGGGCACTTCAATGTTGTCCGCCGTCCGCCGTGCCGCTACATTAGGTTAAGAAATAATAGAGGGACAGTTAATGGGTGATTTAGATATTTATGAAAAGCAGAATTTTGGCAATCCTAGCGGCATTGGCGAACGACCCGCCCTATTGATTGTTGATTTTGTTAATGGATTTACCGACCCAAAACAATTTGGCGGGGGCAACATCAAAAACGCCATAGATAAGACAGTCGATTTACTGGCTTTTGCAAGAAATCAACATATGCCAGTAGCGATGACGCGCGTCGTCTATTCAGATGATGGCTCTGATAATGGTATTTTTTGCGTCAAGGCACCCGGGCTGAAAAATCTAACCGAAAAAGCCCAAAGTAGTCAGATCGTTGATGAACTTAAGCCAGTCGAAGGTGAGTATGTGGTTCGCAAAACTCAGCCTTCGGGTTTTTTCGGAACGAATCTCGCTGGTTGGTACAACAGTAAAAGTGTTGATACAGTACTCGTTACTGGATGCACAACTTCGGGATGCGTTCGAGCCTCGGTGATTGACGCTATGAGTTATAATTTTCGGACTGTTATAGTAACTGACGGCGTTGGAGATAGAGCGATTGGTCCCCATGAGGCTAATCTATTTGATATGGGCCAGAAGTACGGCGACCTAATGTCCGTCGATCAAATAATTTCAGAAATTTCAGGTTAAGACAGAAATTTCTATAATTTTTAGAAGCTAAGACGCTAAATGAGTTTAGACAAAATCCTACCATAAAGATAGTCCTATCCAAATCCTTTGATTCTTTGGTATACTAACCTGATGAAAAAAATAATCATCATTTCACTTCTATTGTCCTTAGTGGTATTCTCCACAACGAGCCTCGCAAGATGGACCAATATAGTTAGAACTCATGAAGGGACAACTTTCTATTTGGACGTTTTGAGGATAGCAAAAAACGACAGGTATGTTTATTTTTGGGAGCTAATCGATTACTTGAGACCGACGAAAAACGGAATGTTTTCTCATAAAGTGTTCGCGCAAGGTGACTGCAAATTATTCCGGAAGAAAACAGTCAGTATTTCTAGTTATAAAGAACCAATGGGTTCTGGGAACGAGTTACCGTATGATCTTAAAGTTTCAAAATGGATTGATTCTACTCCTGGCTCAGCATTGGAAACTGTGGTTAAATCAGCCTGTGAACTTGCCAGATAATTGTGATCTCACAAAAATAATTTTCTTAAACTAATTTACCATTTGGACGAAAATTGGTATGATTTGCACTCATTTTAAAATGCATTTATCTTCGAATTTCACCTAAAGACTCCACGAGGAGTTTGATTTTAATTCAACCCGCAGCCATTAGTTTGACGGCGGGTTTTATCTTCTTGAAACGGTTGAGTTTTATAGGGAGATCATTGCCTCAAATCTGACCTAAAAGACGAGTTTTGTGTATAAAATCAGGCCTTGAATCTGCGGAGAAATATTACATATTCCACGGATAAAATTAGTATTTGATATAATTCCTGGTTCAAATTTCAAAATCGTTGATTAACGCATGTACAATAGCTAATATTACCTCGCCGGAAAAAAAATTGTGTCTCTGACATTAAAAAACAAATAAGCTAGTCTTGTGGAGGAATCAAAATTGAAACTCAATGAAATGACTATTTGTGAAATGTTAAATGGTCTGTCAGCCCGTGAATTTAGCGCGACCGAATTAGCGGATGATGTCATAAATCAGGTTAATAAGAAAAAGAAATTAGGTGCTTTGATCGAGTTCAATGAAGAGCAATATCGTGATCATGCAAAAGTTTCAGACGAACGGAGAAATAAAAACCAAGTAGGAAAGTTAGATGGAATACCTCTAGTTCTTAAAGATAATATAGACACAAAAGATTTTGCAACTACAGGCGCAACGGGTGCTCTAGCTGGAAAAATACCTAACAAGGATGCTCCAGCAGTAAATTCTCTCCGGGGGGAAGGAGCTATAATTGCTGCAAAGGCTGTATTGCATGAGCTAGCATTTGGTATCACCTGCAATAATGCCGTAACTGGTCCAGCCCAGAATCCCTATAATCCATCATTGATACCCGGAGGATCCTCCGGTGGTACAGCAGTAGCTGTTAGTTCGAGGCAGTTTCCAGCTGGTTTAGGGACGGATACAGGAGGATCAGTACGTATACCATCTGCTCTTTGCGGACTATTTGGGTTTAGGCCGAGTGTTGGCCGTTATTCAGGTAAAGGAATAATTCCTATTTCATCCACCAGGGATACGATCGGTCCAATTGCGAAGAGTATAGACGATATTTTATTGCTTGATACTGCCATGGCAGTCAAAACAGTGCCGAGCATCAAATCCACAGAACTAAAAGATATAAGGATTGGCTTACCAAAGACCCGATTATGGGAAGACCTCGAACCGGGTGTGCAAAAATTATCTTTAAATTTCCTGAAAGAGTTAAAGATAAATGGAGTTGAGATTGTTGAAAAAGATTTTCCGGAAATCTGGGAATTGAATGAAAACACCGGGTTCCCAATTGCCTTGTTTGAAGTAATGCAGGAACTCCCGGCTTATCTGGAAAACTCAGGTTATGGTATCTCGTTAGCCGAATTGGTTGAAGGTATAGGAAGCCCAGATGTACTTGGGATTATATCAAGTCAAATGGGTGAGGAGGCCATGCCTGAGGAGGTTTATTCAGCAGCCATTCAACAACACAGACCAAAGATGAAAGAAATATATGCAAACTACTTTCGTGATGAGAAAATTAACGGAATTATATTCCCTACAACCCCTCTAACGGCACGGCCCATAGGACACGATGAAACCGTGGATCTTAACGGTAACCAGCAACCCACATTCCCGACTTTTATTAGAAACACAGACCTGGGAAGCAATCTAGGCGCCCCTGGAATTTCAATGCCCATTGGGATCAGCGGAGGACTACCCGTTGGTATTGAGGTTGATGGACTGCCAGGCGAAGACAATCAATTATTATCGATGGCCTTGAGTTTGGAAAAGTTATTGCCGCCAACACCGGCCCCTTAAATTCCGCAACTAAATTTTAAACCGCATTAGAGGCTTCCAGTAAAATTTCAGCGATTTCCTCGGGGTGCGTAAGAATAACAATGTGGCCGGCTTCAATGGCAACATGCTTCATGCCATCTGATTTTGCCCGTTCAGCCACTTCTCCAAAGTAGAAAGGCTCTTGAGTGCACTGTATATATGTACCCGGAATGTCACCAGTTGCATCTTGCAAGGGATCTGTATGAGTACGAATTGTCATTGGGGTTAACCGGTCCATATTATAACCTTTAAGTTCAGGAAAGAATATGTCCGGGTCGACAGGTTCTACCTGCCAAGGTTTATCTTTAATTTTTAAAGTCTCAAAAGCTTCCGGCTGCCACGTCAATATATCCCAAGCACATTCACCAGCTCTCGGCAAGAATGCATCCACATATACCAAATGTAACAGTCGTTCTTTTATTTTCGACGCAACCCCGGTTATCACCATGCCGCCGTAGCTGTGTCCTGCCAGAACAACATTTTCAAGCTGTTCCCATTCGATTAGTCGGGCAATGTCATCAATATGTGTATAAAGACCAACGTCTTCATTGATTAAATGATGGCGATCCGCCATACCTGTTAGGCTTGGAGTTAAAACTCGATGCCCCTTGCTTTCAAGAATATTTCGGATATCGGCCCATTGCCAACCACCTGCCCAAGACCCATGCACCAAGACGAAATTTGCCATTTATCTATCTCCAATAAACAAGTTATAGCCACTGTTTCAACAATAAAAAAAAATTATACCAAGTTAATAACATTCAAAAAATACGTCAAATACTTATACGCGATTCAATTTCCAACCTAAAATCCGGTTCATCAGTTTGGTATACCTGTTCCCCGTGATCAATCAAATGGATAGTATCGGTAATAGCTTCAAGAAAAGTAAGATTCTGATCTACTATTAGGAAGCCACGCCCCCTTTTTTTTTCCTCAGTAATCACTTTTACCATTATTTGAATATTATCCTCCTGCACGCCTTCGGTCGGTTCATCTAACAACACTAGCCTAGTGGGCTCAGCAACTACTCGAGTGAAAGACAAAAGTTTCTTTTCTCCGCCTGATAAAGTTCCGGCACGTTGCTCTAAGCGCTCATGAAGACGAGGAAATTTCTCAAATAAGTCACTATAACGCTTAAGACCGGATTCCTGATAATGCAAAGTTAAATTATCTTCAACTGTGAGACCATCAAAAACAATTCTTTCTTGCGGCGCATAAGATATTCCAAGAGCAAATCGCTCATGCTCGGCTACTCCATTTATTTTTTTATCAAGAAAGTGTATTTCCCCGCTATTCAAAGGCAAAGACCCGGAAATAAGCCTCATAAGTGTGGTTTTACCAACACCATTACGGCCGGTGATACTTATCACGATCCCGTTCCGCACGTTCAAGGATATATCGCGGACAACGACCAGATCACCATATCCGCCAGAAAGACCACGAACCTCCAAAATCATATCAAGCACTATTTAGTTCCCCCCGCATAAACTCTCTGAACGTCCGGGTTTCCACGGATGTCATTCAAGGATCCCTGCACAAGAAGCTTTCCTTGGTGCATTACAAGAACATTGTCGGATAATAGTTCTACAACTTGCATGTCATGCTCAACGATAATAAAAGTAGCATTAGAGGATTTCGCCAAATCCGAAATAGCCGAAATCATTGTCTCGGTCTCTGACTTCGATAACCCGGCACAGGGTTCATCCAATAAAATCAGATCAGGTTCGGCTAGGACAGTCATCGAGAAATCAAGCATCTGGCGCTGACCTACCGATAGGGTTCCGGCGAGAACATCACTGTCTATTAAAAACGGAAAAGCATCTTGCAATTTATCAAGTAGGGTCTTATGCCAATAATATGGGCGCTTTGACAAATAGTGACCAAATTTAAGTCTATTAACCCAAATCGCGACGTCTATATTCTGGCGAATAGTCAGGTTCGGGAAAATTGAAGGAACTTGGAGTTTTCGGCCAATACCGAGTCCTGACATTCGGAAAGGTTGAACACCTTCAATTCTATTATTCCGCCAAAAAATTTTACCAGAATTATGTGATAATTTTCCGGTCAAAACATTTAATGCCGACGTCTTTCCCGCTCCATTTGGCCCAATTAAACAATGGATGCCCGCTTTTGAAATATTAAATGACAAGCCATCCAAAATAATCACTGGGCCAACTTGCAAAGAAACATTGTCAAATTCCAATTTAGGGTGAACGCTTTTTGGTTTCTCAGTAACCCTCTCAAACCGTTGAAGCGCGAGCGATCCCGATATGTTCAAACCAATTTTCCCCGCGATTAGTTCAAATAATCCTACAATCCCGCCTGGCATGCGCAAAACAACAATGATAAAAACAAGTGCTACTACCACTTCCCAAAATGCAAAATGCTCGCGAAGGCCTGAAGCAAGAAAGCCGACAAGCACTGCTCCCAAAACAGGACCCACTAAACCAAAACGACCACCAACTGCCGTCCAAATTACCAACTCTGCAGAGAGTATAAACCCCACAACCTGTGGTGTGACGATCCCCTGATGTGGAGCAAAGAATGCACCGGCTAACCCCGCTATACCACCGCTTAAAGCAAAAGCAATAGCTTTAATTCTGCTAGTATTGACACCAAGAAACTGGAGGCGATCCTCATTTTCACGTACAGCATCCAAAAACTGTCCAAACGCCATTCCGATTAAATAAGACAGAGAAATTGTTGAAATAATGAGCGCACCAACAATAAAAAAATAAAGACTACCAAAACTGTCAATACCTGGAAGACCCTTGATGCCTGTCATTCCATTAAATCCTCCAGTTAACCAGACTTGCGAATTTGCCAATTGATAGCCAAGAAGTGAAAGGGCTAAAGTTATAAGAGAGAAATATAGACCAGAGCCTATTTTCCGGCCAAAAACTAGAGCACCAACAACACCAGCAATAAGAGCAGGAATTACCACTGCAAGAACTAAAGCAACAAACACCATTCCCCATCCTGGGCCGCTTTTCAAAATCATCCCGGAAATATACGCCCCAATACCAAAAAATAATGCCTGCCCTATTGGCAAGAAACCACCCTTCCCCCAGCAAAGAACTATACCTTGACCAGCAATACCATACAGAAGGTAGAGGCCAAGTTGATAAGCTGTATAGCTATTAGAAGCGAAAGGAACCGCAATCAATAAGACTAATAAAATGAATCTAACGCCGATAGAAGATACCATCGGGACGCAACCATAAAAATAAAATGGAAATGAGAAGAACCGACATATAGCCGGCAGTCTTATCAAAAACTGTGGAGATAAGGGCATCAGTTCCTCCAATAACGGTCGAACCAATCAACAATCCTTCAAGAGTCCCAAGACCTCCAACAACCAAAATGAAAAATGATGACATGAGATAATCGAGTCCGATATACGGCTCAACCCGCACAAGCGGAGCTAGCAAAACACCAGCAAGACCGGCAGAAGATACACCAATAATGAAAGTTGCTCGCGATAATTGTGCTTTGTCGATACCAACTGCAGATGCGAGTTCGGGACCTTGAACCATTGCCTTAATTTTTAAACCGGCCTTACTTCTTTGATACCAAGCATATAGTAGTACAAACAACAATATGATCAAAGCAACCAAAACAAGGCGATAAGCTGGATAGCTGACACCAAAAATATCTACTGTTCCAGGCATTATTTGATTAACGCTCTTGTAATCACGGGTGAAGATAACTTCAGTCCCTTTCCGAATAAGAATAGCGACTCCCCAGGTAGCTAGAAGCGTGTCAAATGGTCTACTGTATAAGTGACGGATCACGGACCACTCTACCAACCAACCTACTGCAGCGCACACAAGGATTGCGAGCGGTATTGACCAAAGAAAATGTTGACCAGCCAGTTGAACAACATAGACACTATACGCACCCAACATGACAAATTCGCCATGGGCCATATTCATTACACCAAGCAAACCGAAGACCATGGCGAGCCCTAGCGCAACAAGCGCTAGGGTCGCTGAAACATAAACCAAATTCAGAATAAACGTCGCCGTTACTTCCACACACTACGCCTTACAGAAGTTACCTGGGTTTTGCTGCGGAAACGTTTTTACTATTTTGAAATTCGCTCCAATAGCCTCCGCCAGATAAATATCGAGCGTTAAATGCCGATTGGCCATCTTTGCTCGACCTCTGGGACTATCCCACTCCGTTCCCTCAGCCACAGCGTCCATTTTTTTTGTTGATAAGCTTCCAGCCCTTTCCGCAATAGTATCAAGTGCAATTAAACCATCATAGGCAGAACCACTAAGAGCATTTAAAACAGGCGCCTTCTTACCAAATTTTTTCGCATATTTTTGAGCAAAATCTTTGGCCTCTTTTGTCTGCACGTTTGCAAAGTAACTAGCGGCTGAAAAGATATTTTTCGAGTTCTCGGCACCAATACCAAGAAGTGTATTTTCGTCAATCAGTGTACCAAGGCGCATTACTTTTTCCGATAGACCAAAACTCGCAAATGCTCGGTTGAAAGTTACAGATGCCCCTCCAACAAGAGTAATAAGCACCATATCAGCCCCAGTTTCTTTAATTTTAGCAAGGCTGGAATCAAAATTGTCAACTGTAAAAGGCATATATTCTTCACCTACAACACTACCGCCCAATTCAGCAATCGTCTTCTTAGCAATCACGTTTGTATCACGTGGCCAATTGTAATCATTGCCAATCAGATAAAACTTCTTGAGTTTCTTTTCTCCAGCAAGCCATTTCATTGTCGGAACAACGGACTGTGCTGGTGTTTCACCTACATAATAAACACCTTTGGCGCATTCGCCACCTTCGTAGTTAGGACAATACACGTAGGGAACCTGCCCTTTGAACACATTATTATAAGCTCCACGAACAGCACTATTATGCATCCCGACAAAAGCTTCGCAGCCATTTCCGCGCCACATGCGAAGTGCAGTCTGTGCCGCTTCTGCAGGTGGCAAACCAGCGTCACCGAACAAAATCTCTATTTTTCTTCCTAGAATGCCGCCACCAGCATTAATTTTTTCGGCAGCCATTTGGGCAACATTTTTCGAAGAAGGTCCAAACAAAGCAGCAGGACCACTTAAAGGGATCATCACCCCAACCTTAAGCTTTGAAGCCGCTACGGCCCGACTGATTCCTGTTTGAGCTAAAGCTGTTAGCGCTGCTACAGTCAACGATGATTTAATAAACTCTCTTCTTCTCATACGAAACTCCCCTTTTCAAATTCAAATTTAACATATTTGGATTTTATATAATCCTTCTAATTTTGTTAAATCTGCCTAAGGTTTGGGTAAGAGTCAAACACCATACTATTTCGAATCTTGATTGATCTCGTTTTCCCAATACTTGCCAGATTAAAAAATTTTAGTTTCC
Source organism: uncultured Rhodospirillaceae bacterium (assembly GCA_964639965.1). GTDB lineage: Bacteria > Pseudomonadota > Alphaproteobacteria > Rhodospirillales > UBA2165 > TMED23. Next base: position 24,116 of record CAZXGI010000013.1, read on the forward strand.
TTAAATCCTATAGAAACATATTTTTTAGCCAGAAAACTTAGCTAATAGATACGGCACTTTTAACTAACACGGAGTTAAATAACCTAGCCTAAATTACTTTAACAAAACTGCGAGCTTATTATTCAAAATATCTTCGGCTTCTGAAATAATTCGAAACACAATGTCTTTGACCGGGATAATATCATGGATAAGCCCAGCATCCTGGCCGAAACTGAGGGGCGCGTTATCGGCATCACCTTCTTCCCTCGCCTTATTCACTGCCTGCTCTACCTCTTTTTGATATTCACGAACTTTCCATTCTTGGCCTATCCAATTTTCTATAAATGCATTCCGCTGAGCACGTGACATGGCTCCAGGCCAGACAGTGCCCGCCGCAAGGTCAGGTATTTCGGTCAAAACTGTATCATGTCCGTTACTATCTAAAATAGCTTTTTTAAAATTAGGGTGCATTTTTGACTCTTCGCTTGCTAAAAAACGTGTACCTAATAATATTCCGTCTGCTCCAAGTGCCAGAGAAGCAACGAGACCACGACCATCAGCAAATCCGCCAGCCGCTAATACTGGAACTGGAGAAACTGCATCAACGACCATTGGCGTGAGGACCACTGAAGCCATCCAACTTACATGGCCGCCACCTTCCGTTCCCTGAGCAATAATAACATCTGCACCTGCTTCAACACCTCTTACAGCCTCTTTAACACTGCCCGCCATTAGGGTAACTTTACAACCAGCATCGTGGGCTCTATCAACATACAACCCTAATTCTTGATCATCTCGTGGCCAAGCCAATGCAATTGCAGCTGGTTTCTGGGCCAAAGCCGCTTCAAAGGCGCCCTCCTCAATTGAGAACAACAAAAAATTAAGTGCAAATGGTTTGTCAGTAATTTCCCGAATAGCTCTAGATGCCGCAGCCACTTGACCTGCCGACATACCATGGCAGCCAATAGCTCCAAATCCACCAGCTGCGCTCACACCGGCCACCATTTTAGGCTGTGTGAACCCCCCGCCAAGCCCCCCCAAGGCAATTGGATAATCTATTTTAAGGAGATCACATATAGGGGTTCTTATCATAGGCATCTCCTTTAAAACTTTCTAACTAACTTAAAAAAAACTTGATTGTACTAAAGTAATATCAAGCTACTGTACGAATTTCTCCAGCCGCATTATCAACAGTCAAAAGCATCTCATAAAATCGTATCTCGGGTTCAACGCCGTAAAGCTCCATGATACGTTCACGCCATGCTCCCCCGAAATATATTTTTTCGGCGGCTTCTCGGGTTTCCCAAATATAAATCCCAGCGCCACTGCCTTCTTCACTAAAACAAAAGTATTTTTGTATAAGCCCATCCATTTTTTGGTAAAGTGGAGAAATTTCTTTAAAAGTTTCTAATGCCTTTTGGCGATCTATTTCGACAGGTAAATCAAACTGAACAACTGCTGTTATCATGGAAACATCCTTTTCTTTCATTCAACATCTATCACATTTATTAATCAATATATTTGGCCAATCGATTGTGAAGAGCCAAAAGATCTGGAATAGTATGTGCTTCACGTCGTCCAAGACCACATTCAGTTGCTATACCAAATTCTGGTAAAAACTTTTGGGCAATGTTAATCCTATTAATATTTTTCTCATCTGTTTGACCGTCATGGACAAGTCCCAAAATAATCTGTGTTTCGTTGCTTACCGTAAGCTTTCGAAGAGGATTGTAATAACAGGTATCCGTCCGATCGACGGGAACTGGCATGTGGATAAAATTTATTAATCGAGAAACTTTATTTGCCAAGACATTGCTAACGTCAACGCATAAACCGAGAGTTTCGGGCTCCTTCCAATGTTTGCTATTCATGCTCCCGTAACAGAGATGATAACCAAGCTCAACATCAGCGGGAACCTTATCACCCAATGAAACAAGCAACCTCATCAAAAACTCCCACTCACTTTCGATTCTAACATCATAAACTTTCTCAAAAATACTCATCTCTGTTGCAACATCCCACTGAATGACCAATGATTCGTGAGGTATCATTTTTGTAATCTCAACCAACTCTCTCAATATAGCCGCCTCATATACTGGTAAAACCGCAGCCTGGTCATCATAGCATACAAATGAATAAACCGGTGCGAATGGCGTTGGAATTGCAACCATAAATTTTGCATTCTTTGGCAATACACCTTTACTTTTCTGCTGGGAGAATCTTGAAAATGATGTAATTGCCTCTCGAGCAAAACCGAGATCTGAAAAGTAAAGATCTTTGGCGCTACAACCTGGGGCAAAGGTATAAGGTGGGTGCAACTGATATTCTCTTTCTTTGGCTTTTCTCTTTATGAAAGCACCCTGATCTTCAAATACACCTAACTGCCAGCCAATCCAATTACTTCTTTCATTGGTCTCACCATCTGGAATTCTGGAACAACACCCCGCGAGCTTTTTCCCCACTAATTCAAAAACCTCATCCGCTGATCCTAAAGGTATACTTCCAACCAAATGAACTTTTGAACTGAACTGAATATTTTGCATCATCATACCTCCACCTTTAGGTATAGCTCCCAGAGAAAGTCTGACCACGTTCGTCGCCTACAACAATTTTTATGTCGGAAGTATTTTTTATTTTTTTATCCACATAAATTTACTATGATCATATTCATGTCCATTATCCCTATCATTGATTTTGATGGTTTCGAGTCTGATAGTCCAAGCCGCAGGCAAGAAATCGTTGATGAGGTTGACCATTGTGCCTCTCAAATGGGGTTTATGTATGCCAAAAATTTATCCGTAAATAATAGGTTAAAACAAGAAGCATTTCAAAGTTCCGCAGATTTTTTTAATTTATCCTCGAAAGACAAACAAGCTTTCAACTATATTGGTGCAGATAGCAATCATGGCTATCAGAGTTTTGAATCGGAAAGGTTAGATCAAAGTAAACCTGTCGATCTTAAAGAGGCCTTTACTATGCGCAACATTCCTCTCTCAATTTTGGAGGGTCGACCGTGGCCATCTGATAGCTTTCGTAATATCGCCCTAGAATTATTTAAACGCAGTTTAACAGATGCCAACACTGTTATGGAAGCCTTTGCAGAAGCACTCGACTTACCGCTTAACTTTTTTCGAAAATGTCACAGCGGCGAAGTGATTACATTACGTTACCTACACTATCCACTAATTGATAAGAAACCTAAAGAAGGGCAACTTGGCGCCGGCGCACATACAGACTATGGTACTGTCACATTATTATATCAAGATAATATTGGGGGCCTTGAAGTTAAAGGAGTAGATGACATCTGGCATCAGGCAACTTTTATTCCAGACACTGTTATTATTAATACTGGTGATTTAATGTCTCGTTGGACTAACGGAAAATATCGTTCAACACTGCACCGGGTTAGAGCTCGCACACGAAAAGAATTTAGGGCCACAGATCGCTATTCTATTGCTTTTTTTGTCGACCCGGACAACGACACACCCATCAGGGTGTTGCCTAGCTGTCAGAGTTCAGAGAATCCACCAAAGTTTCCAGATACTACAGCCGGAGAACACATCCAAGAGCGAATTGCCGCTAGTTTAATTTTATCGGATTGATAGTGTTATTAATAAATGGGATGAAACAAAATTGTATAAAAAATCTTAACTAGTTCATTGTTACTCTTGGATTTTCTTTTATGTTTTAAGGCTTGGATAAGATAAATGGCATTATGGATTATTTCCTATCATATTGATTTTGAAATGGAGGATGGTGTAAAGATAACAAGGAAGGATATGAGAACTGCCGACGACCCAGATTTAGATTCTGAGCTTAAAGCTAAGAAGTGGTTGCTTGACAGATATGAAAATTCCGATGATCCTATGGTAGATATGGCCGGTCTTCTAACGGGAATAAAAAGTGAGAAATTGGTAATTGACGAGGTCATTTTACATGAATTTGACTTAAAGAATTCTTAAAAAAAATGCCAAAATTAAGTGTTATTATTAGAAGAAATTTTGACGAAATTCGTAGTAGTATAAAATCAACTAAAGTATGCAGTGCAACTTTGTTCAATCACCGGGTGACCACGTTAGAAAAAAGACATTGCCTTCCTTCAATTTCTCGACCATTCCAAAATAATAAGAAGTCTTCTCAGCGCTTTAGTACCTTTATACGAGAAGTTGATGGCTATAGAACGGAGTTAACCCGTGCGCTATGATTTTCACGTAACGGTATGGGATGACTATTTTATCAATAAGTTTATAGAATTTTCACTAGCCTCTCAGCTTGCAAATGATAACTTAGTAGCCTTGGCTGAGGTGTCCGATATACATTATCACATATACACTGCCCGAGGATCCCATAAATATTTCAAACAGCGCATTTCATCATTAGAGAAATACACCAAAGTTCATTTTCATTTCTTCGACGAAGTTTATTACAAAAAAAATACATTGGAACACATAATTAAGAATGGAAACCCTGCATTCATTAAACACAATGTCGGGCGTGTAACCGCACAACATATGCTCTCTTCATTACCGGAGAACTCTGCTGGTGTATTCATAGATTCAGATCTCATAATCGCCAGTGGTACATTTATACGAATGCATGAATTACGTATTCTCGGAAAACGTGCAGTTCTAGCAATTCTAATGCGTCTTAATGAAAGGACAGCAACTCCCGTATTACGAAAGAACTTTGAAGTATATTTACAGCCTCGTAATTTGGTTCGCTTATGCATTGATCATATGCACCCAAGTTATAAATCATTTTTTTATGATAGCGCTCAACCAACATCTTATATGTGCCAGATAAACTGGCGGGTAAATAATTTTGAAGAAACCCAGACAGGCTTAATTACGCACGGTCTTTTCCCATCTCCTCTCATGGTTATTCCCGATCAATTATCTGGTGACCATTCGAAAAAATTTTTTTCAACTATGGACTACGACTACGTTCTAAAAACAATCGCAAAAGATGAAGATATTTATTTATCAAAAAGCTCAGATGAGATTATGATAAGTAAAATGACAACCGAAGCCTATAGAGAAAATAATGCCACTGCAGATTCAATAAATGTCAATAACCTAGCATATTTTATTTTTTTCAACACCAATATCCGACATCGATTATTTTTTGATCAATCTATTTTTTTTATTGCAGATGAAGAGGGAAATTGGGATAACGTGAGCAATGAAGCAAAAGAATTTATTGATAATAGTTACAAGACTGTAGAACGTATGATGAATCACCTTCCACCCAACGATCCTAGAATGTTAGTATATTTGAAGTCATTTTTAGGTCCGATTGGAGATTTTATTTCACCTCAACTGGTTGATAGTTATAAGAAATGGCTCCCTAAACCGGATCTATCCAAATCCAGCCTGCAGTTTTCAGAACATCTCAAAAATAAACTAGATTAGCCCCACTCTTTTGAGAGTTAATTGATTTGACCGCTGTTCTACCGCTGATCAATATCCAAACGAGAATATTGCCTTAGTTTTGCTGCCCTGCTAATTTTTTATCCGGAAGATAAATTTGCTTTAGGGAAAGAAATAGTTACCCTTCGCGGTTAACAACCTTGGACAAACCTAATTTAAAGATAATTTCTCGTCATTATTAGCATAAAATTGTCCTTTCTTACAAAGTTCAAGAAATTTATGCATATATGCTTTTTGACCTTCAGTTATGCGTGTAGCTGCATAGAGTTTACGGTCTAAGCCATCGGCAGTAAGTGGTCTTGAAACTATATTCTCCGAACTATTTGATGAGCCCAAAACCCAGTCAGGAAGCACAGAAATTCCTTTATTAGCACCGACTAGAAGTAAAATAACAGCTGTGAGTTCAACTTGCCGCACCAATTTAGGTTCAACCTTTGCTGGTAATAAGAATTGGCTGAAAACGTCTAAACGGGACCGTTCTACCGGATAGGTAATCAGCGTTTCTCCTGAAAAATCAATGGCTTCGATATATGGCTTTTCACTCAGTGGGTTCTCGTATGATGCTATAAAAGTTGGAGAATAATTAAACAAGTGATGATATTCGATATCGTTAATATTTTCTGGATCTGAAGAAATAACCACATCAACTTCACCTTCAGCCAATGCAGCCAATGCCCGAAATGACAGACCCGGGCGAATATCAATATCGACATTGGAGAAACTATCCCGAAACAGGCTCAACACAGGAAACAACCATTCGTAACAAGCGTGGCATTCAATCGCAATATGCAGTCGGCCAGTTTTGCCACTCTGCAAATCACCTACTTCTGCCTTTAATGCATCAATTTCAGGAAGAATACGTTCGGCCGCCCTAAGAAAGCGAAGTCCCTCTACAGATAATTTTAATGGTTTGACATTTTTTACAAATAGGTCGATTCCCAGTTGCTCACGTATCCCTTTGATCTGATGCGAAAGCGCCGATTGAGTTACATGAAGTTGATCAGCCGCTTCAGCCAATGTTTTAGAATAATGAATGGCAACAATAGCCCGCAGATGTCTAATTTCGATATTTATGATAAAACCTCATAATTATTATTAATATTATGAGGTTTTATCATATATAATAAGAGGCTAGAAAACAACGGCAAGAAAATAAATTTTGAACATTATTTCATTTCGGATAAGAGACTGGGGTTATGGCCTATGGTTATACCAAATATTTCCTTTGAATTTTTCCCACCAAAAACTTTAGCTGCAAGTTTCCAAATATGGGAATCTTTGCATATACTTGCACCTTTATCCCCAGATTTTGTCTCAATTACCTACGGCGCTGCTGGTAGCACACGTGACCTCACCCAGGAAATGGTGGAAACAATCAACAAAAATTATGTTTTTGATGTGGCACCGCATCTGACTTGTGCCGACATGAGCAGGGAAAAAACTCTTGAAATTGCAAAACGATGCTGGGATATTGGTGTGCGCCAAATAGTCGCACTACGTGGTGACCCCCCTAAACGCAATAGCACATTTATTCCCCATCCCGACGGTTTTAACGACTCAATTGAACTGGTTAAAGGTCTAGCTCAGAGTGGTTTTCAGAATATCCGTGTAGGGGCCTATCCAGAATTACATCCGGATGCATCTTCAATGGATTCAAATATCAATTGGCTAAAGGGTAAATTTGATGCGGGGGCAACTTCTGCAATCACTCAATTCTTCTTTGACGCCGAAATTTTTCTCAGATTCCGGGATAATTGTGTGAAAGCGGGAATAAAAATGCCAATCATTCCTGGGATCCTGCCAATTGAAAACTGGGAAAAGAATAAGGTTTTCATAAAACGCTGTGGAGCTCATATTCCAGCCAACATCGAAACCAAATTTAGGAATGCCAACAGCGCCAAGGTTGAAGATACCATATCAGTAGCTATAACGACAGATATCTGCTCAAACTTAATTGAAGAAGGGGTTGATCGGTTTCATTTTTTCACGCTCAACCGGCCCACACTAACATATGAGATTTCCCGAGCCCTTGGGGTCATTCCATCAATTAATAATAAAAATGAGGTTTAACCATTGTCCACGCCGCTAGACATAACTATGCACACAACACCAGAGGAAATTGATATAAACTCCCGCATTAAACGCATCAAAAACTTAAAGAGTGAATTAGAAAACCGTATTTTAATTTTCGATGGCGCAATGGGCACAATGATCCAAAACTACACTCTGGAAGAAAACGATTTCAGGGGAGAAAAATTTTCCAACGCACAAATTAACCAAAAAGGAAATAATGATCTTCTAACACTAAGCCAGCCAGATATTATAGAAGAAGTTCACCGAGCTTATTTAGATGCAGACGCCGATATAATTAAAACTAATACTTTCTCGTCAACAAGGGTCGCTCAAGCTGATTTTGGAATGGAAAATTCAGCCTACCAACTAAATTATCAAGCAGCCAAAATTGCACGTAGGATTGCAGATGAGGTGTCTAACGGAGATAAGTCTCGGCCACGCTTCGTTGCAGGTGTGTTAGGCCCAACTAACCGAACATCATCTATTTCATCTGACGTAAACAATCCCGCCATGAGAAGTATAAATTTTGACCAGTTGGTTGAAAGCTATTCAGAAGCAACCAGAGGTCTGATGATCGGCGGTGCTGACTTCATCATGGTTGAAACAGTTTTCGATACCTTAAATTGTAAGGCGGCCCTATTTGCAATAAATTCAATTGGCGAAGATATCGGCTGCAAGATACCAATTATGATTTCGGGAACCATAACAGATAAATCTGGCCGCACGCTGACAGGACAAACGATTGAGGCATTCTGGTTTTCCGTACGTCACGCCGACCCACTTATCATTGGTGTTAATTGTGCACTCGGTCCTAAAGAAATACGACCATATGTTGAAGATTTAGCACGAATCGCGGATTGCAATGTTTCGTGCCACCCCAATGCCGGCTTACCAAATGCCTTTGGTGTCTACGAAGAAACACCTCAGATGATGTCCGATGTGCTTGGCGAATTTGCAAATGCTGGACTGTTAAATTTATTGGGCGGGTGTTGTGGGACAACTCCTGACCACATTGCCGTTATGGCTGCCGCAGTAAAACAGTTGCCACCGCGCGCCATACCGAATATAGCCAGACGACTGAACCTTTCTGGATTAGAACCTTTGTCAGTCTCGCCAGATTCTTTGTTTGTTAACATAGGTGAACGAACAAACGTGACAGGATCTGCCAAATTCGCAAAACTTATCAAAAATAGTGATTATGAATCTGCTCTCCAAGTTGCCCTTCAACAAATTGAGAATGGTGCGCAAATCATTGACATTAATATGGATGAGGGGCTGCTCGATTCGGAGATCGTGATGAAAACTTTCCTTAATTTGATTGCATCTGAGCCGGATATCTGTCGTGTGCCAATGATGATAGACTCTTCGAAATGGTCCGTAATTGAGACAGCGCTAAAATGTGTCCAAGGCAAATCAGTAGTCAACTCTATCAGCTTAAAAGAAGGCGAGGAAAAGTTCATTTCACAAGCAGGGAAAATACGCAAATACGGTGCAGCTGTCGTAGTGATGGCTTTTGATGAACAAGGGCAAGCCGACACAGCTAACCGTAAAATTACCATTTGCAAACGGGCCTACTCTATTTTGGTCAATCAAGTTGGTTTCCCACCAGAAGATATTATCTTTGATCCTAATATCTTTGCGATAGCTACCGGCATGGAGGAACATAACAACTACGCAGTTGATTTTTTCGAAGCTGCAAAAGTCATCCGTAATTCCTGCCCACACGCTCATGTATCTGGTGGCTTGAGCAATGTCTCATTTTCGTTCCGAGGTAATGAAACGGTGCGCCAGGCTATGCATTCGGTGTTTCTTTACCATGCTATTAAAGCAGGTATGACAATGGGAATTGTAAATGCAGGGCAGCTTGCTATCTATGAAAACATAAACCCGGAACTTCGAGTACACGTAGAGGATGTGATCCTAAATCGCCGTGACGATGGCACAGAACGGCTTCTAAATATAGCAAAAAAATTTAATATAGACGAAAAAAAAGTAGCGCCTGACTTATCGTGGAGACAAAAATCAATTAGCGAGCGTTTAGCCTATTCATTGGTTCAAGGTATTAACAAATATATCATAGAAGATACCGAAGAGGCACGTCAGCAATTTGAACAACCCATCGCAGTGATTGAAGGACCGCTAATGGATGGCATGAATACCGTCGGGAACCTATTTGGCGATGGTAAAATGTTTTTGCCCCAAGTGGTAAAAAGTGCGCGAGTGATGAAGCAAGCTGTTGGTCACCTTGTCCCATTTATTGAGAAAAAAAGACATAAAATTAATACTATTAGAGAATATCGAGGAAAAATTATCATGGCCACTGTCAAAGGCGATGTCCATGATATTGGCAAGAATATTGTTGGGGTCGTTCTCCAATGTAATAATTATGAGATTATTGACCTTGGTGTAATGGTACCTGCGCAAGTTATTATTGACAAAGCCTTTGAACAAAAAGCCGATATGATAGGTCTTTCTGGACTGATTACACCTTCACTAGATGAAATGGTCCATCTAGCCAAGGAAATGGAACGTCAAGGGCTTGAGATCCCACTGATTATTGGTGGAGCAACCACATCAAAAATACATACCGCGGTTAAAATAGAACCTACCTATAAAGGGACAGTAGTCCATGTAACTGACGCATCGCGAGCCGTATCTGTTGTCTCATCTTTACTAAGTAAAGAGAATAAAGATAAATACGCAGTTGCCATTCGAAGTGAATATTTAGAATTACGCAATAAATTCAATCGGGACAATGTTGCTAACTCATTAATTGATATCACCGAAGCACGGGCTAATCGTGGAGTTTTTGACTGGAACATTCCTGCACCAAAACCCTCCGTAGACGGTATTTTAGTTTTTGAAAATTATCCTTTATCTGATTTTGTTAATCGAATCGATTGGACGCCCTTCTTTCACGCATGGGAATTACGCGGCTTTTATCCAAAAATATTTGATGACGCGGTAATTGGGGGTGAAGCGCGAAAATTATTTGTAGATGCCGAAGCCATGCTATCGTATATAATTGATAACAAGAGTATTACTGCTAACGGTGTGATCGGATTCTGGCCAGCCAATAGTGATGGTGACGACATAGAAATTTATACAGATGATGATCGAAAAATAACTCACGCCAAAATATACGGTTTGCGGCAGCAAGGAAAAAAATCATCGACGGGGAAAAACTGGGCATTATCCGATCTCGTGGCACCAAAAACTTCTGGTAAAAAGGATTATATGGGTGGATTTGTGGTTTCTGCTGGATTTGGTGCAGATACACTGACTGCAAAGTTTGAATCTCGTAAGGATGACTATAACGCCATTTTAGTCAAAGCGATTGCAGATCGGTTAGCTGAAGCTTTTGCAGAACATATGCATGAGCGAGTGCGTAAAGAGTTTTGGGGCTATGATAAGGATGAAGATCTTGACAACATAGCACTCATTAAGAACCAGTATAAAGGGATACGCCCAGCTCCAGGATATCCGGCTTGCCCCGACCATACAGAAAAGGAAACCCTTTTTAGACTTTTGACGTCGGATGAGAAGATAGGAATTAGACTTACCGATTCTTATGCTATGAACCCAGCAGCATCGGTCTCGGGCTGGTATTTTTGGCGGCCGGAAAGCCGTTATTTTGGGGTCGGTAAAATCGGCAAGGATCAAGTTACCGATTATGCTAAACGGAAAGGCATTTCCTTGGCAGAAGCCGAACGTTGGCTGGCGCCCAATCTGGCTTATTAATTATCAATCCAATATCAAGCGATATTTTCTGGAACCAGTGTAAAACTAATGAAAAACATGAATGATAATATCTACAATCTCATCAATCGAAAAAGATCTCACTCTTTTATAGGTCTTGCTTCTTTTATACGACAATTCTTCTGCTATACTTGAAAAGTGGTTTATCTCATTTATGACAAATGTTGGGAGTGAAATGTAAATTTATGACTATAATTACCTCGGATATTTATTGGGTATAATCATACGGCTCAGCATCGTTCTTATGATTTTTGATTAGCTTGACCACCTAAAAGAATATTTTATAAAGGAAAATTGAGGCTAAATGTGCAACGTTTTTGCATAGGAGAAATTTGATGAATGCGATTCATTCACCATTTGAAACACCCCTTGTAGATAGATTGAAAATTAGGGTTGTTGTTGACTCATTCTATGAACGTTTCCTTCCCAAATTAGAGCATGAATTTGTAAAAATTGAACAAGCGGGAAGATTGCCAGGAAGACAAATGACCTCACTCGCCGGCGAATGGGGTCTTTCCTTACACCTCAATTCTAACCGAAACGGAGAATCGGCAGAGTACCTTCTAGATTTTGGGTATACTCCAGAAATTATTTCGCGAAACTTTGATATTCTGGGCATTAATCCAAAAAAAATTGATGGTTTGATCCTTAGCCACGGACACCGAGATCACTTTGGCGGTTTAGACGGTTTCGTGAAAAATTACAGAACGAAAATGAAAAATGACGTAAATTTATATGTGGGAGGTGAAACGGTTTTTCGTGAAAAATGGATTGGTGAAACAAATACAGAACCACTTCCTTGGGGTGCATTAGACCGTTCCTCATTAACAGCATTGAATGTGGAACAAATTTGTTGTGATAAACCACATAAATTAAAAAATGCATTCACTACCGGATACATCGAACGAACATCTTTTGAAACTGTGAGCGGTGGCACATTAGTTGAGGAATTTGAGGACCATTTCTCAGATGCCGAAAGGCACGGGAAGTTAGTGCTGGATCAACATCCGGATGAACATGCAACCTGTTATATGGTTCAAGGACGTGGCCTCGTGGTTATTTCATCCTGTGGTCATGCAGGCATCGTCAATACTGTAAAAACAGCAATGGCCGTCGCCAATACAGACAAACTACATGCTGTCGTCGGCGGCTTTCATCTCGGTTTAGCACCGAACGATTATATTGAGCATACAATTAACGAGCTGGAAGCTATGAACCCCGATGTTATTATGCCAATGCATTGCACTGGTGCTAATTTTATCGAACGAATGCGAAATAAAATGGATGCAAAACTAGTGACTACAAATTTAGGCGGTTTATTTACATTTGGCATTTAAATTTCGTACAAAAAATATAGAAAACAAACCAAAGCTGAAATGCAAAACTATATGTCTGCCAGCAGTACCCCTAGATCACCAAAACAATCCTTGATACCGGCAGACCTCAATGCTGCCCAAAATGTTACTTGGTTACTCGATATCACGGGCTTTCCAAGTTCTTGTTCTAGCTCTGGTATAAGGGCCAACGAAGGAAAATCTGTGCATGATATTAAAATCGCCTCTGCATCCGGATGATCGACAGATAATACATGGTTTCGTATTTGATCAGAGGGTGTTCGTGCGATCTCAATATATTCATGAACTCCAGCCTCACCAATATTCAAGCCCGCAATTTTCAATACTTCGAATCCATGACGAGACAAAAATTCAACTTCATGTTTGTTAAGTATTTCGTGATATGGTGTTGCAACTGAAATCTTAGTTGCATCTAAAACCTTCAGAGCTTCAACAATTGATGCCGCTGTCGTGACACATGGAATTCCAGAAATACCTCGCATAAATTTACTTAACTGATCAACCGACTGAACCATTGATCCCGCTGTACATCCATAAGCTATCACACTTAAACCCGCTTGCGCTAAATCCAATGTTGATTTTTCAATATCGCTATAAAGTGCTTTCTTTCCTTCGTCACTGGACATATCCGCATGCAATGGCATACGCGTAACATGAATAGTAACACCGTCCGGGACCATTTTATGCCATTCTGCTTCATTGACAGTGTTTGTAGGTGGCACGATCAGTCCCAACTTCGCGCGCCTTCCATAAGATGTACTCTTTGAAAATGAATTAACCATTCATACAGATACTGTTTCAGGAAACAAACCAGCCTTCATAATTTGGCCAGGTAGTGGTGACTCAAAAAATCCTTCGGCCCAACTAGCTATTTCAACATATGCATCAATATCAATTCCAGTCTCAAAGCCCATATTGCGAAGCATGAAACAGAGATCTTCTGTCGCTATATTGCCCGTAGCTCTTGGTGCAAATGGGCATCCACCTAATCCTCCAACCGACGAATCCAGAAACAAAACTCCCTGATTAGCCGCCGCCGCGGCATTAGCAAATCCGGTGTTTCGCGTATTATGCAGATGAAAACCAATACCAATATTCGCTCCAACTTCTTCACGAACCGATGCAAACAGATCATCGACCTGGGTCGGCACACCGGAGCCTATGCTGTCGGCTATACCGATTTCGACACACCCTCCATCTACTAATTGTTTAGCTATTCTAGCTACTTGTTTTGGCTCAACCTTACCTTCAAAAGGACAGCCAAAAGCTGCTGCAACAGTCGCGGAAAGTTTAAGGCCTGCATTGATAACCTTATCAGCAATCTGAGAGAATCCAGCTAAAGTTTCATCTATACTGGCTCCTTGGTTGCGTTGGTTAAACGTTTCACTTGAAACAACGACATAGCGCACCTCATCACAACCCGCTTCGATTGCCCGCTCGGCACCTTTAGCATTCAATGCCAAACCAGCAAAAATAACCCCTTCTCGTCTTTGAATCTTAGCCATCACAGTTTCGGCGTCAGCCATTTGTGGAACCCTCTTTGGGTTAACAAAACTAACCGCTTCAATACGTGGCACCCCCGTCGCCGACAAACGATCAATAAGTTCCACGCGTTCGTCAACACTCCAGATCCGACTTTCGCTCTGCAAGCCATCCCTTGGGCCCACTTCACAAATCTCAATCTTAGATAATGCCATCTTTCTCAAGCTCCTTTAGCTCATCAACACTAATACCAAGTATACCATGATATACTTCTTCGTTATGACTGCCGGCAGCCGACGAACCCAACCAACCAACATCACCCCCGGTTTCGCTCAAAATAGGAACCACACCTGGAACAGCTATTTCACCAAAAAATTTATCCTTCTCGCGTCGAATCATATTGCGAGCCTGATAGTGAGGATCATTAGCTACATCGGCAATTGTATTTATTGGTCCAACGACGACGCCATTCTCGTCCAAATGTTTTGTCAGGTCGGCCGCGGTCATCGTTGACGTCCACTCACTGATAAATCCATCTAGCAACTCAGCGTTTTCGCCACGTGCCTTGTGATCAATAAAGCGTTCATCTTCAATCCATTCAACTTTATTCATTGCCTTACAAAGACGCTGAAACATAGCATCAATATTTGCTGCTATTATAATATATTTCCCGTCGCTTGTTGGATACAAGTTTGATGGTGCCACATTTGCTAATCCAGTACCACTGGGTTCGCGTATCACGCCAAGTTTATCGTATTCTGGTAATGCGCTTTCCATCATCGAAAGACAAGATTCTGCTATAGATGTATCAACCACCTGGCCTTTGCCTCCACCTAAGGCATCTCTCCAGTATAATGCCATCAGGATGCCTTGCGCTGCAAACATTCCGGTCAAAGTATCTCCCAGTGACAAACCCGTGCGTGGTGGCGCCTGATCTGGGAAACCATTTATATAACGCATACCAGACATTGCCTCTCCAACACTGGCAAATCCGGGCCTTTCTGCGTAAGGACCGGTCTGACCATAACCTGATACGCGAGAGATAATAAGACCGGGATTGATTTGATGAAGTTCTTCAGGAGATAAACCCCATTTCTCTAGGGTTCCAGGCTTAAAGTTTTCAGTCAAGACATCAGCTTCGGCAACAAGTTTCCTAACTAGATCCTGTCCTCTTTTTTCACGCAAATTTACAGTCACCGACTTTTTGTTTCTTGCTAGTGTCGACCACCATAAACATTTTCCTTCCCAACGGTGATGCCCCCATTCTCGCATTGGATCACCCTTGCCCGGCGTTTCGATCTTAATAATCTCAGCCCCAAAATCGGCCAGCCTTGACGCAGTGAAAGGCCCCGCAAGTAGCTGTCCCATCTCGATTACACGCACACCTGCGAGGGGTCCCTTTAGCTTAGGGTCACGATCTTCTGCCCGAATAGTCATTTAATTTTCTCCAAAATATTTCGTTACTGATTTAAAAGATTATCTCTAATATAATTCGAAAAATCTGTTGCCTTCCGCCCAAGAATCCATTCCAGCACGTTACTATTACCCTTTAGACCATGTTTATCATAGTGTTCATTCATAATACATAGTTGTTCTATTCGGTCATCTGACATACCTGATTTTTTTGCGTCATTACGAAAATCGGTTAAAAATTTCATCTCTGCAGTAACCTCTTTTCCCGTTAGATTAGAAATAATTTTAGCCATGTCTATCTGGCTTAACGATTGGGGGCCAGCTAATTGATATGTAGCTCCTTCATGACCTTTTTCCATTAAAACTTTAGCGACCGCCTCAGCTAAATCAGCTAAGTCCACAATATTAAATTTAGCTTCAATACTAAACGGCATGCGATGTTTGCCTGTTGAAATAATTTCCTGCCAAATCGATACATGGTGCTGCATGTAACGCCCCGGTTGCAAGATGGTGTAGGTCTGATCAGAATTAATCAAATATTCTTCAGCCTTTAACTTCAAATGGTGATGCCTCACATCAGATAGCAGGGGGTGCAAAACAGAATAAAGCACTAATTTCTCCACATTACATTGAATGCAAGTATCTGTCATTTGAATCGCCAATTCTGCTTCACCGGGATTCATCGGTGGACAGATATGTATCACCTTACTGCATCCGGACACGCTTCCTGCAAGATCATTGAAGTCGAAAAGATCCCCCACTACTATTTCATCTGCTCCGAGATCACGCAGTTCGTTAGAAACTTCTTTTCGACGAACGAACGCTCTTATAGCTACTTTTTGATTAGTCAATGCTGAAATGACAGCGCGTCCCGTTCGACCAGAGGCACCCGTTACAAGTATGAGTTCTTTTTTGGACATGAAATTATTTATTTTTTTCCATCAACTGACTAAAAGATTCAAGAACACCCCATTTTGATAAATAATTTGTGCAATTTCACCCTAGCTTATACAGCAATCTTTTGTCTGATCCAAAATTATTTTCAGCTGGCACTTTATCATACATCAGATTTGATTTAAACTCCATTCTCAGAGCTTCCAATAGGGTCTGCTCTACATGCGCAATTAATTGAGAAACACTTGTATTAATGATTTAAAACATCTTTAAGTTCTTATTCAAGAATTCAAGGATATTAATAACTTCCAGGAGGAAATTAGAATGAAGCTAGTTAAGTTATTCACACTTGCAGGAATTGCTGTTTTTTCAGCAAGTCCGGTAATAGCACAAACAGTTGGAATAGGAACTACCGCAAAAGGTGCAACAAGTCAGGTTTCTGCTGCTATTGCAAAAGTCACCTCACAATTTGGTGGCATGCAAATGCGTCCGACCCCCATGGCGGGAACTCAAAAATATATGCCTGCTGTTAATAACGGATCATTGGAATTTGGTGTGGCAAATATCATGCAAACCGCTTGGTCCATTAAAGGTCAGGTTCTTTCCGAAGGACGTCCAAATCCTAATATTTTGCTAGTGTCAACACTCATGAAATTTAGAGTGGGTCCATTAGTAGGAAAAAAGACTAACTTTAAGTCCGTCGGTGATTTAAAAGGTTCTCGGGCACCAACGGGATTTAAGGGTGCGCCTCTCTTCAATGAAATCATTAAGACTGCTCTGGCAACTGGGAATTTAACGATAGGAGACACGAAAAATATACCAATTGCTGCTCTGGTTCCTAGCTGGAAAGCCTTAATGGCGGGTAAAATTGACTTTGCGATTGGCGCTTATGGGTCTGGATTTATGAAACTCATTGCAAAAAAACTCGGTGGTATTCGTTTCATTTCAATGGACATGTCTCCTGCCACACAAGCTAAAGTAGCAAAGATGATGCCTGGTGCAGATATTAGAACAGTTAAGCCAAATCCAAAAATTCCAGGTGTTGAAGTTCCAACCAATCTGTTCCATTTCGACTATATGCTATTTGCCGGAAAACACGTCTCCTCTGACGTTGTGTACAGAGCTACCAAAGCAATGTATGAAAACAAAAAGGCATTGGTTGGTGCTTCCCCAATGTGGAGAGGCTTTAAGCCAAAGAATATGTCAAAAAAACAAGGTGGTTTGAAATATCATCCAGGCGCCATAAAACTCTTTAAGGAGAAAGGTATTTGGCGGTAAATCAAGCCGTTGATAATCAAAAACGGACGCCCGTGCCACCTTCAAAAGTGGCACGGGCGTTAACGCCTTGGCTAGGCGCTGCTCTTGCTACAATTGGTATAATATGGGCAAGTGGTATTATAGTTGACTTAGGAATTGCCCTTATAACCGAACAGGTTATTTGTGGCATTCTTGGTCTGACATTTTCTATAATTTATTTAAACGTCCGCGCAGGCAAAAAAAGTCAGAGTAGTCTACCTTGGTACGACGCTTTCGCCGCGATAATTGGGTTTATCTTAGGCTGGTATTTATTTTTCAGATACCCTCTTCTACTGGACCAAGTTGCCTATATGCCTGTGGAATCATCAATCATTGGTTTTTTTCTCATAACCTTAACTGGCGAAGCACTGCGCCGTACAGCAGGTTGGGGTCTATTATGTGTTCTTCTGATATTTTTTGCCTACGGTTTATTTGGGCATCTCGTACCAGGAACCTTGTCTGGTAGATCTTTGGAATTAGGAAAATTTTTTTCCTACCTTGGTATAGACACAAATGCATTATTGGGAACACCTTTAATCATAATATTTACAGTCGTTGTAGTCTTTATTTTTTTAGGACAGGTACTGCTACGATCTGGCGGTTCTGAATATTTTACCGATTTAGCGGCTGCCTTAATGGGACACTCACGTGGTGGTTCAGCAAAAATAGCCGTTGTAGCATCCGGTTTATTCGGTTCAATTTCGGGTAGTGCCGTATCAAATGTAGCATCTACGGGTGTAATCACTATTCCTCTAATGCGACAAGGTGGCTATTCCCGAAAAGTAGCAGGGGCCATAGAAGCTGTTGCCTCAACCGGCGGCCAAATCATGCCACCCATCATGGGCGCAGCCGCATTTCTTATGGCGGAATTAGCAGACGTGCTCTATCAAGAAGTCATAGTTGCAGCAATCTTACCGGCTCTCCTCTATTACATATCAGTTTTCCTTCAGGCCGACCTTGAAGCTGGTAAAATTGGTATCAAGCCAATCCCAAGCGATCAAATCCCATCGTTCGGAAAAGTAATGAAGACTGGTTGGTACTTTCTTGTTCCTTTTATAATCTTGTTGGGGGCACTGTTCTGGTTAAATGCTCCGCCCGAAACAGCAGCATTATTTGGCACAGTTTCCATTTGTATTCTTGGCTCGATATTTACCTACAATAACAAAAAACTCACCTTTCCTATATTGCTGACCTGTCTAAAAAAAACGGGTGAAATATCGGTGGATATTATTGTGATTGGCGCAACGGCCGGATTGATTATCGGTATACTGGAAGCAACAGGCCTTAGTTTTGGCTTAACATTTATGCTAGTTCAGGTTGGCGAAGGAAACCTATTTCTTTTGCTAGGGCTTACAGCCATAATATGTATTATTCTTGGGATGGGCATGCCCACGACAGCGATTTATTTTCTTCTAGCTGTGCTCGCGACACAACCGCTCATTGACCTTGGCGTTGAGCCCTTATCAGCACATTTGTTTGTTCTCTATTTTGGCTTAATGTCAATGATTACGCCTCCTGTAGCTTTGGCCGCATTTACAGCTGCAAAACTCTCAGAATCTGGTCCAATGGCGACCGCTTGGGCAGCATGCCGGTTTGGATGGCCAGCTTTTATTGTACCCTTCTTATTCGTCATAGCTCCTAATCTTATTATGGTAGGAGATAACGTTGATATAGCAATTACATTCCTCACTGCTGTAGCCGGGATCTGGTTTACCTCAGCCGGTATTATTGGTTATCTCAAAAGTCATCTAAACCCGATCCAACGTATGATATATATCGTAGGAGGCCTATTTTTGTTACTGCCTTCAGAGGCTTTTGCGCTTGCCTATGCCGTTGAATTGATCGGTGGGTTACTATGTGGCATTATTTTTTTTCTCGAGATAATTCAAGCCAAAACTAAAACAGACTAATTTCTTTTAAGAAATAGAAGCAGCACGCTCAACTCCCTCAATCATAGCCACACGCCTTAAGTATTTTCGCTGCTCCACGTTATCCTTAACTATATTACGCAACTCATCAAAGAATTTTTCTCGGTCAACCTGACTTTTGCGTTCTAAATTCTTTTTATTCTCAATTGTCTGTGTCTGTAGATATTCAGATGCCACGGTTTTTCGTTGGCGTTCATACAAATCTAACAGATCCTCACTGGCTTCATGAAACCAGATCTTATTCAGTTTCTCGGTTAGATTGAAAGCATCATGGAATCCAAAATTCATCCCCATACCACCAAGTGGATTATTGATATGTGCTGCATCTCCAGCAATTAGAATACGACCTTCCCGATACTTAGTCGCGACCCGCTGATGCACCTCATAAAGGTTTCTGTGGATAATCTCGTAGTCCGTATTCCGCGGATGAAATCCTTGAAGTCTTTCTTCTATCGCTTTGTCATCAAAAATTTCCTTTTCCGTAAAAGAAGAGTCAACTGGAAAAACAACGCGCCATAACCCTTGATCATCGGGACCTTTGACGCAAAATAAGGCACACCATTCCTCTGGATCCGCTATATAATTGGTTATTGCGTAACCATGCTGGCCAAAATTATACGGTGTACTCACAACCAAAAATCGCTCCTCAAACTGAAATCCTTCAAAATCAACATCGATCGATTTTCGGACATTGCTGCGCCCTCCATCGCATCCAATCATGTAACGGCCTCTGAATTCTTTCTTGCCTTCAGGAGTTTCTACCTGAGCAACAACTTCATCACCATCCTGTATAACGCCCAAAACAGTATGCCTATTTAAGATTTTATGTTCACTAAAGTCCAAGAGTGCAGAAGCAATAATTCGACTAATTTTATGTTGTTCCAACATAACTCGGTAAGGGAATTCCGTATCGTCCTTTAACACGCCAAGATCAAAATCCGCAATCAGCCCTTGTTTTCGGTCTCTATAATGATAATTCTGTGTAACAAAACCTCTCTCCATAAATGTAGCGGTTAGACCAATTTTATCAAACATCTCAAGCGTAGGAGGATGAATTGTCGCGGCTCTGGGGTCTTCTGCAATATCTTCTCCGGCTTCAAATAGAGTAAATGGGATGCCATATTTAGCTAGATTAAACGCCGTTGTGTAACCAATTGGCCCACCTCCAGCGATTAATACCCTATTATCTTCGCTCATATTTTAGTCCTTAATATATTTCTTTACCTAATATAATATAAAAAAACGAACAACTGAAACTCGCATAAATCAAATCGAACTTATCTTATTGGCAATATCTAATAATTGTATACAAGTACATATTATGAGCTCACAAATCAAACAAGGACAAATAAACCCTAATATTCAGGGCGTGTTGTGGATGATTCTTGCAGGTGCCGCATTTGCTTCAAGCAATGTCGCTGTTCGAATGGCGGCAATTGATATGCATCCCTTCGTTGTATTATTTTTTAGAAGCGTCCTAGGAATTCTTCTGCTATCCCACATTTTCCTAAGCAAGGAGTTCGTCTGGAAACCTGGACCTCAATTTAACTGGCACATTTTGCGGGGTATTTTACAGGTTACCGCACTGTTATGCCTTTACACAGCAATAACAATAACACCTCTAGCAACTGTCATTGCTCTAGCATTTATCACGCCTTTGTTTACATCGATTGGAGCCATAACCTTCATGGGCGAGCCCTCAAAATTAAATCGGTGGTTAGCGGTTTTTGCAGGAATCTGCGGTGCTCTAATCATTATCCGGCCTGGCCTTGTAAGTATTAGTATTGGTGTTCTTCTAGTAATTGCATACACAATCCAACAAGCAACTTTAAATTTGAGCGCAAAAAAGTTGGTTGAACATGAACAAGTCACAACTATCGTAGCTTGGATGACCCTAATTTCAACGCCCTTAGCCCTGCTTCCCGCACTTTTTGTTTGGTCTTGGCCCGACGGTCAAGGATGGTTGCTTCTTTCTCTTAATGCCGCTTGCTCAACAGTAGCTCATCTGGCTACGACACAAGCTTATCGAATAGCAGAAATTACGATTGCCGATCCTATGATCTTCTTTCGCCTGATAGCGGGGGCATTATTTGGTTATATATTCTTCAGTGAAATACCCGACGTTTGGGTATGGGCAGGTAGTGCCGTCATTGTTATCGCTGCAACATTAATTAGCCGTGACAAACAGATCAACGCTTAATAATTAGGCTCGGCAGCTAATAAAATATTTTATAAAGTTAGGCCAATAAGGCATCTAAGGTCATCGCCAAATTCCCATCGTTAGTCTCGGCCCAAAGTTGGATATTTTTATTATTTTCCGAAGGCATTCCATTAATACTAAAAGATTGATTAGCAAAAATAGGGGCAATCGCTCTTAAGTCTATTTGTTTGATCTGTGCTAAAGGCATCTCTTGACGTAGTAAGTTCAATAGTAATGTTGCCGTTAAAGGTGCATGAACCAATAGCTCTGGGTAACCTTCAGTACTCTTAGTATACTCCTGGTCATAGTGAATGCGATGGCTATTAAAAGTTAGCGCCGAATATCTAAATAATAATATAGGATCCGGATTGATTTCCTGGCGCCAGGTTCCTTTATTTAGTGCCAGATTTTTCTTATGGCGCATTGGCTCTTTGGCACCATCGCGAAAAACTAGTGTCCTCCAATCTGTTAAAACGCCATTTCTGTCATCAGTAATCTCTGTGCGCTCACGTAGAAATATAAGACGGCCAGAACTCCCTTTTTTTTCTATGATTTCTTCTATGGTAGAAATCCGCTTTGCCAAACTCCCTATTGTCAAAAACTTACTAATCTCTATTTTGTTA
>CAZXGI010000014.1:0-44716 GCA_964639965.1 uncultured Rhodospirillaceae bacterium
TAAATGATTGCCACCCAACTTCGCTACAGATTTGGGCAAAGGCAGCCGAACGTTGTCCACCGCGCCAACAATATACCAAAGGGGTAAATCCCGGACCCATCTTCTCTAATTTTTTTTCGAGATGGTGAGCAATATTTCTAGCAACTAATGCAGCGCCTTTCCTGCGGGCATTAAAACTAGATTGTTGTTTATAAATTCTTCCGACTTCGGATCGTTCAGAATCCGACAAAACGGGCAAATTAACGGCTTCAGGTATATGATCGTTTGAAAATTCACAAGGAGAACGAACGTCAACAACCATATCATATCTGGATGACTTCCACTCATTTGTTTCAACAATTGGTGCGACCATTTTTAAAAATACTCCACTCAAAGCGTGTATAATATTCTAACAAATATAGAAGATTATTCGTGAAAATCCCTCGCACTATAATTGATAATTATCATTATTTTATATCCATATTAGTAAAAAATATGTAATTCTCAGAAATCTTTTTATTAGATGAAAATTATAGTATTTAGAATTATCCCGATCTTTTATTCACCGTAACCTTCTATGTTTGTTATAATAGATGGGTTTTGTATATTAGGAAAAAATAATAATAATTTGAAAGCACCCAACGATGGCAGATATTCTTTCAAAACTTGAGGCAAAATTTGATTCTTCAACTTTACTAATCAAAGATCAAGATATGGCTAAATATTTGATAGATTGGCCAAAACAACTGACCGGTAAAGCGACCGCTGTTATCAGACCAAAAACTACAGCTGAAGTTTCTGAAATTATGAAAATAGCCTATGATACTGCTACGCCCGTCGTTCCGCAAAGTGGCAACACCAGTGTTGCAGGCGGTTCTATCCCCGACAAAAACGGTAAAGCTATTGTCTTATCACTTGAACGAATGAATAAAGTTAGGGATATCAGTTCATCTGCAATGACTGCAACTGTTGAGGCTGGGGTTATCTTAGAAAATTTGCATAAAATAGTTGAAGAAAAAGGCTTATTCTTTCCTCTTAATTTTGGGGCTAAAGGCAGTTGCATGATAGGTGGGAATTTAGCAACAAATGCTGGCGGCCAAAATGTAGTACGGTATGGTAATACCCGCGATCTTTGTCTGGGAATTGAGGCCGTCACCTCTCAGGGACAAATTGTTAATTTATTATCAGGTCTACGAAAAGACAATACGGGCTATGATTTACGTGATTTATTTATTGGCTCTGAGGGTACTTTGGGTATCATTACCGCAGCTACACTAAAATTATTTCATTTGCCGAATGCACGTGCGACAACCTTTGCCGTCGTTCCCGACATCACGCGAGGATTAGACTTGCTCAATCTCGCACAGTCTGAAACCGGGGGCACAGTAGAGGCATTTGAATTGATTCCAGATGTTTTTCTGCAATTAGTTCGGGATCACGCCCCTCAGCATAATATTCCATTTGAAAATATCCCAACGCTTTGCGTACTGATTGAAATTGCCGAAACCGTTAATAATTCTAACCGGTCTAACGAAGATAGTTCTGCAATAGTAAACTCAAAACTCGAAAAGATCCTGGAGGCAGGTTTTGAATTAGGTTTAGTCTTAGATGCTGTTGTAGCAAATTCAGAAGCTCAAAGGCGTAATATGTGGGAAATGCGCGAGGGCGCTCTGGAAGTAATTACTGCGGCCGGAACACGTATTGGTTTTGATATCTCTTTACCACTAAATAAAATACAAGAATTTATCGAAGAGATGAAGTCTCAAACAGAAGAGATTATGTCTGGTTTAAGAATGTGCCATATGGGCCACCTTGGCGACGGAAATTTGCATTACTCTATTTTTCCCCCTAAGGATGAACTTAAAAAATTCCTCGATAAGTCAGAAAAAATTAAATCAGTCGTATACGACTCTATAGGAAAATATGGTGGTTCATTTAGTGCTGAACATGGTATTGGAACAAGCAAACTCCTGGCAATGTCCAAATATAAAGACCCTGTTTCTCTAACTATTATGAAACAAATTAAGAAGACACTTGATCCAAAAAATATCATGAACCCTGGTAAGTTATTGCCTTGATAAAAACATACTACATGCCAACTTCCCTAATAATTATCGAAACAAACCACCGCCAAAATCTATCAATCATATTTATTTTTTTTGCACTAACAACAATCAAGCCCTTTGTTTTATGATTTACCGGAAGTTCTGTACTTTTAATTTCAGCAGTCAACTTATAGACAGCTTTGCTTGGGATTAAATCTCCTTGAACATTAGTAGTCAAAATATTCCCCCCATAGAATGCAGACAGCATTTTTTCGTCAATGTTCGTTTCAGAAGTTTCTCTAACATCTCCCAATATACATGAATAATTATCAAAACCGCGATGCAATATTTTAAAGCCACACGTACCATCCTTGTCAATCCTCGACACATCTTCTTCATTAAGGTATGCGGTAATATTAAAGCCATCATCACCCTTTATTGAGAACAATTTTTGACCGCCTGCTAGCCACTGACCAACAAACAAGCCCCTAGTGATATCGGTAATATTACCTGTTATAGGTGCGTAAATATTCAAACTATCAATCAAATTATCAAGTGCTATTTTCTCTGTTTCAAGTCTAGCTATTTCTGCTGCAATAATCCCTTTGCGTTTCCATGACAAATCGTCAAAAGAAGAAAGGTGAAATATAGTGTTTTGTACTTCAATTTTATTTTCTATCTGCTGAAGTTTAGATTCTAGATTAGGGTTTTTAAATTTTACAATTAACTCTCCTTGTTTGACCAATCGACTTTCCGTTGCGTTAAGCTCCTGCAAACGTCCGCCCGTTTTTACAAAAATATTTTTATAAGGCACACCATGAATTACAGCATCTAAGACGATGGTCCCGCGCCAAGGTATAAATAAACAACATAAAATTGTAAACAGAACCAATATTACAATCCAAACCCTAGCCTTCATAAAAATTATATCCTTGCGCAATCGCCATTCCCTTGCCTCCAGCCATATTGGACGTATTACAAACCAAATTATTTCAGTTGCAAATAAAAAAACACCCAATATCTTAAAGAAAAAATTGTATACTAAAAGTGCTATCCCAATAAATAAAATTAAACGATATATCCATGTGCTGAAAGCAAAAGAGATAAGTAATAATTCCCTCCTCTTTGGAAAATATTCAGGTTTTTTTTCTTGCAAATTAAATAATTTTTCTCGCAACCACCAACGAGCAAGATTTCCGGAACGTTCGTGTAGATTTGGAATATTCCAGTAATCGGATAATAAATAATAGCCATCAAACCTCATGAAAGGACTCGCGTTAATTGCGAGTGAGGAGACCCAGGTAATAGTTGCCATAATAAAAACCATCTCCCGGAGGGATCCACTTGGAAGGAGGCTCCATGCAAGCGTGGCGAATGACGCAATAAGCAACTCTGCAACTATTCCAGCCCGGGCAACATTAAAACGTTGAGAAGCTAATTTTAATTTCCAACTTTCATTAGTATCGGTATAAAACATTGGCCAAAGAACTAGAAACGCAACACCCATTACGGGAACTTTACAGCCATATTTCTTGGCTGTGAATGCATGGCCGAATTCATGAGAAATCTTTACAAAAACTAGTGTAATAAAAAAGAGAAAAAGCCCTTTAAAAGAAAAATAGTCTAAAATTTGACCAGCGAATACATCCCACTGATGACTTATTAGAAACAAGCCTACAAATAAACAAATTACGCTTAACCCAATAAACCATCTAGAATACATAAATCTAATGTAGGGAAACGCAGTCGTCAGAAATTCATCACACTTAAAAATAGGGATACGAAAAAATAAGTAATGCCGGAGCAACCATTTGAATCGTGAACTTTTTAATATTTTTTTGTCTTCTACTAAATTTTTTATACCTAGATTATCACTAGCTTGGCACAATTGATTAGATAAAAAAAACTTTTCAATCCCGTTAATAAAGCTTTCATCTATTTCCAAAACTGTTTCTGAGTTAACAGCTCGAGCTACGAGTTTTGCAGAACCCTTTTTCCAATGTCGCAAAACCTCGAAAACCCGCCATTCAATTTGAAAAAATTTGTTTCTAACGGGATCATGAATTGTCCATATTGGATAGCCATGACTCGAAATACTAGAAGGAAGGAGATTAAGGTCTTCTCGTATTGGGGTCAGCATTCTTTAAATACCAAAAAATTGTCGGAAAGACGAAATAGGACGCCGAAAAATCCAGTAAATTAAGGATACTTCCTCCCCAAGGATCCTGGCAGTGCCACGGAGCCCCAACCGAGGTGTCAATTTAGCATCCAATATTTTTGACCTTAGTCTATGAGCATAAATATCACCTGGTCTTTGTTGGGCCTCGTACGAAAATGTATGAAGGCTTGCCGAAATAGGAATCAAAGGATCAGAATTCAAGTACAAACGAACTGGAGATCCTTTTTGAAGATGAATAATATCTCCTACAGATAGCCAGGATTCCACTTCAACTGAATTTCGATCAGCAAGGCTTACAATTTTTTCGCCTAAATTTACCGGACGGCCCTCCCAAAATCTTGGATTATCGATAATTACCGTACCACCCCGAGGAGCTGACACCTGCATACGGTTAATCAAGTGTTTTAAATTTTCTATCCTAATTTTTTGTTCATTTAACCGTCCAAGAATTTCAGCCAAGAATTTCTTTGATTTGACCTCAGACAAAGCCTGCCTAGCAACCTGTGCATATTGGACTTTCAATGAAATAAATATTTTTTGAGCTATATCAAGGTCGTTTCTCTGTGATAAGGAATCCATAACAAATAAAACATCGCCTTTACTCACAACTTGGTTGGGTTTTACCAAGACTTTCTCAATGACGCCCTGTACAGGTGAACGGATTATAGAGGGATTGACAGGGACAATTTCAGACGGCGCCAGTACCGTTAGCGGAATTCGAATAAAAAGGATGAGAAAAAACGTAAGAACCAACGATGTCTTAATTAAATTACTTCTATTTTTTAAGAAAGAACGGATTGAAGTTTTTCTAAAAATACCCCAAGAATGCCCATAAATATCGGCGATCAGGCCAAGCATCTCTTTTTCATCAAGATCCCAATTTCTATCACGCGACAAAAATAGACTACCCATTCGACCATGGACGGGGGAATTCAATGGGAAGAAGAAACCATATTTGGGCAGCCATTCGTCCCACGCAAATTCATCAACACGTTCAAAATTCTTAGAACTAATTTCTTTCGGACCCTCGAGTTGATTTGCTACCGGCGAGAGGTGCTGCTTCAACCATAATATAAATGGGGAGTTTAACTCAAAGTTTGATACCCCAGAAATGGCCTTTATTTCACCAATCTTATCAAACAATACCGCTTGACGATACTGAACGATTTTGTGGGTCTCATTTACAACTATGAAACCAAGTTCATCAATTGTAAGGGCATTTCGAACCCGTTTTTCCAAATCAATAATAATAGCGAGTGGATTTGTTTTTAAAGCCTCAGCCATCCGCTAATCTCTGACAGGGAATTTGAATTTTACTATACCGCTCATGCCTGGAATTAGTTCTGCCTGTTGATGAATTGTAGCTCCAATCATTACAATTGACCGACTAATTGCATCAATCTGAGCTCCTCGCTGAATAATTTTTGCCTTATATGTACGAGATGTCTCATTTACAAAATACTCAAATTCATAACCAACCTTCAGCCAATTAACCCAACTCGATGGAACCATAAAGACTATTTCTAGATTTAAGTCATCAATTATTTTCAGTATTTCAACACCAACCCTTGCGAATTGAAATCTCCCCATTTTCACCTCAACAACCCGTCCCGAAAAGGGGGCTTTGATAACACATTTTGACAAACGAACACGACCAGCTTTCATATCTGCTGTTATCTTACCCATCTCTGCTTCTGCGTTTTTTACATCAAGTTCTCCAGTTGAATTTAATTCAAGCAACCTTCTTTCAATTGCAAGTTTAGCTTGAGCCGCTTTGAGTATCGCTTCCAATTTCTCATACTTAGCTTTAATCAAGGAACAATTCAGCACAACAAGAACATCCCCTTTTCTAAACCTATTACCCTCTCTGACCAATATTTTTTCAATTCTAGCCGGAATTTCGCTTGATAAAGAGGTTTTATGTTGAGGCCTAAGTTTGCCATATATTTTATCAGGACTAACTGGGGCGTTATAACTTGATTTTTGTGCCAGTGCTGCGTTGAAATTACCAAACCCTAAAATAACATTAAAAACACACAAACTAAAAAACACGTGTTTCATGATAGGTAAATTAGCTCCCCCTGTTAGGATTTAAATTTCTTCAAGCCATCTAAATATATTTCGAAAAAAATATTTTAAAAATATATGTAATTAACTTATATTCCTTATTGAACGGATAACCTCATGAATCTCAGACTGTCCTAATAAATTAGTTTGCAATCTTGAAAATAAAATCTGCTGACTAAAATCTGAACGCGAGAAATTCTGTTTCTGAATAGCTAATATTTTTTCTTTAATTTCAGAAGGATCTAATTCGGTTTTTTCTTTATTACTCGTACCTGGTATAGCAATGTCTTTTTCGATAACAAAAGAGGTCGTCACTTCATTACCATTTTGATCAGTAGCAGTAACCAGAACTTCTATAGAACCCTCAAAATCCTCGGGAATTTGACCTTCAAACCTCCCCGCTACTGGATCAAACTTAAGCCAAGACGGGAGAGCTTTACCACCCGGCTGTAATGCTTTAAGTGAAACCATTGTATCATTATTTGATTTGGCAAAAGCATCGTTTGGAATTGAAAAGGATATTATTCCCAGAGATCCAATATCTGGATCTTTAATACCGTTTAAAATTGATAGCCCTCCATCATTCAAACTTGAAGAATTAGACTGAGGCATAACCGCAATACTAAAACTTGTGGTAATTGGCGCAGGCGATTGTGATTGCAAATTGTCATTTCTCGGCGCTGGATTTACATCCAAACCCTGAGTATCTTCTCCTCCTATCGCTTCTGGACCAAAACTAATTGCAGAACTTACGGTTCCTACCCCGCCTTTATCTCTAACAAAAGTTTGTAAGCCATCCCGACTAATTTGTATCTCCGAAGCGGGTACGTTAATTTCAGATACTGCATTACTGATTGACACCTGCTGGGGAGGAGTTGCTACGACCTCCTCCACTGGAAAGTCTTCAAAAATAATAGCCGTATTGCTATTGGAATTACCATCGGCATCAGTAGCAGTAAAAGTAAGGGTCCTGGCTGTTCTGTCGGCTTCAGTCAGTGTTGTGGCTGTTGTTTGATAAGTTATTAATTTTGCGACCTGTGAAACTATAGTATCATCCACTGCATTAAAAACTTGTATATTATCAATATAAAGAGAAGCGCCCGCAGCCTTTCCCCCAGTAAAATCATAGGTTCCCGAGATAAAAACAAATCTATAATTACCAGTAGCTGGTATTGTTACGTTAGCCGTAGCCCATGCCGTGGTCCCAGCAGCAGAAGTGCCTGTCGCATTCAGTATCTCCGTGGTCGCGTTAGTACCTGTATTAACAATATAGCCAAATACATCGTAAGCATCCCCCCCACCCAAGGCCCGCCAATCAAAACTAATAGTCTGACCATTCTCGCCCGCAAAAACATCGGAGTAGACTGAAGGTCCATGAACCACATCATATCCGTTAGAGGTCGTCATACCCGCACTTTTAAGCTGAAGCGAATAAGTTCCATGCGACTTGTCCACAGTGTTAACTGGAGCCGTCCAAGTCCCTTTAGTAGAGGGAACGTCGCTGTCTCCGCCAGAATTAACCGGATCCGATGAATCTGCTGGGGTAGCAATACCTGCGATAGACGTGGTTCCAATATCTATTTGTGTACCAGTATCAGCAGTCCACCCCGTTAAATCACCTGTTTCAAAACTAGCGTTGGTAAAACTATCACTTAGAAAATTAATTTGGAGACTGTTGCCGTTCTCTCCATTATTTGTGCCATCAATTGAACCAACAATATTTGAGCCACCACCACTTCCTAGATAGAGACTTGAACCAACAACAGAAACCACATTACTCGCTGTCGAAGGAGATGAGACTTTAATCAAACTCAAAGTTTCCGATGCATCTGCAGAAGTTACCTCAACAGTTAAACTCCCACCGCCACCATAATCTCCTCCGTTTGTAACAGACATTGAAGGGGATACTATTACAGGCGGTTCATCCTTAATATAACCCGTTTTCCCGCCATCTGAAACTGAGGGAGTGGACAACAGTCCCGAAAACCCAGAGTATTGAACAAAAAGGTTAGTGTCAGTTTCTATTAGGCCGCTCTGCGCTTCAAGCAACCAATTGCCTCCCGCATCAGTACTACCTGTCAAATCGATCGAAGCTGCTACGTCGGCGCCCGTTGCTCTGGCTAAAGAGTCTACAAAATCACGCCCATTTGAGTTAGCGACATTACAACCATATAGGAGAATATCTCCATCATCACTAAGTGCGTTACCTATTTCAGCTAACTGATCCCCATATGAGGATAAATTTTTGATATCCAGAACGGTATTGCCAATATTAATTTGCCCTTCTGCGCCATGCGAAACTATATGAATACTCGCAACGTCTTTCCTACCAGCAAGAAACGTTGCCATCTGCGTCACTCCATCTTCACCTGATTTTAAAGTAAAAATTTCTGACTGACCATTAAGATTGTTATTTAGCTCGCTTGATATTTGGATATTTCCATCGATAAATATAACCCTATTGAGGTCATTTGAATGAGGCTGTAAATCAGCCTCCAGTTCCCCTTCAATACAATTAGGCTTATTAACTAAAGTAACATCAACTGCATCACCAGCGAGAGCTCCATCAAACATAATTCGCGGCTCAAGCGCTAGCATTTTTGGGCCATCAGTGCGTAAACTCAAAATTTCCTCACCTAAATTAACTTTCGTTCATTAATAGATTTCTGATATATTTTTTTATAAATTACACTATTTCTATAATAAACGGACACTGTTAACCAAACATTTATTTGTTTTACGTCTAGAAACAAACCGGGTTTTCTTAACTTTTATCTCATAAATAAATCTAACATTTTACCGGTAAAAAAAGGATCAAAGTTACTAAAATTAATTATTGATTGATCTCTCGTACAACTCTGAAGCCGTAAGAGTTTTTTCGAAGCCTCGGCATACTAGTAAAACGGAATGATGATTGGATCCCATATGACATCACATCCCATCCACCTCCTCGTAAAACACGACTACAATTTTCGTATTTATGAGAGCTTTTGTGTATATAAAATGGTTCCGGATACATTTTATATGTTTGATATGAATTTGCTTTATAACAATCTTCGACCCATTCCCAGACATTACCTGACGTATCAAAAAGATTAAATTTGTTACTAGAGAAACTTCCAACACGTGCTGTTTTTTCACCATCATATATACTGCCACAGTCTTGACAGACGGCCCGATTAATCCCAGGTCTCCTTCCCCACCAATACGACGTACTCGTTCCTCCTCGAGCCGCATACTCCCATTCAGCTTCTGATGGCAAGCGGTATGTCTTACCAGTTTTTTCAGTTAACCAATCTATATAACTCAGAATGTCATCCCTATTGACATTAATTACAGGTCGCGCGGCTCTTCCCCAACCCTCATCAGACGGCCGATAACCTGAACAACCACCATCTGCCACACACGCGTCCCACAAATCAAAAGTAATTTCGAACTGACTTATGGAAAATGATTTAGGTATGTTTATGTGTATAGCATAGGCGTCTTCTGTTAACCCTCCATTGGCTTCACCCATTACAAAATCTCCTGCCGGGAGAACAACTTGCTTTGGACATATCTCACAATCTACAAACACTTCTCCTATGTGGTGTTTTATAGAATTACTCTTTTTTGATACCCTAGCTTCAACTTTTGCCTTCGCGATGCGTTTGGATCTCGATTTTTTTATTTTTGATTTAACATTTAATATTAGCGAGTTTTTGTCTTTAGTTTTTTCGTAAAAGACTTTTATTGGACCTCTGATTTCAGTTAGCCAAATATCTCTGACGTTTACCTTAATTAATGAATTTTTTACCGCCATTTTGTTTTGGCTAGTTATTGGTCCAACAATTACGCGAAAGTATGATTTATTTTTTTTGTTCACCACTACAATAAGGGGATTAAATTTTGGATGTCGCATTCTCAATTCGTACGCATTCTCAATAAATCGAAATGTTCCAATAGAGAAATATAATCCTTTCATAACAACACTCTTAAAAGAATACGATTTTGACAATAAACCAAGTTTATTCGTTCCTCCCTCCTTGGCATAAACGCTGGTGACCAAGTTTATTAAGGCACATATAAATATAATAAATAAGATTGATACTCGACGCACATTACAACCTTTCTAGGAATTTTTGTCATCTCACATCAAAAAAGACAACCGAAACTATCAAACCATATTCAGCAAAAACCTTGGGACAAGTCCCCATAATAGTGTTACTATTTTTCTTCAACGACGATATTTACAAATATAATATTGAACTTCTCTAAATAAACCATCAGCTATTGGGTATTCGAAAATGATAATTGAATCAGTAACTATAATTACCTGAACCCTTTAATCAAATAACTTAAAAAAAATTCTAGGATAAGAATTAACCCCAGGTAAATATTAAATGAAAAAAAAATCATTTTGGAATGCTGATAACGATACCTGTAATATTGGGAAATTTCTCGTACAAAGGATTATCGATCTTGAGTACGTTCCATTTACCGTTGAATTAGTTTATCCGAATGCAAACCCAAAAGAAATTAAAAATCTTTCTCAAGATATTGGCCTTCAACATTTTTCAGATAATTTGCTTGAAATACTTTTAAGCTTCCATTCATTCTTAATCCAAACAGAAAAACATAATATACTCGTGGATACCTGCTGCGGAAATAATAAAGAGCGCCCCACACGCCAAGCCTGGCACCAACGTAATGGACCTTTTTTAAATAATCTGACAGGTAGTGGAGTAACAGCCTTTGATATTGATTTCGTTTTATGTACACATTTACACGCGGATCATGTGGGATGGAATACAAAACTTGTTGATGGAAAATGGGTACCAACATTTCCAAATGCACAATATATATTCTCCCAAAAAGAGTTTGAATATTGGAAGACTGAAGACCAAAAACACCCGTCAGAGCCTATAATGTATGGGTCCTATAATGACAGCGTCCTTCCTGTAATCAAATCGGGACAAGCCTTACTCGTAAAGAGTGATTATCAAATCGAAAGTGGGATCGAATTGGAACCTGCATACGGCCATACGCCAGGTAATATTGTGGTTAACGTAGAGAGTGAAGGCGAACAAGCTATTTTATGTGGTGACGTAATTCACCATCCACTGCAACTTTTGCGGCCAATGTGGTCTACAAATTTTTGTCATAACCCTGAACTTTCTCGTCAAACCCGACTGAACGTATTAAATAGATGCGCCGACACACAAACAGCGATTCTCCCAGCACATTTTCATTCTCCATCGTTTGGTTATATAGGACGCGTCGGAAACACCTACCATATGATCAAATAATATACTTTACGGTATTTAATTAAATTCATTGTGTGAAACTATGAGAGTATTTTAATGAAGAACAAAAAAACCGTCATCGTAACAGGCGCAGCTAGCGGAATTGGGCTTGCCTGCGCAAAATTATTACTAGAGAGGGGTACAAACGTTACTGCATTCGATATACAAAAAAAGAAAATGAAATCCAATCTACCAATTGATGATGAAAATTTACTACAAATCTCTGGAGACGTTTCAGACCCTAACGTATGTGAAAACGTCGTAACCAAAACTATAAAAACGTTTAATAAGCTAGACGCTCTGATTCATTGGGGAGCAGCACATTCTTCTGCCCGCTGGGATGAACTTGATGCCGATGAATGCAATAATATTATGAGAGTTAATGTAACTGGTACCTTCCTAATAGCCCAGGCAGCCGCTAAGCCAATGGCATTAGCAGCAAATGGCGCAATAGTTCTTTGCACCTCAACCTCGGTTCTACACGGCGTAACTGGGGGAGAAGGGCAAGGCGGTCCCGCCTATGTAGCTTCAAAGGGCGCAATAATAGCGTTAACACGCTCATTGGCCCGTGCATTAGGACCTAAAGGGGTGCGTGTAAATGCTGTAAGTCCTGGTATAACAGAAACAGCAATGATCAGGGGTTATAGTGAAAGACAAAGAGATGCAATGAAACAGCGCTTTCCATTAGGCCGATTTGCTGAACCAAATGAAATTGCAGAAGCAGGCATTTTCTTAATTTCGGAGAAAGCAAGCTTCATGACAGGTGAAACCATGCACGTCAACGGTGGCTCAAACTTTGGATAATTCGATAAAGCAAAATTTACATACCATATTGGGCTGATTCTTCCTTTGTTTCTGAAACCAACCTTTATTGATTTGGAATTTATTAACAATCATTGAGAACCAAAATGGACGTTGAACTCATATCCATTCTGACTGATACCCAACCACTTGATGGGTTATTTTATCAGTTCAATAAAGATATAAACTCGCCTCATGTAGCGCAACTTTTCCATGGAAACGCAATGAATTTTTACACTGGTTTCTGCAAATTTCTGCCACCTTCATTAATATCAATAAATTGCAGTGCTCTAGCATATAATCGGCGTGGACACGATATACTTTCAATTAGAGACAGTCGCAACCCTGAAGGAGGGGCTTTACAGCTAACTGCCGAAGCAATTGCCGATAATAATTATGCGAGAGACTGGCTTATAAAAAAGGGCTATGCAGCGCCGATTTGCATAGGTCATTCTAATGGTGGTCTATTAGCCGCAAAACATGTAGCTACCCATCAAGATACCCCCGCTCTAATACTCTTGAGCGCACATATCGGTGGTACAGATATGTTACCATTGGCCAGTTCAAAGGGCCTCTTCGGCTCCGATAAACTCCCCAGAATTCTAGCTATGGCAAAAAAAATGATAGATGAAGAAAAAGGCGATCATATCATAAAATTACCTGGTTGGTACTGGGCAACAACCCCAAAGAGCCTACTTGATTTATCACAAAATTTACCACATCTACTTGATGAGGCCCCAAAGATTTCGTGTCCCGTTCTTTTCATAAGGGGAGATCAAGAGCCTGAAGATCTTTACCCGGCAAAGGAGTTTCGCGACAATTGCGGCTCATCTGTTGAAATTGTTACCATCAAAAATTCAGACCATTTTTATGTTGGAACCGAAGAAACTGTGACAAAAACCATAAGTAAATGGTTGAAAAAGCTGATCTTTACGTAGCTTAATAAATCAGGGTTGCTGTATTAAATTCCAAAATGATACAATGAATTAATCCTATAATTACCTTTTTAAAAATTTTCCATGCCAATAATTGAGCCTAAAAATACAATGATCAAGAACCTAAAGGGATTACATCTTTGGCATGGTGAATTATCAAGTTGCTCTCAACGTGTGCGCATAACACTTGAAGAAAAGAAATTGGATTGGCATAGCCACATAATTAGTATCCCAAAAAATGAGCATGCTACGCCAGAATATCAGGCTATTCATCCCCATGGGCTCGTCCCAGCGTTTGTTGATAACGGAACCTTGTTAATTGAATCATGCGATATCATTGACTATTTAGATAAAAATTACACTAATTCATCTTTACGACCAAAAAAACCAGAACACCAAGACGACATGAAAAACTGGCTTATCTCTGCTGATAAGGCACAATCAGATTTAAAGCTTTTATCACATGAATTTCTATTTAGACCACGAAAAAAGATGTCTTCAAAAGAATTGGACGCCTTTTCAAATAACCACAAAAATCAAACGTTGGTTGCGTTTATAAAAGAATGGCAAATGTGTGAAATGTTTCCAAAGAAAAAGCTAGATCAATCTGTTAACCGCACCCATGAAGATTTTAAAAAATTAGATAAAGTACTCAAGAATCAAAAATGGATTGTAAGCAACAAGATATCTTTAGCTGACATAGCATGGATTCCTAATATCCACCGAATGAGTTTGATGGACTGGCCATTAGATCAATACCGTAATTTAACCCGTTGGTTTGACCAGATGAAACAGCGGCCAAGTTATAAAATCGCTCTTGTGGACTGGGAAAATAACGATCAGCTGCAAAATATGCGTACTTTTGTTAAAAAACGCAAAGTTGATAGCGGAATACACGTGTCTTCGTTTGGCAAGCTTTCAAAATAACCAGCCAAAAACTAATGCCATAGATATGATAGTAAATTTAGAAATTAAGCTCAGTATTTATAAACTCTACTTCCTAGTTCTGGACCGCGGCTTTGAGCCAGCTTCATTTTTGTTTAAGTAGAGAACTAAAGAAATAATTATAAGTAAAGCAACGATAGTATTCTCACCCGCCGACTTTACAAAAACCCCTATATTTTCAATAACCGAAAGGACAAACGTACCAGACGTTTGGCCCAAAAGAAAATAAAGAAAGATAATAAGGACGAGACCGAGACTGAATATCTCAACGAGAAACCAAAGGACTCTTTTTAAGAGCATTAATTTATCCAAAATTGACCTCGTCCTTTATATTATCAGTATTTCGTTCTAGGCGGATCTGCCTCTAAGCAACCATATGATAATGCCTAAAGCAATTAGACCTACCAAACCAGCACTTCCAAGCTGATTCACGAGCCCAATTAAGTTGCCAACGACATCTCCAACAAAGGCTAGCTTATTTCCAATTAAAACACCTAATACGATACCGAGTGCGATAAGTGACAGACCGATATCGGTAAGTGCCCCTATCCACGCACGAGCTTGATTTAGCATAAGTACTTTCTCCTAGTAGTTTCAATTAATGCCTTCATCCGCCTTTATCTATTTGTGGATAAAAAACATGGACAGAGAACTAACATGATTTCGCAACATAACCCAGACTTCCTGTTCACGTTTTCGTGATCAAAACAAAAACAAATTCCTAGGTAAACAATTAAACATATTCAAATTTAAATTTTTTCATTCATTTACAATATGTTAGGGCCTTTCGCAAAAGAAAAAAAAAACCGATAACTACCGTTAATTTCTAGAAAACCTAAACAAATTTTGTAACTCAATTTTACTTTACAATATCTTACCAACTCGAGATAAGCCGAATCGGGCCAAAACGTTAATTGATGGTTAATTTCATATTTTCGGGAAAACTAAACATGAGAAATCGTATAAGTTGCATATTATAAGGAGAAGACAATGATTTAAATTAAATAACACCAATCGAACTGACACCCACATGCCTATTGAAATTCATACCATTGCAGATGCCAACTTGCTAAAGTATGATCAACAAATTATTAGGCGCAAGATAAACATTTAATAATAGGTTACCTAAAAAAACGTTGAAGCTTGGGAAATTTAAATGAAAACCTTTGTTAAAATATTAGTTTATTTACTGATCATCGCATTATTTTATTTAGTATTTCTATTTTCTCAATAATTCACATCAGTGCGTGCAACCTAACAAAACTCAATTGTGATCATTTAAAAGATCGCACGGTCGAAAAGGAATTATTAATTATTCAAAATAATACCCCTAATTTTAAACCTATTCCCGCCATTCACATAAACCCCCATATTTAAATAACAAAGTATTTTTTTAAATAAACAAACCGAGATGGTTTTTACACGATCAAAAAAGGCCAACAACATATGACACTGCGTAATTTTCATCTTTTTTTTGTGGTTATGTTATTTTCTCTTTTTTTTGATTTAAAAGAT
The DNA here is from genome assembly GCA_964639965.1 of uncultured Rhodospirillaceae bacterium. Classification (GTDB taxonomy): domain Bacteria; phylum Pseudomonadota; class Alphaproteobacteria; order Rhodospirillales; family UBA2165; genus TMED23. Next base: position 15,752 of record CAZXGI010000014.1, read on the forward strand.
AGCCGGGGTAACTCTAAAGTTCTAATTCAAGCGATAAAATCAGCAAATCACATAATTTTATTAAGACATTCATTAGCGCCTGGTTTTGGAGACCCAGATAATTTCAAACTCAATGATTGCCAAACTCAAAGGAACTTATCAAAAACCGGTGTTAAACAAGCAAAAGATATTGGAGTTTTTTTACGAAAAAATGGCATAAAGAATGTAAAAATTTTTTCGAGTGAGTGGTGCCGATGCAAGGATACAGCAAAAGGGCTTGGTCTTGGCAATTATAAGACACTTAGCCTTCTGAATTCTTTCTTTGCGAAACAAAACAATGGGCCGCAACAGACAATTGATCTTGAAAAATGGATAAACAAATTATCTTTAAAATCAACAACGATCCTTGTTACCCATCAGGTTAACATAACAGCATTTACTGGGTATTATCCTTCCGAAGGAGAAATGGTTTTAGTGCGCAGACTAAAAATTGGAAAATATAGTTTTATTGGTTCTATTAAGGTTGAAAAATTACTATGACAAAGGAGGCTATTTAGTGTTAGTAAAAAGAATCAATAAAAAGGTCACGGAATGCTAGAAAAACGTCTTTTTATAATCCACTGGAGCTGTTTTATACTTGCAATAATCTTGATTTTCATAACCATAGCTCAAATTATTGCTGTTACATATATAAAACAAAGTGTCAGTGAGATTTCACCTCAGGTAATTGACCAAGCTGCTCTAAAAATAATTTTTTATTTTCTTATTCTTCCAGTATTTACCATAATCTACTGGTTCATTAAACGAGTCTGGATATTTTTTCCTTGGCAACATAACAACGGAAAAAAATAGCACCTTGAAATTTTTAGACCAGATTATGAATTACAACAGATAGACAATATATGGAATATGAACAAATCTCTAAATCGAATTAAAAAAAAGCTGGTTGCGAATTGCAATGAATGTGACGCTCTTTGTTGCTATGCACTAAATTTCGAGACGTCTAAATATAAAAAAGCTTCAGGAACACATTGTAAAAACCTTAATAGCGAAACCCTGAAATGCCAAATTTACGAGACGCGTGAGACACAGGGGTATGGGTTCTGTTTAAAGTTTGATTGTCACGGTGCAGGGCAAACAATCACGAGAATGTTTAAAACCCTAGGCCGTAATTGGCAGGATAACGAAACCATTGGTAAAATTCAGTCCGATATGTTCATTGGGACATACCTATACCTTTCACGTCATTTTTTTCCAAATCAGAAAATACAGGCAGAGCTAGCTCAAGATACAAAAGAAAATTTGTCTCCATTTATTTCCGAGGCTATTCAAATTCTGGGTAATGAAATAAACGAAAAGCTTGAACTCTATATAGACAAATCCCTAAAAAGAATAACGGGTAAACTAGTGGCAGATTGTGATCGGTGTGACGAACTTTGTCTTAAAAGTTCAAAATTAGAGACATTGGCTAACAAAAAAACACCAGGTGAAAGGATCAAAGATCTGGAAAAGCAGAAAATTAAACATCGAATTCACGATACCAATAAAAAGATTGAGTATGAATCTAGTCAAAAATTTGATTGTCATGGAGCGGGACAAGCAGTTTCAATACTATTCCAAAATTTTGGAAATAGCTGGAAGAATGAAGAAAAACGAACACAAATTCAGTACGAAATCTTTGTTCGTGCTTACCTTTACCTAACAGAACATTTTTTCCCGGATCATAACGTGAAAGTCACTTCAAATGGACACAGCGGAGAGGAATTATTGCCATTTATTGAGGCCGCCATTGATATTCTAGGAAAAGAGATAAACGAAGATCTGTAGCTCAAATCACAGGTAGTTTAATTTAGATCAATTTGGTGCTCTTTAAGATTACCTAACTCAACATATTCCAAAGTTCTCTTATTTGTGGCGGCAAGTTTCACGCGCGGAGCAAAACCTGCCAATCTTGCCTCTTCCCAGCGAAGGGCACAAAGACACCACGAATCTCCGGCCTTTAATCCTTCAAAACCATATTGCGGCATTGGAGTGCTTAAATCATTTCCCTTACTCTTGGAGAAAGCCAAGAATTCATCCGTGACGACCACGCAAACTGTATGCACACCATAATCCCCATCACCAGTATTACAACAGCCATCACGATAGAAACCGGTCAAAGGATCCATCCCGCAAGTTTCCAAATCGGTTCCCAATACATTTAATTGTTTTGTTGGTTTTTTGCGATTTTCAAAGGTGTTATCGAACATGGGATCATTATGGATCCAAACCAGGCACCGCTCAAGCAAACAATGCAGAATCGCTCCGCTAACGGGGGTTAACTATGACAGCAAGCCTGGCAACCAAAGTGCAACGGCTGGAAAAAATACAACCAAAGCTAGACGCGCAATGTCTGCAATAAAAAAAGGCACAATACCCTTGAAAATTGACGCAAGCGGAACGTCTGGCATTATTGATTTTATAACAAAAACATTCAGCCCTATAGGAGGTGTAATTAAGCTAATTTCCACTACCATAACCATCACAATGCCAAACCAAATAAGGTTAAACCCCATAGCATCAACTAAAGGAACAAAAATTGGCACTGTAAGAAAAATCATTGCCAGACCCTCAATTATTGTTCCAAGTAAAACATAAATCAATAATATGACCAGGATTACGTTAATAGGAGAAATTGAAAGGGTCTTGATAAAGTCAATAATTGCATTTGGCATTTCCGCAATATTAACAAAATTATTTAGGATTAGAGCACCAAAGGCTATAGTAAAGATCATAGCAGAGGTCTCTGCTGCTTCAGCTAATGAAAAAAAGAATATTTTCCAACTCATCTTTTTTCTAGCTAAAGCAAAAATTAGAGCTCCGAATGCTCCAATCCCTCCTCCTTCTGTTGGTGTAAAAACACCAAACGAAATACCGCCGATAATCAAGAAAAACAGAGCTACAACAGCCCAAACCTTAGAAAGGGTTCTCCATCGTATATTCCAGCTGGCCTTATCTGCTCTTGGTGCCATCCCGGGTTTAAACTTTGCTACAAGCCAAATAACCAAAATATAAAGAAAAACGGTCAGTATCCCAGGAACTATCCCAGCTATAAATAAATCACCTATGCTTTCTTCCGTTAATATACCGTAAACAATCAACGCTGCTGATGGGGGTATAAGAATACCCATTGTGCCTCCAGCCGCAACTGTGCCAGCAGCAAAGCCTTCATTGTATTTATATTTACGCATGGGAGGTATGGAGACCTTGGCCATTGTCGCTGCAGTCGCCACGGATGAGCCTGAAATTGAAGCAAAACCACCACAAGCTGCAACTGTTGCCATAGCTACTCCGCCACGTTTATTTCCCAACCAAGCTTGCGCTGCTTCATAAATATCTTCTGCTAAAGCCGCTCGAAAAACAAAGACACCCATCAAAATGAACAAGGGCAAAGTTACAAAATTCGCATTAAGAGCTAGACTCAAAATTTGCTGACTAACGCTTTCGAGAGCAGGATCGAGACCACGAACTACCACTAATCCTACAAATCCAACCAACATCATGGAGAAACCTAAAGGAAAACCAACGAAAGCTATAAGAAGGAGAATTACAAAACCCGTGAGTGAAATTAACATATTGATTTAAATCAGTTTTTCAGTGGAGTTTATTTTATGCTTGTCAAACGATATATACTTCCAAATCATATAAACCTGCACGACAACACTAACTGCACTAAGTGCGGTTAAAGCAAAAAGGATCGGAGCCATAGGAAGGTCAAGATGCATTGAGATATCATCTGCTTCATATGCATCCAAGCCTGTAGATAGCATGCGTTCCGTTATGAAACCAATCATCGCGGCACTCGCAATCAGAACAAAAATTTCCCGATAATGTTTAAAACTTTCACTCATAAAATTATCGAATAGCTCAACAGTAATATGGGCACGCTTCACTGAAACCAATGGAAGTGCTGAAAATATTAATAAACCAAGAAGAAACTCTATCAGTTCTACACCCCCATGGATCGGGTTGTTAAACACATAACGCCCAGTTACATCAATTATGGTAAGTGCAGTTACAGAAAACATAAAAAACGAAGCGATAACTGTAAGCACTCTAATTGGCCAGGAAAATGACCCAGCCATATCTGATGGTTTTATATACCCTTCTAGGGAAATTTGATCGTCCATATTTTTAGACAAAAGGCCTTGATCCTGAGAACCAAAAGAATTGGCGCCTCCATTTGCTGAGGAGACGCCTTCCTTTTTTCTTGAAGCACCCATTTTAGGTATTAAGCAAATCTTATTTTATTTGAGATTTAAAGAATGCTAGCGCGGCCTTTCCATCAATTCCTTTGGCATTAGCTTTTTTCAACCAGTTATTTTGACTGGCAGCACTAATTTTTGTAAGAGCCTTAACTAGGCTAGGGTCGGGTTCAATTACCTTTCCCCCTTTCTTTTTTAAAACATTTAAGGCACCTGCTGCAATTTTATCAGTTTTGCTTCCCTTATTTGAAATAGCCATACCCGAAACAGACATTATTTGGTTCTGCTGTGTTTTGCTAAGCCCATCCCATTTTTTTCCATTTATCAAAAATGAAAAGGAAGTATTGGTTAGGCCACCTTTAATACGGGTCGTATATTTAACGTAAGGCATAATCTTAAATGCAAAGAGGCCGTGCGCAGGGACTGAAACGGCATCAACTACCCCGGTAGACGCAAGAGTAAAAATTTTAAAAGGTCCAGAGGCGACAGGAACAGCGCCCAAAGCATTCAACACCTTAACCGCAAGACCTGGCGAAGCACGTGTTTTTATCCCCTTTAAATCTGCAACCGTTTTAAGTGGCTTTTTGAGGCTGTGAATTATATTCGGAGTAAGCACAAAAGAACCAACAAGGTGCGTCCCCTTGTATTCATTTGCCTTTTTGAAAAATTTTTCATGGGTAGCCCAAAGCGCCCTTGATGTCTTTAAAGCTCCAGGAGAACTTAATGGAAATTCCGAAACAGTCGGCAATTGTATTCGTTTTCTTTGGAAAATGTTTGCCAATAAAACAACATCTGCAATTCCTTTTGTTACTGTCTGCCAGTTTTTTGGAGCTGGTCCAACCGCTGCAGCAGAAAATTTAGGTGTCACAGACCCCTTTGTTGCCGCCTTGACAGCCTTGGCCCAGGGCCCCTGTATTGCAACCTGAAAAGGATGTTTTGGTGGAAGGTAGTTGTTAATTAACAAATCAACGGAATTTGCTGGTTTACTAGAAAATGTGCTAGCCAGCACAAACCCTAATATTAGTGTTATTCCTGTAATTACATTAATATTTATCTTCACGTTATATTCCCCTGTTTATATTGAGTTAGTAATCAGTCTAAACGGCAATTACTAGTTTTGCCAGCCCAAATAGTAATCTAAAGATCACTAGCTGCATACAGCCACATCTTATGGTAAATTTCTTAGTTTCCTGAAACAATCTGCAAAATTTCAAGTGAATTTTTTGGCGCATTCTGCCCACGCCAAGCAACATGTTGATCGGGTCGCAGAAGAACCAGATTATACCTATAAATAGATTTAACGTGTTCGTCCTCAATAGATACAACTTTGAAAGGAACACCCAAGTCTTCAGCGCTTGTCTTAAAGGGAGTTATCTTGAATTCGCTAAGCCCAAAATTCAACAACGTGAACCCTTGCCCAAAAAGTTCAAATATTGGTATTCCATCGGCGGTATAAAGAGCTGGTGGTCGATATCCTGGTGTTGTTGTCGGATGGTAAACTAAAGGATCATCTTGAGCTTTATCACCTTTCTCATTACAAACAATGGAAGACCCAAAATAACCATAGCCTATCTCTATACCAAGACTTTCATTTTCTGCATTACCAATATCAATAATTTTCTTGGCGATTTGGCTACGGTATTTTTCACCATCGACCCCCTTTAACAAAATATTTTCAGGCCATACCTTCCCGATCTCCAGTCGTGCTTCTGCATGGCGTTTTGACTCCTCGCAATTTCTAAGGGCGATTGGGCGCCTTTCCTCTTCAACCGTATCCAATAACCGCTGCCCACCCCAACCATTGATTACCGAAGATAATTTCCAGCCTAAATCAAATGCATCACCAATCCCGGTGTTCATACCATAACCACCGGTTGGTATATATTGGTGAGTAGCATCACCGGCGAGAAAAACCCGTCTTTCACGATAACGATCTGCAACCAAAAGATTGTTCTCCCATTGAATTGCCTGAAGCAATTCAAAATGGAAATCTTTACCTACAAACGATCGAACTTTGTCGTAAGGATTAACATTCTTAGGATCCTCACCTTCTTTCAAAAAAGAGTGTAATGTATAGCGCTCTTTTCCGTCTTGACTAACAAGCGTCCCAAAAACCGGCGATTGGTAATGCCACGCTGGACCAAAAGGCTCGAAGGTTCCTTGATCATGAGAAATAAAATGGATGCTATACCGTTTCCTAATATTTGAATCCCCAGTTAACCCAATACCCAAATCTCGGCGAACACTGCTATTTCCACCATCACATCCTACCAAATAATTTGAGTATACTTTCTGTTCGTCTTTAGTTTCTGAATTTTCAATCCAAGCCGTCACACCGTCGTCATCTTGCTCCAAGTGATTAAATTTCCAGCCATATTTTAGGGTTATGTAAGAGGAACTCATCGCCGTATCTTTAAGCAAGGGCTCAACAACAATCTGAGAAATGCGTACAGATGGATCCATTGGTTGAGTTCCATCATTCATTTTTCTATATGCTTTCCTTGCTTCATTTGGGCTAGGATAAATAAACCGATAAATTTCGTTATTAGTAAGAGTGTGAATCCAACTAACATCATGACAAATATCTGGTGATACGGCTGCTGAATTTATTTTATCAGCGACGTCCAGCATACGGAAAATTTCCATGGACCTCCCATTGGTAATATCCATTTTAGGGTGCTCAGTCGTAGAGGCATTACGCTCAACAACAATACAATCAACACCAAATCTGGCAAATACGAGTGACAGGGTTAGACCTACCGGTCCTCCTCCAATAATTAAAACAGGTACTTTCAAAATAACTTACTCACCAGACAATTATTTAGGTTTTATAGAGAATATATCCTATTAGGAAAGAACCTGTCATCCTCCAGTCAGCAGTTCTACCCATGACAAATACAAATTTCCTAAGCGTAAGCACAGTTGTAAACATTATGTTTGTGAAATACCGCTTTGTGTGATCAGAAAAATCAAAGACGATACCATTAAAACGATAATAATCAAACTAGCAACTTTAAACTGCAACTTGGGTATGTTCAGGGCGATTCGCAGAAAAACAATAATCTCGATTCAGATATTCGATATTCTTCTACAATTGAATAATTATCACCCAAACATTTGCGAAATAAATCTTCGGTATAATCAATATAAATATCTTTCTTAAGAGATATAAGTTGCTTTACCATCGGGTCTTTGCGATCAACAAATTCAATAATCAGTGACGGGGCCAAACAAGCAAACCAACTAATTATATTTGATAGAGGAATGTTATCTGAGATTCGTAAATGATGGATTATTGCCAATGCAAATATTAAATCAGGCCGCTTCCTATCAAAGAGACTAGGGCGTTCAGTTAAGCGCCAACCTAATGATGGAGAGGGATCACTAAAATTAATCAACTGCGGAGTAATGTTCTTAATTGATAATTTTTTAATACGCTTTACAGCCATTTCCATAACCGATGCGTCTGAGTCCATAGCTACAACCTGTTCAGAGTAGTTAGACGCCATGATCGCCATTTCTGCATTATTTGTCCCTATATCCCAGATGGTGTTATAAGATTTTTTTGAAACTATATTCTCTATAAAAACTTTTTTCTCCAAAAATTCTTTTTGACTATAACATCGCTCATTTGCATAATTTGCCCATTGAGAAAGTTTAGGACCCTTTAAACTATTTACGACCCCTTGAATACCTTGAATAATTCCAATTACATTTTTTGATTTAACTTGAAGATTTGAAGCCTTTCGATGGACTGAATCGTAGCTAGATTTTTTTATTTGTCGTTCTAATAATGATCTCACGAATATGTGCCAAAAAACGCCCCTCCGGAGCCAATCTTTAAAATTAAATAAATTGGCACATTGGCTAATTTCAATTCCATTTAATGAGCCCCTAAGTAGAATTGGTGCGGGAAAATCTTTATAGGACCAGAGCATTAATGGATAAAGCATAGTCTCGCAGAATTGTCCTAATGCCAGCCAGGGCTGACCATCGATGTGTTTTTCAAAAGAACCAACATCAATGAAAACGACTTTCCCGTTGACCCATTGGGTATTAAATGGCGTTCCGTCTTGCAATGTAAACCCTGAATTTAATGAATTTATTATTATCTCCAAATGAACTAGAGCAGCCTCTTTCAGCAGACTGAAAGGCCATTCATAAGGGTAATTGAGCGTTGGGATTGGCAAATGCTCAAGAACAGATGCCGCATTAAAATGTTGTGCCAAGGAAGTGCTATCGCTGGGCTCTACCGTGGGAATCAATAATTCTTTTTCGTGTAACTGACTTATCAGGGGAGATGTTGAAAACGCTTTCCAATTATTAAAGCCGTTTTGGCTGAGTATCCGGAGAACACGTCCCTCAAAGTGGACTATATAACCATTTGGATCTCTGTAACTACCTGGGTCAGTTTTAACATCATCAATCACTAAGAATCTTCCGCCTCATTATTCGAATCTTCATTTACATCAGATTCTTCTTTATTTTGGGATAACCCTAAAAATATAGCTATTCGTTCTCGAATTCTTCGCCAAAAAAGTGCAACACCTGCAATCCCTCCCAACAATCCTTGAATTAATAATGCGCCTATACTTGGATCAATATATGCAAAAGCTGGCTGCACAAAATCAAATATAAAAATAACAGTTAATACTAATATTTTTATTGCATTCAAAAGCCTTGGGTTTTTATTAGCCATTTGCCATCCTTTGTTAATTCAAATACCCTCATTCCTCGGTCGGAATGAGTGGTAATTTTTATTTTAGTATTTATTTTTGAACTGCGTTTTTCCCCACGAATTCGAGCAAGAATTTCACCCCGAACGTCAGTGTGTTGCATTTTATTCGAATTAATTCCCGGACTCTTCTGGTTTGGCCAGTGGATCAATTTAAAAACTCGAGTAGTTTCTTGAGTTGCTAATACCTTTTTTTCAGGACCAGTCCTCAGTTTTTTCCATACGAACTCGTCACTACCTGTATCAGAAGTTATCATAATTAGCGATTTTTCTAACGACCCAAGGTCTTTCATATTTTTAATCAATTCACCTATTTTTTGGTCAAATAACTTAAGTCTTTCCAGTTTATCAGGAAGAGGTTCTTTATCTTTGAGTTTACCTGTTTTCTCGCTTTTATATGAAATACCATCGGTAAGGAAGCTGTGCATAATAAAAAGCGATTTTTTTGCTCCTTGTGATATAATAAGTTTAAGCAAATTAGAAAATTGTCTTAATGGATAGGCGTAAAGACTGTGAGATTTCTCTGTTTCAAGTGAATATAAGTCTGCAAATGTTTCAATAGCAAATAAACCCATATATTGACGCATGAATGAATGCGGCAATATAGTTTTTAAATACTTTTCAAACCAAGCCAAAAGAAATCGAGTTCTTCGACTATGAGAAACATCACCCAAACTTTGCACACATACATGCCGCTCTGGATTACAAAACCTATTTTTCATATAGTCATTTATCAAATAAACTGCCCTATCTTTTTCTAGGTCGTTAATTATTGTCTGATAAGTTAATTTATTTTTCCTCTCGTAGTAATTCAACCCTGAATAAAGTGATGCTAGCGAAATCGATGTTGAAGACGAATTAGCGTGAGCATTTGTATAGACATCAGATATTTCAGCTAATCTTTTGAGATTTGGATACTTTGGAAAAATAACTCCGTTTTCTGACATTAATAGTGATGGGACAAGTTTCTCAAATGTGAGGAGAACTATAGAATTTATTTCAATATCGGAATTGCTTTTCTCAAAGTTGGCATTCTCGTCATGACTTGGGTAAGCTAGGGATACAAAGAAAATAAGCAAAATAGGAGACAAAATTGAAATTGTTGAGAATACTATCAATAAATTTCTTTTAATTTTCCAAAAAACTATGAAAAAAACTGCAGCTAAAAATAAAAAAATTCCCGTCCTAATTATCAGAGAAATTTCGGCATGTCGAAATACAAAATAATCTAACTGTTTTACCAGCAAGTAAGAAGTACAAGCTATCAATGTAATGTAAAAAAAATTCGAACTGATTTTACTGGTAAAATAGAATATGAAAAAAATAAAAACAGGTATTACAAAAAAAAATGATCCTGCCAGAATACCTAACGTAATTGCATCCCAATCTGGAAATTCCATTGCCCCTGAGCTGTTCAGAACCATTAAAACAAGTGGAATTTGTGCAAAAAAAAGCGCAAAACCTATTGAAAACAATGAAATTGCTCTAATTTCAATTCCGGAACTATTCATTTTATTATTTTCTCTTTATTAAAGAATAATATTAATATCGCCTTTTTGGTAAGCCTATTTAAAATTGATTGACCTTTTAATTTGAAGCATAGCTAATTATCACATTTATTTGTGATCTATTTCAAGTTGATTAGGCAATCGCCAAAATAAACATAACTATTTGAGAATCCGACAACATACATTAAACTTTCACTTATTTAGAAAGTAGCATTTATCAATGATAGCTCCTCAGAAAACTTATAAATTAGAAAACAGGCTAACGAAAACTGCAAATAATATCATACGGTTTAATGATGTAAAACTTCAGTTTGGTTTAGAGAAAATTTACGACAATATTTCTTTTGGCGTAAATGATGGTGAGTTTATTTCTATTCTGGGCCCATCCGGCTGTGGCAAATCCACGTCATTGCGGATAATTGGTGGACTGTTAGATATAAGTTCCGGTGATGTATTAGTAACCAATAAAGCCCCAAAAGAAGCTTGGAGAGAACTCTCCTATGTTTTTCAGTCTGCCCGGCTTGTTCCGTGGCGAAATGCTATAAAAAATGTAATGCTTGGAATGGAACTACGGTACGACGGCCTTAAAAAAGGGGCTATGGAGAACCGAGCAAAAGAATTGTTAAACTTGGTTGGCTTAAGTGATGATATAGAAAAATTTCCTTCTATGCTCTCTGGAGGTGAGAGGCAGAGGGTGGCTATAGCACGAGCCCTGGCAGTTGACCCAAAGATAATCCTAATGGATGAACCCTTTGCGGCTCTGGACTTAAATACCCGTGAACGTCTGCGTGAAGAATTAATCGATATATGGGAAAAAACAAAAAAAACCATTATTTTTGTAACCCACGATATTGATGAAGCTCTAATTCTAGCTGATCGTATAATATTACTTTCTGATAAACCTACGCGTGTCCTCGAAACAATCGAAATAAATGAAAAACGACCACGAATGATTGAAGAATCTGATAACTTGAGGTTTAATAAAGCTCATCTAACAGAATTATTTAAAAAACTAGAAAAAGTTTACTAAATTTAAGAGGGATTTAAACGTCATGAAAAAATTAATGATAGTAGTACTCCTAGGTTTAATTGCAATAATTTCTAACCAATCACAAGCAAAAGAAAAAATTACTTATGCACATTTAATAGATCCATCGTTAGAAGGTCTTCTTTATGCTATCAAAAATAATATTGTAAAATCAAATAGCATTACTGTTGATGCAAAGGCTTTAGCAATCCCGGCTCTTATACAATCAACACCAACGAAACGTTTTGACGTAATAATGAACGCAGTAATGGCTATACCTCTAGCAAAAAAAAGAGGCCTTAATCTTGTAGTTCTTTCAACGGCTTTACGAGCAGGAGCTACACGAGAAGGTGGAAGTGTCTGGGTGAAGGCAAATAGTCCATACAAAACCATAAAAGACCTCAAGGGTAAAACAATCGGCAATTACGCATTAAGAGCGACAGGAACTACCTGGATCAGAATAGCTCTCTGGAAAGCACATGGAATGAATGTTTCATATAAAGGAGGCGATATGAACTGGGTTCAACTACCAGCCCCCACATTATTGGGAGCCCTTGAAACCGGCCGAATAGACGCAGCTACGTTAATTCATTCGCAGGCATACGCCGCAAGTAAATCAGGCAAATATCGAACCATCGCGGAGACTTCAAAGGATATTTATAAACTTTTCGGCGTTGATACCGTATCAGCTGTAAATGTTTCATATCCAGAAAAACTAAAAGCTCGACCAGCAGCATTCAAAGAATTCAACAGAATGCTTAAAGCATCAGTAGATTATGCTGTGGCAAATCCTATAAAAGTAGGTAAGGAAATTAGTAAGACTAATAAAATTTCGCCAGATTTTTTTAAAGCGTGGCTTACAAGATTTTCTTTTTTCCCTGCCGTAGTAAGCTCAAAAGATGTCAAAGCCATGGAAACAGTCTGGCAAAATGCGAAAGAAATGGGAATAATCAAAAAAGTTCCGTCTGGAGAATCAGTGGTTTGGAAACATGCCATTCGTGAATAATTTGATATTATAGATTACTCCGACGTGGATATCCTTGATCTAGCTGCGCGGCGTATAAAACGCCGCGCAGCTCATATTTTTACGCTAGCCTTTATTGGTATTTGGGCAGTATACAGTGCAATAGTAGAAGCCTATGTAATGCCTGGCCCTTGGCCGGTTTTAATAAGATTTTTTGAATTTTTTTCTGATATGAGTTTTGTGATGCACATGGTATGGTCACTAATTCATATACTAACGGCAATGGTTATATCATTTTTCATTGGTCTACTCTTAGCTATACTCCCCTTTTACTTATCAATCACAAAAACAGCGATTGACCGCCGACTGACACCGTTTTTAAACTCTTATTCAGGAATTGGATGGACACTATTAGCCGTGCTTTGGTTTGGCATCAATGACCTGACTGTAGTCTTTGCCATAACAATGGTCCTCGTACCTTTTACAATAATAAATATTAGAGAGGGTCTTGTTCAACTTGATCGTGAAATTCAAGAAATGAGTATAAGTTTTTCGCGGAATAAACTAAAAACTTTTAGACTTATCATCATACCAAGCCTCTACCCCTACCTTTTTGCTTCAATACGAATTAGTTTTGGTGTTTCTTGGAAGGTAGCCCTAACAGCGGAACTTTTTGGCGGTAACAAAGGCCTTGGATATTTGCTAAATCTTGCGCGACAAGATTTTGATACGCCACTAATTTTAGTGGTGATACTAATTATCGTAATCTTTGTTTATTCAATAGAGAGATTTTTTTTTAAACCTATTCAAAATAATCTAGCAGCACATAATGCTAACATTTAAGAAATCAAATAATCAAAATAACTCTAGTAAATATAATTGGCTAGCCGATAACCTATTAGGCTGGATATTAGTCGTGGGAGCGGTATTAGGCTGGTGGGCTATATCCCAAACAATTTCTGATATAGTGATGCCAGGACCAATTGCAGTTGGGAAAACATTAGCAGAATTATTTTTCGATCCTATTTTTTTAGATGATATCTTTATTAGTACGGTCCGAGTAATTGGTTCAGTAATAATAAGTGTCTTGTTAGGATTGATGTTAGCACTTTTACCCAGAAAATATCCGATCACTGAAATCATTGTTCAAGAGAGAATTAAACCCTTTTTAAATTCATTCCCTTCCGTAGGATGGGCAATTTTAGCTGTTATATGGTTTGGGTCTTCAAATTTCTCAGTTATGTTTGTTCAGATAGCAATATTAACGCCATTTTGTCTAGTAAACTTAACAGAGGGACTAAAAGACTTAAACCAAGAAGTCATTGAGATGGGTAACAGTTTTTCTAGAAATAAATATAAGATCTTTTTCAAAATTACTTTGCCGCTATTGTTACCATATATAATTGCAGCAATTCGAATAGCATACGGAGTTTGTTGGAAGATTGCTCTTGTATCAGAGCTATTTGGTGCTGAAGATGGTATCGGTGTCATAATGTTGCGGGCCCAAACAACAGCAAATGCATCTATGGTCTTTGCCTCTTGCTTTGCTATAGTCATAATATTTATGCTGGGAGAAAAATTAATAATTAATCCTATTGCAAAGCTAGCAGAGCCCAAATAGATCATTCATGGATATTACAAATTAATGTATTGGGGGGTTAAAAAAATTTCTAACTTGAATAAAGATCTAATTATTAACACAAATTTAGGGGATATTAGCGGAGTTACAAAAGATCGGGTAAATTCCTTCCTTGGGATACCCTACTCATCAGGTTTAGGTATCGAAAATCGTTTTTGCCCAGCAGAACCAATTGAACCTTGGGATGGATTGTTAGATGCAACAAATATTGGACCTATACCCCCACAAAGACCATCTCGCCTCTCTAGAGTTATGGGAGATTTCAACCTTCCTTACAGTGAAGATTGTCTCACGCTAAATATATGGGCTCACAACGGTAATACAAAAAACTTGCCAGTTATATTTTGGATACACGGTGGCGCATTTGTCTCTGGTTCCGGGTCCTTAGATTGGTATAATGGAGAAAGTTTTGCACGGGACCAAGAAATAATTCTGGTAGGCATAAACTATCGCCTAGGCGCACTTGGATTTTTATGCCATCCTGATATCTCCATTGGAAATCTCGGAATTCAAGATCAAATACTTGCATTGGAATGGGTTAAACGAAATATCTCTTTTTTTGGCGGTGATCCAGCCAATATAACAATAATGGGGCAATCAGCTGGAGCAATATCTGCTTTCGCACTTTTAGCAAATAATAAGGCACGTCATCTCATTAAGAATGTGATTTTTCAGAGCGGACGTTTTAATAGTTTTGAAACATCTGATATAGCTTCTGAAAAGGCTGAAAAATTTGCAAAATTAGCTGGGCTCAAGATAAAAAAATTGGCGACAATGCCCTTAGAAAGACTTTTGGATGCCCAGTCTGCTTTAGCACAAAAAGAAGCAATTTTTGCGTCAACAAACATACCCTTTTTACCAGTTATTGACGGCGAAATTATACCAAAAAATACTCGTTCCGCCGCCATAGAGGGCGCTATCAATAAAAACATAATGCTTGGCTCAACTCACGACGAAATGCACGCATTTATTTCTGGAACTCCGGAAATTGAAACAGCCTCTGACAAACAAGTAGAAGAAGTTTTCAGAAGAGAATTCAAAGATTCCTGGAAAGCTATATATGAAGATTGCTTAAAGAAAGTCCCCGGAGCAACGCCAATGGAGATACTTAGCTTGGGTTTAAATATTGCTCATTTTGAGGGTCAAACATCGGAACTAGCCGTTGATTTTGCGAGAAAAAGAATTAATACATGGCTCTACCGTTTTGACTGGAAAAATCATGCGAGCCCGTTCGGAGCCTGCCACTGCATAGAACTTCCTTTTTTATTCAATACATATAAAAATTGGCGGCCTCCTATGATCTCTGGTTTAGATCTAAACGAAGGGGCAAAGCTATCAAAAGTCCTCCAAAACACATGGGCTGCATTTGCTAGGCATGGAGATCCAAATCACAAAGATATACCATTTTGGCCAAAATTTTCTACGAAAGATCGTTCAAAAATACATTGGAATTTGCCCACAAAACTGACATAAATTTTAGAGGAACACTCTTTTGATTTACCTTATTTAGGGCCGTTTGTATTTGATAGTGGGTTTCAGATGGAGTGATTGTTTAACATGGGGATCTTTTTGTGATTAGATACTGAGATGACTAGATTACCTACAACATTAAGCCTTATGCCTGCAGACTGTTTCCAAGTAAATTCAAATCCTTCCGGTTCCTAAACAGTGGCACGTGATTTTCACCCTGAGTTCCAATTCCGGCCTAGTGTCTCCAAAATGGAGTGCAAATACGACTCAGCAAGCGAAGCATTGTGGGACGGCAATTATGAATTGGCGGTCAAGTTGGCAAAAGATGAAGCCGACATCGAAATTCTGGGAGCCGCCTTAATCGGCTGTGGCGCGATCAAAAATGGACTTAACTATCTAAACCAAAGCGACGGGCGCTATGAAGGAACACCCATCTTCAGCGCCCTTGCTTATTGGTGTTTAGGGGATAAGAACATGGCATTAAATTCATTGGATGGCCTAGCTAAAAGTACCCAAGCAAGCGCAACCCTTGCCAAAGAATTTTACAAACTGATTTCCACAAAAAATATCAACGTAACGATATTTCAAGGTCTAAATACTCCCGCCTTACCAACCAAGAGAGACTTACCCGGAATCAAAATACGAACATTTAAGGAAAGCAGTTTTGATCCCAAATTGAGCTATCAGGAGATAGCTGGTAATGACGCCATCCCTGATCTTGTGATTTCACTAGGTTTGTTTGGGGACAAATTACCAACTGGATTGCATACATTGGATTGCCCTTTTGCTTTGCAAGTCTCGGATTTCGACAACTATCTTACTGGGCAGGCGCCGGACCTGATGCAAGCCGATATCATATTATCGACATGTTGCTACGAACATTATTGCTTAGCAGGGATTTATGGTGGGCTTGTGGCAGCCATTCCAAGCTTAACCTATTATACTGAATCTGGCTACGAAGGTAGTGGATGGAACTCCAATAAAGATATCGATATTTTTTTCTCAGGCCGAAGTTTCTATCCCCACGCACCAGACAAGGCGCGTCTCTTATTTCGTATCGCCACATTAGACGATCCTAATTTAAAAATTCGAATTCACGATGGATACTTAGATCACGCCCAGTATCGGCAATACATTGAACGCGCCAAAATAAATCCGGTGATCCACCGTTACCCCTTCACTATCACTTCGGGACGTGCCATATCCTGCTTGCGATATGGAAGTTTTATCGCTACCGATGACGGCATACCTATTGTAGCTTGTCTGGACAACGCCGGCGGCCTTTCTCAAGCATTCGATCAGGCCAAACTCGAAGAAAACCTGAACAATTTTCTCCAAGATTCAGAAGACATTCGTCAGTTTGCATTGCTAAATGAAGGAAAAATAGCCAATGAATTTAATGATTTGTTCTGTTCTCCTCTCGAACGGGGAAAACGATTAATCAAATACGTATTATTCCAAACGATCTTATTAAAAGACCCAACTCTACTGACGTTAGAACTACGATCTAAAAAGAAACGCGCCTCGGTATCATTAACAAACGCCTCAGCGGTGCATTCTTTTGATGCATTTATAGATAACCCCCTTGATGATATTTCTCGTCAAAGGGCCCGAAGCGATTTCGAAACTTGTATTACTTTCAACAAAAACTCTCTCACCTTACGATTTAATTTCGCCCGATTTTTATGGATCATTGGTGAACGCAAGGAATCGCTGAGCCAATTTCAATTCGCAGCAGATTTGTGCTTTAGCGGCGACTTTGATCCTTTAAGCGACAATTTACACTCGCATTTAATTCAGTCGTTCCGCGACATGATGCCATATCATGAATATTATAACCGCGCCATCAATGATTTGATTGAAGACAATACCAATTACAAATCAACACGAGCCATAATCGCCTCCACCATTGCGACATATCAGGGCCTTAATTTTCTACAGTGCGAACAATATGAAGATGGTATCGAGCGACTTTTGCTTGCATTGGATCACTTTAAGGAAAACTTTATTACCTTAAAAATACTGACCAAAGCCTTTGTTGCGGTGGGTAGGTCGGCGCCAGATATCTCCGCTATATTTCGTCGAACCCTATTGTTATACCCGCCCTTTATCAGTGAATTGCTCCCTATTGGATTAATGGCCGAAAAAGCTATGGGTCAAAAACACGAGGCCGTAGAGTGGGTTAAAAAATGGGTATATTTTCAAGTTCGTGTTTTTTGGGGGGACCCCAATGCTCACCCTATACCCGATCAAACCTGGGAGTATGCTCAAGAGTATTTTCACCTTCTGCCGCCGGCCTTACTTACTCAGCTTGCCGAAAAATTTCCAGAAAGATGCACCGACTATTTAAATAAGGCATAAACGAAGAAATGTTATAAGTTATGTATATATTATTATTTTTGCGGTGTTATTATGTTAACTTAGTCAAGTTAAGGTGAAAAATTGTTGTTAATTAGAAGATAGAGATTTCTCTGATGAACTTACTAAATTATTGGTTGTCTTGAAATTGCTAATGTGGAAATTTTGTTCATGTCACTTCTTTGGTTGCAAATGTTAATTTGGACGATAATAAAAATTGGATAGTTCAATCAGGTATTTTACAACGTGTCCTTGCAAGAAAAGGCTATTTTATGGCTACGAATTTATTACCTAAAACACACAAGCGTAAGCGTCGTATTTATTTAAATGAATATAATCTTGTTCATGATAATGGAGCTTATTTGCCCTTGGTATCTGGTTGTTTGCATGCTTATGCCCGTGAAATTCGGGAAATAAATGATGGTTATGAATTTGCCCCCTATCTATTTAAAGCGGATAAACCGAAAAATATTATAGACGAAATCGTAAAGCCTGATGTGGTTGCATTTTCTCTTTATTCATGGAGCGCTAATTTGTCTCTCCATGTAGCTCAGAAAATTAAAAACCGAAATCCAAATTGTTTGATAATTGTGGGTGGTGGAAATGTTCCACATGACCCAAGTGATTTTATGTTTGAACACCCATTTATTGATATATGTGTTCGGGGCGAGGGTGAGTTGCCATTTTCGGATATTTTGATTCGCAATATTTCATCGAGAGATTTCTCTGGAATTCCGCAAGTAAGTTGGCGCAATGGTCCCATCATCGTTAAGAATGAAGGTGAGTATCCATTCGAACGAGACCTAGATCGTATGCCATCACCGTATGTAGGCGGCCTGTTCGATCAGCTAATTTCTGATAATCCACAGTTTAATTTTCAAGTTATTTTAGAAACAAACCGAGGTTGTCCATTCAAATGTACATTTTGCTATTGGGGTAAGGGAGATATAGGCCGGCGTTTCAAATATCATAGTTTAGAGCGCGTTAAGCAGGAAATTTCTTGGATAGGAAAAAATAAAATAAGCTATGTCTTTGGGGCAGATTCAAATTTTGGCATGCATCGAAGAGACATCGAAATTGCCCGAGCATTTGCAGATACGAAGAAACAATATGGATATCCTCAACGATTTCGAGTTTGTTACGGTAAGAACACCGATGAAAATGTATTTAACACTGGTAAACTACTCTTTGAAAATGGGCTGGACAAAGGCGTTAATCTCTCGCGTCAAAGCAACGATAAAAAGGTATTAGCAAATATAAAGCGTGGCAATATAAAGATGGATACCTATCGTATTTTGCAGTCTAGGTTTGCAGAAACAGGTATTCCAACTTGGACCGAAATGATAGTAGGACTACCAGGAGAAACATATGATACATTTATAGATGGGGTCGAAGAAGTGCTTAACTCAGAGCTCAGATCTCTCTATTTGTATTGGTTAGAGGCTTTTCCTAATACTGATATGGGAGATCCCGCTTATCAAAAGAAATTTGGAATTAAGCTTCGAAAATCAGATATTAAACCCGTACATTGCGAAATTATTGATCACGATAAAATAATGGAAACAGTTCCTATAGTTGTCGAAACTGCTTCTATGCCGCATGATCAATGGCGTCGAACCTGGAAGTTTGCCTGGTTATTGATGGCAATGCATAGTCTCGGTGCGGTCTCGTTTGTTTTGCATTTTTTGCGTCGTGTTTATGACATACCTTATACGGAATTTATCAGGTTCATTGTTGATGAAACGACAGATTTATCGCCTCACTCATCTTTAACAATGGAATTAGATTATTATGAAAAGCGTTTGGATGATATATATAACGGTGCTGGTTGGGGGGTGGAACACGAAGATTACAATTTATATTGGTTTACGGAAGAGTGTTCTTTTTTGCGTTTTGCAAGCAATAGAGATGCGTTTTTTGAGGACATCGAAAAATTGCTTTGTATATTTTTAGAGAAAAAGAAAATAGAGTTTAATCGTGAATTAATAACTGAGGTTGTGAGGTATCAATGGTTGAGAATGCCCAGTTCTGAGTTGCCTCTTATACAGCAATGGCAATTTAAATATAATATTCCAGAATATATGGAGAATGTGGTGAAGAATAATATAATTGAAATTAAAGAAAAAAGCCAAATACTTTATATAGATGCGGTTGATTATAAGGGTGATAAGAATCATTTTGCTATGGAGCATTTAATATACGGAAGAAAGAATGATGATCTCTTGTGGTCAGCGATGTGGTTTCCAATTGATAAGGCGCCGTATGAAGATCACTCAAGAAGTCACGCCTCCTCCAAAACAGTAAATAAAGAAGGCGTAGGTGTTTGGTAGTTGTCGTTTCTATATCTACATGATTAGTTGGGCAGAAAAAGAGTGGCGACCCCTGAGAGACTCGAACTCCCAACCCTCTGATTCGAAGTCAGATACTCTATCCAATTGAGCTAAGGGGCCATACCCAAAATAATATTCCAAATTGGCAATCAGGTAAATCAAAATTAAAATATACGAAAATTCTACAGAATGATATTTATATTAGCCGTAGAAAATAAACTACAATTGCATGAAAATTAATATAAAAACTAATGCCGTCGCAAATTATTAAATTATTCGTATAATGTCATGTGAATTTAGAAACAACTCCTAAAAAAATTGTGAGAAAGAAATGCAAACTACAACAATTCCAGAACAACAATTCTTTGATGATCCAGCGTTAGACAGAGTATTCGGAGTAGTAATGGCACTCGCAACCGAAGTTTATGTGTTACGTGATCGACAAAGAGCCATCGAAAAGATGCTGGCCAGCCAAAACGTGCTTGATCTTGATAACTTAAATGCAGAACCGTCCAATGAAGAGCGTGAGATGAACCATTTGGATCGTAATGAGTTTGTAAATCACTTAATGGAAAGTCTAACAGGCTTTCAAGTCTCTAAAGGAATAAAGTAAATCATGACAAAAAACTCCAGCATTGATGCCCGTTCATTTGTTGCTGCGCAAGACTTCATCCTTTCGGTCAAAGCTTATTGGACTACGCAGTTATATCCACAGTTAGATCAAAGTAATCCAATTGATGAAATTGAACAAACCGTAGATTATAAGTTCTTTGCTTGGTTGGAACGTCACCTTCAACGTTTTAAATACTCTGGACGTTATGGAATACATCGTTTTCAGAATCAGTTTAGGACTGAAATTATTGAAAAATTCTCTGATAATGATTTATTGATTTTGAATGAAAAGTTAGAACTACCAAATTATTATACGGCAGTCGACATCCATCAACATCCAGGTGGACTTTGGAGTGACGATATTGCTGGAACCGTTTATGAACGCGGAGCACGCTCCACAACTCCCTTAGGCGCCGCTACTCACCATGACTTGCACCATAGGCTAACAAAAATTGCTACGTCGAATTATTATCCAGATAAAATACTTGATATGGCATGTGGCTTTGGAAAAAGTACGCAGCCGTTTTATGATTCTTTTCCCAAAGCCAACATTATTGGAATAGATTTATCTGCACCTTGTTTAAAATTAGCTGCCTATTTGGCTAATCAAAACCAGATAAAAAACGTACATTATCAACAAGCCAATGCCGAAAATACGCCCTTCAAGAATGAAGAGTTCAATCTAGTAACCTCGACAATGTTACTACATGAACTTCCACCAAAAAGCATCAATACTGTATTTGCAGAAGCTCATCGTGTTTTAACTCCTGGTGGGAAAATGGTTCATTTAGATTTTTACCTACTACCTACTGAATTTAGTCGCTTTATTCATAAAGGTCACAGTGAAAGAAATAATGAACCTTTCATGGAACCCTTTAGCAAAATGGACATAAAAAAAATATTGAGAGACCAAGGGTTTACAAATATTTCAATTGAGCCTTTTGAGGAGGCCGATGGAACATTAGAAACAAATTACAAGCCCTGGCGGTTTCCATGGACCGTTATTTCAGCGGAGAAAAAAGCTTAATATTTTTATAATGTTTTATATAATAAAATTTATTAGTGGCGATTTTTTGTGTAGACTAACCGTTAATAATATTGCTTGGATAACGTAGAAATTAAATTGGGGGGGGGAGTTGATTTGGTTAATTCTAATAATAAAGAGACCTTAAAACAACGAGTTGAATGGCCTGCGTCAGACTTTTCACGCGTCCCATATGAGATATTCTTTAAGCAAGAATTTTATGAACAAGAGATGGAAAAGATTTTCCTCGGGCCTACATGGAACTATCTTGCTCACGCCTGTGAAATACCAAACCCGGGAGATTTTGTTACAAATTGGATTGGGGATACTAATATAATAGTTAATCGAACCACGAACGGTGAAATTCATGCTTTTAAAAACAGCTGCAGCCATAGAGGTACGAGAATTGTCGACGAAATCCGAGGAAATGCAACTCGGCATGTTTGCCCTTATCATTTATGGACTTTTGACCTTGAAGGAAGTCTGACGAGCGTTCCGCTTGAAAAAGGATTAAAAGGGAAAGGCGGAATGCCACACTGCTTTAACAAAGAAAATCATAATCTAAAAAAACTACGGGTCGAAACCATTGGAGGGATGATATTTGCCACATTTAGCGAAGAGACCGAACCTTTAGTTGACTATCTTGGGCCTCACTGTGAATCTCAAATCGCTCGCTTGCTTGACCAACGCACGCCAAAGGTTACAGGTTATATGAGACAAATGATCCCTGGGAACTGGAAACTCTATAATGAAAATGTACGCGATCCTTATCATGCATCTCTTTTACATCTCTTTCAGGTTTCTTTTGGTATTCAACAACCAACAATGAAAGGTGGTATCAAGATGGATAAGGATAGTAAAAATACTTGGAACCACTCAATATTAAGCGACATCGATGACTCCAGCGGTAAAGATTTAGCTACAGCATACGAAGGTACAGATAAATACGATCCAGAAATAAAACTTGCCGATCCAGCGATTGCTAACGTTCCTTTAGATCTTAATGACGGGTATAAAACAACATTACTTTCGATGTTCCCCACTTCTGTTTTAGCTCAAGTTGATAACACTTATGCGATCAGGCATTTACGGCCAAAAGGACCGGAAAAAGTAGAATTGAACATAACCTATCTTGGTTTTGAAGAAGATACCGAAGAACAAGCGTTTGGGAAAAAACTTACTGCTAATTTTATTGGTCCCTCAGGCTACATATCAATGGAAGATGGTGAGGCGCTGCGTTTGGATCAGGATGGCCTAAAGATGCGAGCGGGAGATCATTCCGTACTTGAAATGGGCGGAATAGGTGAAATTGCAGATACCGATTATTTATCCCAAGAAATTTCGATCCGTGGGTTTTGGAGTCATTATCACCAATTAATGGGTTTCGAAGCTTAAAGAAAGCATCCAAAAATATAGGAATTTGCAATGAACAAAATTGAACTGCAACTAAAAGTTGAAAAGTTTCTGTTTGATTATGCGGATTGCTTAAATGAAAAACGCTATGAGGATTTCCCTTCGTTTTTTAAGGAAGAAGACTGTCATTATGAGGTGCAGTCAAAAGAAAATGAAGACCTTGGCCTAACAACTCCGATAATGGGATGTTATAGTCATGGAATGATTCGAGATCGAGTTGCTCAATTGATTGACAACACTCTGACATATCGCCGTCTAAATCTCAGACATTTTATCAGCAATATTCGCATTGAACATGACGGCGATAAAATTAATCTAAGCGCCAATTTCCAAGTTATGCAATCTGACCTCGAGGGCGTATCTGAACTTTATCTAGTTGGCCGTTACGAGGATGTATTAATACTGGTTCATGGGGAACTTAAATTCACCAGTAAAAGAGCAATTCTAGACTCTTTTTCTATCCCTAATATGCTGGCTGTTCCCGTTTAATGCCTAGTTTAACATTAGCTCTTTTTAAAAGGACTATTTTATTCGTCATTCTTTTTTTACATGGCTTAACATTATCGGTCAGCAATGCACAACCAGCTATTAAACCTGGAAAGATTTCTTTAGTAAGTGAAATCCAGAGTATTTCCAACAATACAAAAGTTATTTGGCTAGGAATCCATCATAAACTCAAAAAAGATTGGCATACTTATTGGCGGTATGCAGGAGATTCAGGTCTCCCAATTAAGATACACTGGTCCAAAGTATCAAATGCACATATAGGGAAAATTATATGGCCCATGCCCGCAGTTTTTAGAACCGGCTCACTGGTGAGTTATGGATATAAAAACGAAGTGCTTTTGCTCATTCCCCTTACCATTAGACTATACGGGCCTATTAAACTTGCAGCCACGGCCGACTGGCTAGTTTGTCGTGAAATTTGCATACAACAAAGATCTAATTTGGAAATTGAGATACCTTTGGGCAATGGCAAAAAGAATAATAAACTTAAGAAGCTATTTGAGCGTGCTCGTTCAACCATACCAATTAAATTACCCTATAAAGCAAATGCAACTGTCAAAAAAAACCTAATTACATTAAAACTGGACGTACCCAAAAATATATTACAGTCGGTCCATTCAGTTATTTTTCTTCCGAGTTTAGATGGTATGATTGAAAATTCTAAACAGCAAATATGGAGCTGGCAAAACGTAGGTTCGAATAACTATCTTAAAATTCAAATGACTGCCGGATATGGTTTAAGTGATGGATTAAAAGATCTAGACGGAACAATAATTTTAGGATCTACGTTAAAAAAACAATACAAACGCAGAGCATTTGATATCACGAACATTCCGTTATTTAATAAAACACATCAAGAATAGAAAAGGTGTAAGTTATGCGAAATTTATCCCTAAAAAGTTTTGGACTCAGCTTGGTTTTTTTGTTTCTTTTTTTATCCACAGTTCAAGCCGCCCCTTCCGTGGGAAAAAAAGCACCCTCATTTGCTGGAATAGATAGTAATGGCCAGAGACTAAATCTCTCGGATTATAAAGGTAAAACGGTGGTTCTTGAATGGACAAATCACGAATGCCCCTTTGTGGCCCGGCATTATGACACTGGAAACATGCAAAAACACCAAAAGAAGGCAACTTCGGATGGGGTCATCTGGTTATCTGTCATTTCGTCAGCCCCAGGCCTACAGGGACACGTCGATGGAGACGGGGCTAATAAACTAACTAAAACCAGACATGCTGTTCCCACGCGTGTAATTCTTGATCCCAGTGGAATAATTGGTAAATCTTATTCAGCCCGCACGACACCGCATATGTATATTATTGATAATGCTGGCGTGCTAATTTATCAGGGAGGGATAGATGATAATCCAACTTCGTATGGAGAAATTGAAGATGATACCACTAATTACATTTTGAACACTTTGGAAGAAATAAAGGCTGGCAAAAAAATAACAAAATCAACTTCTCAACCTTATGGCTGTTCAGTAAAATATGGTTCATAAGCTGCAAACTTGACGATATATCTTAATACTGCTGACAAATTAATAAAAAATTGTGCAAAACATCACATGACAAATTAATTTTTGCTAGTCCTTTTCCCTTCAATCTAAAAAAGGCCTCCTGCGATTGTTAATTAAGGATAATAATCTGATATGGGTAAAATTCTAATCGATGATGTCCTCACCCTGTGTGCCGAAGCTCAGCAAACCGTTGAACATGTCTTCAACTCTGCTCGCCAGACCATATTAAAAAAAATCAGTATTAAAGGGAAGATTTCCTCTGACATCTTAAATTCTGAACAATTTGCGGCTCATGGCCTGGCTTGGCTAGCAATCTATGTGGAAGGTCTAAAACAAATTCTCGCTTGGGCTACGCGCCTTGAATCTTCTGGGGAATTGGATGAACTTGAAATACTAATCGTCCTAGCCGCTTATGGTGAGTATCTTAACCAAATTTCTGGGGGCATTTCGATAAGCCAGACAGAAATTTTCCGGCCGGCAGATATAGGTATTGAGAACCGTGATATCGATCGCCTCTCTAAGGGGGCATCGCAACAGCTTAGAATTACCGGGAATACAGCAACAACTCGCAACCGAATTGCCACTTTAATTGCCAACGGGAACTTCGGAAAATTAGGCCTAGAAGATGACTCTTTTAATTTGATTCGCCAACAAATCAATCGCTTCACTAATGACAAGGTCACTCCTTACGCACACGAATGGCACCTCAAAGATGAGTTGATACCAATTAACATAATTAATCAAATGTCTAAAATCGGTGTATTTGGTCTAACAATTCCAGAAGAATATGGCGGTCTGGGTATGGGGAAAATGGCAATGTGCGTAGTCACTGAGGAACTTGCGCGCGGTTACATTGGTGTTGGTTCATTAGGAACTCGCTCAGAAATTGCGGCTGAACTAATTCGATTAGGCGGAACAAACCAACAAAAACAAAAATACTTACCGGGAATCGCCTCTGGTGATATTTTGCCAACAGCAGTTTTTACCGAACCTAATACAGGTTCAGATCTTGGCCACCTCGAAACCCGAGCAAGAAAAGAAGGAACAATATACAAAATAAATGGGAATAAAACTTGGATAACACATGGTGCACGCAGCGATTTAATGACCTTATTAGCTCGCACCAACCCAGAAGAACCGGGGTACCCTGGTCTCTCAATGTTTATCGCCGAAAAACCACGTTCCGACGATATTAAAAACCCATTTCCTGCTGAAGGAATGTCAGGCAGCGAAATAGGCGTTCTAGGATATAGGGGCATGAAGGAATATGATATTGCCTTTGATGACTATGAAATCCCAGAGAGCCAATTGCTAGGAGAGATAGAAGGACAAGGATTTAAACAATTAATGGCAACTTTTGAATCTGCCCGCATACAAACAGCAGCCCGATCTGTCGGGGTAGCGCAAAATGCATTGGAACTTGGGTTAAATTACGCTCAAAATCGACCTCAGTTTGGTCAGCCAATTTATAATTTTCCTCGCGTCTCGGGGAAAATCGCCTGGATGACAGTCGAGACGATGGTGGCACGCCAACTTAGTTATTTTTCTGCTCGCAAAAAAGACGCAGGTAGTCGTTGTGATATTGAAGCCGGCATGGCCAAATTACTTGCTGCAAGGGTAGCTTGGTCAAATGCAGATACTTCACTTCAAATCCACGGTGGAAATGGATACGCATTGGAATATCCGATTTCTCGCGTGCTTTGCGATGCTCGTATCCTAAATATTTTCGAAGGAGCGTCGGAAATTCAAGCCCAAATTATTACTCGAGGTTTATTGAGCAGCCGCAACTAATTAAAATGATAGGGATAAATAAGGAGCCACCCTATGACTAAAGGCATATTATCAGGAATGAGAATTATCGAAGGGTCTGCTTTTATTGCAGCTCCCCTTGGGGGGATGACTTTGGCTCAAATGGGAGCAGATGTTATCCGTTTCGACAATATTGGCGGTGGATTGGATGCAAAAAGGGCACCTTTATCCAAGAATGGGAATAGTATTTATTGGGCCGGATGGAATAAAGGGAAGCGATCAATAATGATTGACCTAAATAGTGAACCAGGGCGTGAAATTGTATCTCAATTAATCACTGCACCAGGTAGTGATAACGGTCTTTTCCTAACCAATTTGCCAATGCGTGGCTGGTTAAAATATGAAAAATTGCGCCTACGAAGAGATGATATCATAGCTATTTCCGTCGAAGGAAGTTCTGATGGTCGAAGCGCCGTCGACTATACGGTTAATGCCGCCACGGGTTTTCCATATATAAACGGACCATCAAGCAGTCGCTCCCCTTTAAATAACCCCCTACCAGTTTGGGATATGCTTGCCGGAAATGCGGCGGCGACAGGACTGCTAGCTGCAGAGAGATACCGTTCACAGACTAATAAAGGTCAACTCATCCGCTTAGCATTGACGGATATAGCATTTAATGCTGTCGCAAATTCAGGGATTTCAGCTGAAATCCAAATTAATGGTAATGAAAGAACTAATAATGGCAATGACATATATGGCGCCTATGGCCATGATTTTCCAACAGCAGATGGGCGCCGTATTATGGTAGCCGCCATTAGTCGCCGCATGTGGGAAAAATTATTGGAAGCAACTGGTCTTAATGCAACATTCATCAAGCTCTCAGAAAACAAAAATATTGATCTAACTAATGAACAAATTAGGTATGATTGGCGCAAAGAAATTACAAAAATCCTAGAACCATGGTTTTTAAAACGCAAACTCAAAGAAATCAGTGAACGGCTATCAGAGCACGGCGTTTGCTGGGAAACATTCCAAACATTTTCTCAGTTAATAACAGAAGATTCTAGATTCTCTGAAGACAATGAAATGTTTGAGAATATTTACCAACCAGGTATTGGGTCTTATCTTGCATCAGGTTCACCCTTGAATTTTTCAACTCACGAGAGACTACCGGTTCGGCCTGCCCCAATGCTCGGCCAGCACACCAATGAAATTCTTGCCGAAGTTCTCGGGCTTCCAGACCATTCGATCGCAAAATTACACGATGACGGCATTGTATCTGAAACAAGTTATGCCGAATAACATAGGTCAGCCTGTTAGCTCTGATCCCATTCTACCCGCTCTGCTTCCGGTGTCTCGGGGTCGTAGTACCACTTTAGACCAAGTTCTTCTTCGCTGAGTACATTGGTTTTGAAACTTCGCCACGCTTGGATCTCAAAATAATCGAGTGCTCCTCCATGCGCATGCAACCGATGTGGAACACCTGGTGGAAAATAAACCAGTGTGCCAGGTTCGAGCTCCTGGAATGTATTACCAACTTCAACCTTTCCGCGACCTTTAAAGGTCATATAACAGTGGGAAGCGCCATCAGGGTTAGCTTCCGTGCCCACATGCTGGTGATAGGGTGACGAACCACCTTCACGGTAATGCATTTCACCTGCCTGAATTGCATTGGTTAGGGTAAGTCTGTTACCGTCTAACAACCTGACGGTCGATTCAGCGCAGAAACGCCGCACGCGTCCGCCACTGGCATCACTAAGAACACGAAGTGTCTGCCGATTGAATGAATATCCTGGCCCCCCTGGCAGCCCCTCCTCTATAGCATTGGGTGGCGTAGGTGTTACCATATGCAACAATTCCAAATCTGAACCAGAAACTGAAATTTTT
>CAZXGI010000015.1:0-3335 GCA_964639965.1 uncultured Rhodospirillaceae bacterium
GAAGTGACCCAGCGTGGCCGGCAAATTGCACGCGTAACTGATCTACCGGCACTCATTGACCTAGATACTGGGTTTGGCGACGCAATGAATACAGCTCGAACAATACAGGAATGCGAAGAACTAGGAATTACCGGCTGCCATATTGAAGACCAACAAATCCCAAAGCGTTGCGGTCACCTTGATAATAAATCTGTTATAGAAACAAGCATTATGTGCCAGAAGATCGGAGCGGCGATAAATGCTAAACGCGATCCAAATTTCTTAGTTATGGTAAGAACTGATGCAAAAGCAATAGAGGGAATTGACGCGGCTGTCGAACGATCAAAGGCTTACGTCCAAGCTGGTGCAGAAGCAATTTTTCCTGAAGCTCTAAGTACTGAACAAGAATATGAAATTTTCCGTAAGGCGATCGATGTTCCATTATTAGCGAATATGACGGAATTTGGTAAAACACCGCTTTATTCAAAAAAACAATTAGAAGAATTTGGTTATAATTTAGCTATTTACCCAGTATCATCTTTGCGCATAGCTATGGGAGCTATAGAAGCATCATACGCCACGCTAAAAAAAGAAGGTTCACTTGAAAGTAAGTTAGATCAGATGCAAACACGTAAAAGGTTGTACGAAATTATTAAATATGACGAATATAATGAATTCGATAAGAAAATTCATAATTTTGAGTTGTAAATAACTAGAGGAACCCATAATGCCTAAAAAGGCCAAAAAGAAGCCAGTTCATAAAATATCCAATCCAAATATCCACAAAGGTTTAGTTGGGGTCATTGCCGATACGACAGAAATTTCTAAGGTCATGCCCGAAACAAATTCTTTGACTTATCGCGGCTATGCCGTGCAAGACCTAGCCAAAATATGTTCATTTGAAGAAGTTGCCTACCTTTTGCTTAATGGTGATCTTCCTAATCGCAAAGAACTCAACACATTTAATAAGAAAGAACGATCTTTACGAAAAATTTCCCCGGCGCATGCTCAGGTTATAGCAAAATTCCCAAAAAAAGCTCATCCAATGGATACCATTCGAACAGCTGTTAGTTATCTTGGGACAAACGAAGTGGCCTGGGGCAACCAAGCGACAGAAGTCGATATGGAAAGATCCATAAGTATGTTAGCCAAAATCCCAACTATGATTGCTACGGATTTTCGCTATAGAAATTCGAAAAAACGCATTGCCCCCCGCACAGATCTAACCTTGGCCGAGAATTTCTATTACATGTGTTTTGGAAAAGAGCCATCTAAGACTGTTGCAAAAGCATTCGATATTTCGTTGATTCTATATGCAGAACATAGTTTCAATGCTTCAACCTTCACTAGTCGAGTGATAACCTCAACGAGGTCTGATATCTATTCAGCAGTTGTGGGTGGAATTGGGGCATTAAAAGGTCCCCTCCATGGAGGTGCGAACGAAGCTGTCATGGATATGATGAAAGAGATTCGGAATCCGGCGCGTGCAGACGCCTGGATTAGAGACGCTATAAAAACAAAAAAACTAATCATGGGATTTGGTCATCGTGTCTACAAACAAGGTGATAGTAGAGTACCTACGATGAAAAGCTGCCTTGAAGACCTAACCAAGTGGTCAGGTGATACTAAGTGGTTAGGTATATATAACATCTTGGCAGACATTTTTATTAACGAAAAAGGAATCCATCCAAATTTAGATTTTCCATCCGGGCCCGCCTACTATTTGATGGGATTTCCTGTGAACCTTTATACGCCGATCTTTGTAATGTCCCGAATTGCCGGTTGGTCGGCCCACTACATAGAACAGAATTCAAATAACACCTTGATTCGTCCGTTAAGCTCATACTCTGGAAAAGCGCAGCGCAAGGTTCCGTTAATAAAAGAGCGTAAATAAATATCTACTAAATCTCCGAACGCGGACAACTAATCACAGACGAAAACTATTCTTTCTGTCCCAACGCTATCATGAGTTCACGCCACTCCCGTTTACTCAACTTACTAGACTCTTGTGAAACAGGTTTACCGGCAAGCATATTTCGTACGATTTCAATTGCGGCTGATGAAAAACTAACACTACCCACACGGTATTGGAGGAAAGCTTTATGGGCAATTGGCACCCAACGTTCAACCGTTTCCAACATTGCGTCTGCATAGACACGTATTTCGTATTGAGCATGTGCATCTGCTCTAAGTGACAAAAAATGCAACAAATTATGAAGATCAATTTTCCAATACCATTGAGTATACGCATTTAATGTTAAATTCATTCGGGCAAGTTCGCGTGCCAGACCAACTCGCCCCTCATCAATTATATTTCCATCATGATCCTCATTTAACATTTCAACGTAATGATCATAATTACGGGTCGCATCTTCTTTGAGCAGGTTTAATACATGTTGAGCCTCCGCACCTTCCAACAACTTGCCTCTGCCTTGATGATTTTCCTTTGATTGCATGCCCAATTGATCAACATTTGGAATGTAAAATTCACGATCAAGTACAGAATACCGGGCGGAGTATTCGTTAACATTAGCGGTACGATGACGTATCCATTGACGCGCTATAAATATTGGAACTTTTACGTGATATTTAATTTCGCACATCTCAAAAGGAGTGGTATGGCGGTGCCTCAATAAATAATTGATTAAACCAGAATCATCTGAGACCTTCTTTGTGCCTTTCCCATAAGATACCCGTGCGGCCTGTACAATCGCTGAATCGTCGCCCATATAATCTATTACACGGACAAAACCATGATCTAAAACTGGGATCGGTTTATACAAGATATCTTCGAGTGACGGTACAGTCACTCTACGAGTCGCAAAGCTTGTAGCGCGCAATTCTTTAATTTCTTGTTTTTGTTGAGGGGTAAGGTCCATTTGGGAAATATTCCTGATTTCAAAGCAATTTAAACTATCATTTTTAAAAAATACCCTACCTTTTTGTCTGGCAAGGATCAAAGACTTCAGTAATTTTATAAAGTCAGGATTTATTTGAATCAACAAATAACACCCACTGTGCTCTTTCAATAATCTTCTGATCAGACTATATTAAGCGTGTCGGGTTTCCGACTATGGTGATAAACACTTTGCAGAATAAGCGTAACGGACCCGGGGGCAGTGCCCGGCGCCTCCACCAAATTTCTTGGTAATCCGGGCCATTGAGCGAGGATAGCCTGAATTAAATATCTCTTATGGGGGCGAAACAGGATCGACGTGCGTAGTAAAATCAAAGTTTTTACCCGGTATTGTTCCACCGTTATCGGGCTAATTCTACAAATGCAAACGATAATGAAGCATTTGCGGTAGCTGCTTAATAGCATAGCTACTACGGGGTTCGAAGGGCACCTTGCAACA
>CAZXGI010000015.1:3345-39647 GCA_964639965.1 uncultured Rhodospirillaceae bacterium
CAGAAGCCCTTCACTAAATTTGCGAATCGTTCGAGATTAAACTACCATATAACCAAAATTAAATTAACTTAACCTAAATAAGACCAAGAGTATTAGAATGTCGAAAGAAATTTTCCCATACAACCAATGGGTCAACGAAGCACTTTTAAATGTTCTAGCCCGCGCATTAAAACAACTTTCAAAAAAGGAGCCTTCGGGTAACCACCATCTTTATATAGATATACAAACCAGTTATTATGGTGTCGAAATTCCGGAATTCCTTCGTGCCCAATATCCCGAAGAAATTACAATTGTGCTGCAACATCAATTTGAAGGGCTTATTGTTAACGAGAATGGCTTTGAGGTATCACTTTCTTTTAGTGGTAAAAAAGGTAAGTTAAAAATTCCCTTTGGTGCAGTAACCTCTTTTGCCGACCCCTCAGTAAACTTTGCGCTTCAAATTGGAGCACCTTCCTCAGATGAGAAACTATTACCAGTAAATTCAGAAACCGAATTAATTATATTACGTTCAACAGATAAGCACGAAACAGAAAAAAAGATTGAACCAATTTCTTTAGTTGAAGAGCTGTCACATTCACCTAAAAATAGTGATAAAGTAGAGACAAAACATTCGACCTCAGTTAGTACAGAAAATAAAAATGAAAAACATAAGAACCAAACCGCGGAAGTGATAACGCTTGATACGTTTCGAAAAAAATAAAATATCGGTCCGACCTTCAATTTCTCCAACAATAATCAGGTGATCCCATGAGCGACAAAGATTATTTCCCGATGGTCCCGTTCATTGATGATGATACAACTTATCGTCTTTTAACCACCGATTACATAAAAATTATCAACCTCGCTGGCAGGGAAATTCTAAAAATCGACCCAGAAGGAATTGCATTTCTAACGGCGAAAGGGTTTTCAGATACCTCACATTTATTGCGAACCCAGCATCTAAAGCAATTAAAAAAAATTGTCGATGATCCAGATGCGTCTGACAATGATAAATTCGTAGCACTCGATCTGCTTAAGAATGCAAATATAGCCGCTGGGCGGATTCTTCCAATGTGCCAAGATACCGGCACCGCGATCATTATTGGTAAAAAAGGAGAACAAGTGTGGGTAGATGGCAATAGTGAAGCAGCAATCTCAGAGGGTGTACAGCGCACCTACAAATTGGATAACCTTCGTTTCAGCCAACTAGCGCCAATAACAATGTATGAAGAGGTCAATACAGGCGACAACCTTCCAGCACAAATTGAAATTTATGCTGATCAAGGAACTGACTACAAGTTTCTTTTTGTCGCAAAAGGTGGCGGTTCAGCAAATAAGACAATGCTATATCAACAAACTCGTGCCGTGTTAAACCCTGAAAGCCTTATTCAATTTTTAGATAAAGAAATTCGCAGTATCGGGACTTCCGCCTGTCCTCCCTACCATTTAGCGATAGCGATTGGGGGAACCTCGGCTGAATTTAATCTTAAAATGGTCAAATACGCATCAACACATTATCTCGATAACTTACCCAATCGGGGCAATGAGTATGGACAAATCTTCCGAGATAGAGAACTAGAAGAAATAATCCATAAACTTACACAAAAAATAGGGATAGGAGCTCAATTCGGCGGAAAATATTTTTGCCATGACGTACGAGTTATTCGCTTACCACGCCATGGCGCCTCTTGCCCAATCGGTATTGGTGTCTCATGTTCAGCCGATCGCCAGATTTTAGGTAAAATCACTAAAGAAGGGATTTTTTTGGAAGAACTAGATACTAATCCCGCACGATTCCTGCCCGAGATCATGGATCAAGATCTTAATAGCGATGTCGTAGATCTCGACCTAAATCAATCTATGAATAATATCCGTTCCGAACTATCAAAATATCCTATTAAGACACGTCTAGCTTTAACAGGTACTATAATTGTTGCCCGTGATATAGCGCATGCAAAGCTCAAAGAATGTATTGTCAATGGCAAAGGACTTCCAGATTATATCAAAAATCATGCAATTTATTATGCCGGTCCAGCAAAAACACCCGAAGGAATGGCTTCCGGCTCGTTCGGACCAACCACAGCTGGTCGCATGGATAGCTACGTTGATCTATTTCAAGCTAACGGTGGCTCGATGGTCATGCTTGCTAAGGGTAATCGTTCAAAATCAGTAACAGAATCATGCAAAAAACACGGAGGGTTTTATCTCGGCTCTATTGGTGGTCCAGCGGCACGGCTCGCGCAAGACTGCATCAAGAAAATCGAAATTGTAGAATATGAAGAGCTAGGCATGGAAGCAATTTGGAAAATAGAAGTTAAAAACTTCCCAGCGTTTATAGTGGTGGATGACAAAGGAAATAACTTCTTTGATGAATTTAAGGTACAATAAACAATATATACGAATAAAGTAAATCAAACTTCAATACGTTCGCTACCAAAATAATTGCGAAGTAGTGTTAAATTAAGATACCTTGTCTAAAAGAAAATTTTATTAAGGTAAGGAATAATAAGATGCCAAAAACTACCTATAACTATCAACGGTATAAGATGTCAGAATATGACTTAGGGGCCTTTCCGGGTTCAAAAGCAGGAGAATTAGCAGAAGATTTTACTATTCGAGACCAAAATGGAAGTGAAGTTTCTCTTGAAAATTATCGTGGAAAATGGGTAGTTCTAGAAACAGGTTCAATTACATGTGCAATGTATGTTAAGAATATTCCGGGAATTAAACGACTTCAAATTAAATATCCAGATGTTGAATTTTTGCTTGTTTATGTTCGTGAAGCTCACCCTGGTTCGCGCCTTGGCCCTCATGAGAGTAACGAACAAAAAATTAAAAGATCCGAAAAGCTAAAAGAATATTATGACGAACCCCGCAAAATTCTAATTGATGATTTGCAGGGTAATATGCACAAGGCATATGGTGAACTGCCGAATATGGTGTATATCATCAATCCAGATGGTCGAATTATTTATCGTTCTGATTGGGCTTTTCCAAAGAGAATCGAAAAAGTATTAGAAAACAGAGGTCAAATTGATAAGGATGAACATGTCCAAATTATTACTGCAGCACCTTGGATTATGGTTCCGGTGGTTCTTCGTGGCGGTTGGGACGCTCTATGGGATATTTCGATAGCTCTACCTATGATTGTTTTGGCTCACCTTAGAGCCGACTGGCAGAATTTTAAAAACAAGGTTTTCAGCTAACATTAAATGAATGGGGTCCAATCCTTTATTGCGAAAACCTCATATCAGGCTTTAAAGTATATCAACCGTTTCCATAAATTCTGGCAAAATGCAGTGTAAGTATATTATGCTAGTTATTAAATCTAAATAAAATTACATCACCATCTTTGACTATGTATTCTCGACCTTCTTGACGCATTTTACCAGACTCTTTGCAATTTATTTCACCGCCAAGGCTAACAAAATCATCAAAGGATATAGTCTCGGCGCAAATAAAACCATTCTCAAAATCCGTATGTATTACCCCGGCTGCTTTTGGGGCTTTGGTATCAACTCCAATTGTCCAAGCACGGGTTTCTTTTGGTCCAGCTGTGAAATACGTAATCAAACCTAAAAGTTCATAGCCAGACCGTATCAATCTTGAAAGTCCAGCTTCTTCCATACCCAAGGATTCAAAAAACTCTTTCCTTTCTTCTGCATTCACTATTTGCGAAACTTCTGACTCAATTTTTGCAGAAATAATTATGTAACCTGCCCCATTTTCTATCGCATGCTTTGATACCAAATTTGTATATATATTTCCCGTACCTGCATCATTTTCCCCTACGTTGCAGACGTATAAAACAGGTTTTGAGGTCAATAGATTTAGCGTCTTAAACAATCGCAAATCTTCATTGGCAATAGCAACATTACGAGCTGGTTTTCCTTCATGCAAACCTGATAATACGCGTTCTATGATAGCAAGTTGTTGGATTGCGTCCTTATCATTACCTCTAACTTTCTTGGTTAGAGGATCCAAGCGTTTCTCTAAACTTTCTAAATCAGCTAACATCAATTCAGTTTCAACGATATCAATATCCCTAATTGGATCTATCTTTTCATTAACATGTGTAATTTTAGTATCCTCAAAACACCTAAGAACGTGCAATATGGCATCAGTTTCTCTAATATTTGCTAGAAACTGATTGCCGAGGCCCTCACCTTTGCTTGCTCCTTTGACCAACCCCGCAATATCAACAAACTCCATATGAGTTGGTATTACCTGAGCTGAACCGGCTATTTTGGATATATCAAGCAAACGTTTATCCGGCACATTTACGCGGCCAGTATTTGGTTCGATGGTGCAAAACGGATAGTTAGCTGCTCCAGCTACCATAGTCTCTGTCAACGCATTAAAAAGGGTCGACTTTCCAACATTCGGTAGCCCAACAATACCGCAATTAAATCCCATTCTAAGTTTCTTTCATAATGTTAAGTCAAACGACTAACATTAACCATAACGTCAGATACAAATCCAGATCCATCGCCCAATATTAATTTAGGTATACCCTTCGCCAAGCTGCCCAATAGAGGGGTCAACCATTGCTGGTCTAATTTAGAAAAATCGTTAAGTACATGACCGGTTACCCGACTTTTATCACCCGGATGGCCTATTCCTATTCGAACTCTATAAAATTCTGGTCCAATATAATGCGCAATACTCTTGAGACCATTATGTCCTGCAAGTCCGCCACCTTTTTTAACCCGGATTTTTCCTCGCGGGAGATCAAGTTCATCGTGCAGAACAAACACATTCCCTAATTCAATTTTATAAAAGCGTATAACCTCCGCAACAGAACAACCAGATTCATTCATATATGTTGTTGGCTTAAGAATAAAAGCTTTATGGCCCGATATTGCACCCTCTGAAACTTCGCCATGAAACTTGTTCCGGAATGATGGGAAGGAATAATGGAGATGGATTTCGTCTACCGCCATAAATCCTATATTGTGACGATTACCTGCATAGCTAGAACCAGGATTCCCCAAGCCAACTAGAAGGTACATGAGTATTCTCCGAGTTTATCTTCTGTTCCCAATTACTGTATAATTCAGCACAGTCTAATCTTCAGAATCACTTTCTGTAACCTCAGGGGTCCCGTCCTCAGTAACCTCGGCTCCTCCTTCACCTTCTTCGCCATCAGTGATTTCGTCTTCCTCTTCCTCTTCCTCTTCCTCTACCGCCATCACTGTTGGAGCTGCAACGGTTGCAATTGTATAATCACGATCCGTAATAGGCTCAACACCATCGGGCAAATTTAACGCCGAAATATGAATGGAATCGCCAATATCAAAACCAGTTAAATCAATTTCAATAGCTTGCGGAATATTTGTTGGAGAACATCGTAATTCTAATTCCCGACGTACAATGTTTAAAACACCCCCTCTCTTAAGTCCTGGCGAGGCCTCTTCATTTAGGAAACTGACTGGAACTTCGATAACAATTCTTGTATTTTGGTTAAATCTCATAAAATCAACATGCAACGGAAGATCTGTCACTGGATCGGTTTGTATATCACGCGCTAAAACTTCATGTTTTTTTCCTGTAATATCTACGGCAAAAATTTGCGTAAAAAAACCAGGATTTTTTATTAACTTAGTTAGCTCGCTGCCATCAAGAGAAATTGATAGGGTCCCCTGATTGTCACCATAAATGACGGCTGGCACTTTACCCTCTCGACGGACGGCTCGAGCTACGCCTTTTCCCGCTTGGTCGCGTAATTCTGCGGCAATATGAATAACGTCACCCATTTTTCTTGCTCCTAAGATTCACCAAAAAACTATTATGGCCTCCAGAGACACCACTTATAATCTATCGTATGAGAAACGCTGGGGTTTAAAGCTTTAACGCGATACTGTCAATACATTGTGAATATCGATTTGGGCTAGTCTATAGACTAATTTCAAACAAACTAGAAACAGAATTTTCATCGCTAATTCTTCTCATAGCTTCAGCTATAAGCGGAGCAATCGTAATTTGTAAAATATTATGAGCAACGCGCATAGCTTCTGTCGGAGTGATACTATCCGTTGCAACAAGTGTCTCAATGGGTGAAGCTGATATCCGCGCAACAGCTCCCCCTGATAAAACACCATGAGTTATATAGGCAGAAACAGACTTTGCACCATGATCCATTAGCGCAACAGCTGCGTTACATAGGGTACCACCTGAATCGACTATATCGTCAATCAAAATACAACGACGATCTCTAACGTCACCTATAATATTCATAACCTCAGACTCTCCAGCTTTTTCTCGTCGCTTATCTATGATAGCCAAATCTGTATTCAATCCTTTTGCAAAAGCTCGAGCACGCACCACTCCCCCAACGTCCGGCGAAACCATAATAAGATCGTCGCAATTATATTTTTCTTTAATATCTTTAATAAATACCGGTGCTGCATAGAGGTTATCTAGAGTAATATCAAAAAAACCCTGGATTTGACCAGCATGTAAGTCGAGTGTTAAAACGCGATCCGCACCAGACTCAGTTATTAAATTGGCTACTAATTTTGCAGAAATCGGCGTCCGCGGACCTGACTTGCGATCTTGCCTAGCATAGCCAAAATACGGCAGCACAGCAGTAATTCTTCTAGCCGAACCTCGTTTGAGAGCATCTAACGTCACTAACAACTCCATCAAATTATCATTAGCTGGATAAGATGTGGATTGAATAACAAAAACATCCTCGCCCCGAACATTTTCGTTAATTTCCACAAAAACTTCCATATCCGAGAAACGTCTAATACTCGCTCGAGTAAGAGGTAAGTTTAAATAGGCTGATATTGCCTCTGCTATCGGACGATTACTATTACAGCTGAGAACTTTCATCCTGCTAGGACCCCTTATAAAAGAAAAAAATAAAAAAACGGATGAAACTAAATATAATAGCAGTAAAAAATAATTATATAGACAAAAGTATTAATCTCAGTTTTGTTTAACAGCGAGACTAGTTTATGTAAATGCTATACATCCGCTTTTACTGCACTTTTTAAGCTTCCAATATACAATTCTAATCCTTCATTGGCAGCTGAAGTTAAATATCTTGTTAAAATATTCATAATACCAATGCTCCCTTCTCTTGCTGCGTCTTTTGCAACTTGTCCCCATTCTCGATCAACAACTCCTTTTGATATTTTATTGTTTTGCGTTGTTTTTCCAACTATTTTCCCTTCTTTCGTAGTTACTAACCACGTAATTGCGATGTCATTTAATGCATCATAAGTTGGACTTACATTAACAAAACCGTTCAATAAGAACATGGAACCATTACGATCTTTAACCACATCTAGACCAGCAATAATCAAATTCCGTCGCAAATATTTTTGAAGCGAATTATTCCCATCTCCAGGTGCTCCAACTACCTTATCAAAAAAAATTCTGTGTTTTTTTGCCATAAATAGCGAATCGTTGGTTCGCTTTGGAAGCGACATATTTAATTTTCTAGATAAATTTAATTGATTACGCGAGACTGGCCCTTCAATATTGGGTATTAAACTCAACTCTAATTCTTCTAATCCTTGCTCTTTATATAACCGCCTTGCCACATCTCTACCCATTTCCTGGGAAAGAAACTTAAGTGGATTTTTATCAAGCAACAACCAGCCAGGACTTTCTCCAGAGAGTGGATAAGTAAATTCATAGTTTTGTGACTTATTCCGCTCAGATAACTTCCAAATGAGCTCAACTTTTTCAGCCTCAAATAAGGATGAATTCAGGATCTTTAACTCACCTTTGAGTAAATATCGTGGGTTAAAGTCTATGGAAGTGCTAGCAGGAATGTTCTCTTTCCAAAGCGATTCCACCATATTCTCAATTAATGGTTTTGATAACGACGCCGGCAATGCTGAATCAACTTCAACCTTTATTGCGCCACCACCAGAGTAGGTTATTAATGGATAATTTTTTTTAATAGAAGATTGAGCAAAAGGTTTGGGCAATTCACCACAGGACGCAAGTAATGGAATAACTCCCAAAAAAATAATAATTTTAATGCTCCTAAGCAATGCAAGTCACCAACATGCTAAAAAAAAAATAGAGCTAAAATTACAATATAAGGCATAATTCCTCATCTTAATTAAATTTATGAAATTAAAGAAATAGCAGACAATTCCCGGCCATAATCTTTTTCACCTCGCGTTACTGACCGTCGATAGGAAAAAAATAGCGCATCATCGCGGCAAGTGTCATAATCCGTGCTGTATATCCTAGAAATTCCTATCTCTAATAATCTGTGTTTGATGTATGATATCATATCAAACATGTGGTGTCC
Organism: uncultured Rhodospirillaceae bacterium; assembly: GCA_964639965.1. Classification (GTDB taxonomy): domain Bacteria; phylum Pseudomonadota; class Alphaproteobacteria; order Rhodospirillales; family UBA2165; genus TMED23. The sequence goes on from CAZXGI010000015.1 coordinate 11,603, forward strand.
TTTTCTAACAGAAGGCCGAAAAAACTGATGATTTTTTTCACTACTATTTACAAAATTTTCCCGGAACTCTGGGCCTATTTCATAAGAGTCCATCCCAATGCATGGTCCAATCGCAACCTCAATATTAGTGTAAGAAGCGCCTAATTTGATCATTTCGTGCGAAGTAGCCTCTAGAACTCCATTCAGCGCACCTTGCCATCCGGCATGAGCTGCTCCAACTATGCCTGCTACAGGGTCTGCAAATAATACGGGAGCACAATCTGCAGTGAGAATACCAAGTACAATATCAGGAATATTTGTCGCCATCCCATCAGCTAGTGGACTGTTCTCTTGGGTCCAGGGTTTTGTGACGGATAGCGCTTTTGCCGAATGGTTTTGCATGCAAGTCAATAAGTTTCCATCTGGAATACCTAATTCTATTAGTGCGTATTTACGATTTGCATCTACATTCTCATATATATCATCAGACCCAAAACCACAATTAAGAGATTTGTATAAGCCTTTACTAACTCCACCTTCACGAGTAAAAAAACCATGAATAATACTCGGTGAAGAATTAAATTGTTTGAGACTAATCATCTTCAATCTTTTAAACCTATAATCCGGGTTAAAATTTCCTTCTAAAACCGTCCGGGAACTTTTGATCTGGGTGGATGACCGCCATCACTTTGAAAACATTGCCCATTTCATCTGCTCCAATCAACCGATTCAGCCCCATTAAAACGTCTGACTTCTGCCGCGTTGAGGCAAAATTTTTCAACTGCGTAGCACGGACCTCAATCCCAAGGCTAAGCAAGAAATCTCTTTGGGTAACGGGACCACAAATTACACCTCCCATGGCAATTGCTTTATTAGCTAAACACTCAAAATCTACATGCGCCGATATATCCGCCTTGCCAGGATCTCCTAAAATATTAGAATAACTATGATTTTTAACGGCCTGAAGGGTATCTCCTACAGCGGTTTTTATGTGACCATAATCAATTACCAGTGCAGCACCACCGAATTTAACAATCGACTTAGTAATATTTGAAATGAGGTCAATACCCGATTGAGTCAACTCAAAAATACTTCCCAGCTTAGTTCGCGCCAAATTTGGAGGAATTAAATTTCTTGATATTAAACGACTTTTGTCGGATACCCAGACTAACTCACCAAGCCCATTACAACCAACCCTACGTTCCACCCAACCGTTAGCCGACTTTACGAATTGACGAATTGGAAGAACATCAAATAATTCATTAGCAATTATGATGAGTGGGCCCTTGGGCACGTCCTGGAAATTATCATGCCATTCAATATCATAGCTCAAAGCTTTTAAATTTCGTTTCTGGCGGTTAATTAAATTTGGGCTAATTTCAACTATATGGATATTGATTGCAGATATAAAGGGTTGGAAATTAGATATTGCCCGTAAGGAATCAACCAACAATGTACCGCGACCGGGGCCTAATTCAACCAAATTAATCTTTACGGGAGAACCCATTTTTTTCCATATATCCAAACACCAAAGACCTATTAACTCACCAAACATCTGACTTATTTCAGGGGCGGTAACAAAGTCGCCTTTTTTTCCCAAAGGATCACCAACCATATAATAACCATATTCCGGATTAAATAGTGCCTCATCCATGTAATCAGCAACTGAGAGTGGGCCCTCTGCAAGAATACGGCTCTTTATGTGATTGAGGAGCTTACTCATAACAAAATACCAAGAAAATTAATCGAGTCTTTTCGCATTATACATGAGATAGGCTCCCAACAAGACTAACGGAACTGATAAAACCTGACCCGTCGTAAAATTGTTATATAAAAAACCAATATGCGAATCAGGTTCGCGAAAAAACTCAATAAATCCCCTAAAAAAAGCGTAGCCAACCATAAAGAAACCAGATAAAAACCCTCCCCTATGCCTTAAACGCTCATTCTTTGATAATAAAAACAGTATAACAAACAACAGAATACCTTCAAAGAATGCTTCATAAAGCTGGCTGGGATGTCGCGGTAACTCACCACCATATGGGAAAATCATAGCCCACGGCACATCAGAAACCCGGCCAAATAACTCTCCGTTGATAAAATTTGCAATTCGACCAAAAAATAAACCAAATGGCGCAGCACAAGCTATAGCGTCACCAACGGCAAGAAAATTTAATTTCCGCTGTCGACAAAATAAAATTGTAGCTCCGACAACTCCAATTAATCCACCATGAAAAGACATACCCCCCTCCCAGACTTTAAGAATTGCCAATGGATTAACGGTGTAAAACTCCGGGTTATAGAATCCCACGTAACCTAGTCTTCCGCCAAGAATCACCCCAAGTGTTAGCCATATCAACAAATCTTCAGCATCCTTTTTACCCATCGCATATGGTGGCTTAGATACAAAGGCACTAATATACTTAATTCCTATCAAAAGACCTGCGATATATGAGAGAGCATACCACCGGATAGAAATCGGCCCAAAAGAAAAAATCACTGGATCAATATTTGGAAAAGCTATAGCCATTGTCATGCTGATGAATGTTCCCCAAAAAAACGAAGGCTCTGCTAATATTGCTACTACTACGCCTAATCTAGATCAAATAACACTGTGAAATCACGCAATAACTAACGATAGGGATCAGTTGAAAGCAGATACTCAGAAACATATTTTTTCACGCCTTTCTCAAGCGACGTACCCTTACCGGTATATCCAGCCAAACGTAAACGTTCCATTCTCGCCTGCGTGAAATATTGATACTTATCCCTAATTATGTCAGGAGTAGGGACATATATTATTTTCGGCTCCTTGTCTAAAGAAGCAAACACAGCTTCAGCCAATTCTTTGAATGAACGTGCCCTACCAGTACCACAATTAAACAATCCGCTGACACTAGGATGCTTAGACAACCATATCATTACATCAACACAATCGCCAACCCAAATAAAGTCACGTAACTGCCCCCCATCTTCATAATTTGCATTATGAGACTGAAATAGTTTAGCCTTCTTAGTTTCCATAATTTGCTTAAAAATTTGAGAAATTACACTTTGTTGACTACCCTTATGATATTCGTTAGGCCCATAAACATTAAAAAATTTTAGACCAACCCACTGTGGCGGTTGTTTCCCACCGTCAGCAACGACTCTAGCAACACGCCTATCAAAAAGATGCTTACTCCAACCGTAAGCATTCATTGGTGAAAGCTTAGCCAACGCCTCACACGATCCATCATCGTCAAAATCTCTCCCCCCATCGCCGTACGTTGCAGCAGAAGAAGCGTAAATAAATTTAACCTCATTAGCAGCACACCAATTCCATAAATCTAAGGAAAGTTGGAAATTATTCTTAATTATAAGATCCACATTTGTCTCGGTCGTTGACGATATAGCGCCCATATGAAAAATTAAATCAATACTATTTCCATATTTGTTAAGAAACGAAAACAAATCGGAAGGATTGACCATCTCGGTTACTTCATGTTTTGCCAAATTACGCCACTTGTCTCCATCATCCATGCTATCACAGGCTACAATGCTACCTTCAGCGTTTGCTGCTAATTCAGCTACGAGGTTTGATCCTATAAATCCAGCTGCTCCGGTCACTAAAATCATTTGTGAGTTATATGATGCTAGGATCTCAGACGCAAGTTTCGAAGCTAAGCTAAGATACTTCGGCTTCAAATCTTAATGTTAAAAATTCTAGTTTTCTGTTAGGTTAAAAATTGAGACCAACCTAGAGTTGCTAAATAAGAATAATCAGCATATATATCTTTCAATGAGTTGGGCTTATACCCTCAATTTTTGATAGGAATTGAGCTATGCAAACACGTAATCGTATCTTTGATGACCTTGCAAAAGTTGCTAATAGCGCCGTTGGAACAGTGGCTGGTATGAAAGATGAACTTGAACAAATAATTCGACATCGCGTAGAAGATTTTATTGGTAGCATGAACCTTGTAACACGAGAAGAATTTGAAGTGCTACAGTCGATGATTGAGAAATCAAGGGATGAACAGGAGAAACTCAAGGGAAGAATCACTAAACTAGAAGCCGAATTAATGACCCTATCTTCGAAAACGACCTCAAGGGACACAACAACCAAAAAAACTAAAGCTGCAAAAAATCCGAAAAAAGCCTAGCTCTCCCTTCAATTACACACAAATTAAATTATTTATCCACAGAAAATACCCGTCATTGAGATTGACGCTCTTGATTACAGACACGTGTTCTGGCAGGCTACAACTAGTGTGTCAGAAGAAGTAAAGCACTATATCTAGTAGAGGGTGATTAAACTAGGTGCTTCACTTTTGATCTCCACTATCAGTTCGTGCGGGAGAAAGACTATGGATCAGTTAGTATGTAATGAAAAATTTGTTCAAGAAATAAGCCCGCTCGACATTATTGAGGAAGTCGTAAGTAACCAGGGTTGGCGCTTAAACCGAGTATGCGATGAGGAAATCGCGGCTGTTTATAACGGTCGCTGGTGTGATTATTCCCTTCATTTTGCTTGGTCAGATGAAATATCTGCAGTCAATTTCAGTTGCGCATTCGATCTTCGTGTTCCAGAGAATAAAAATTCAATAATCAACAATTTACTTGCTTTGATAAATGATAAACTTTGGTTAGGACATTTCTGTATCTGGCAAGAAGAGGCCTTACCAATGTATCGCCATGCATTTCCATTGCGCGGTGTCAATAATTTTGCTCCACAACAAGTGGAGGATTTGCTCGAAAATGCCATAACAGCTTGTGAAAAATTCTATCCGGCATTCCAATATGTTATTTGGGGCGGGAAAGACCCTAAACAAGCTATAGCAGCCTCGATTTTAGAGCCTATCGGCGAGGCATAATGAACAAACAGATAAACCAAAAAATATTATTGGTCGGCTGTGGCAAAATGGGTAGTGCGCTTTTGAGCGGCTGGCTTAATCAAAATATAAAAGGCGCAAATATCTCCGTAATAGAACCCAATAAAAGTAATTTAGGTGACTTTCTTAAAAACGGTGTGACTTTATTTAATAGATTAGGTGATACAAGTTCCGCCTTCGAACCGGATTTTGTTATTTTTGCTGTCAAACCGCAAATGATGGATGAAATAATCCCCGATTATAAGTGTTTTTCAGGGAAAAGCACTTTTATCTCTATAGCAGCTGGAAAAAATATCAACTATTTTGAGAAAATACTCGGTAAGCATAATGCTATTATTCGCGCCATGCCAAACACACCGGCCGCAGTTAGACGCGGCATTACGGTTGCTTGTGGGAATAATTATGTTAACCATAAAACCCGATCTATCTGCCTTAATCTGCTAGAAGCAGTTGGAGAAGCATGCTGGCTTGATGATGAAAACCTAATTGATATTGTAACTGCTATTTCGGGTTCCGGGCCGGCTTACGTCTTCTTATTGACAGAAACCATGATTCTGGCGGGAAAAGAGGCTGGTCTAGACTACGAAATGGCGAAAAACCTCGCCATTAAAACAGTTGCAGGTTCAAGTGAACTCCTCCTGAAATCCTCTGAAGAAATATCAATATTACGCCAAAATGTTACTAGCCCCGGTGGCACAACAGAAGCAGCTCTTTCCATTCTTATGGGGCAAAATGGTATGCAACACTTAATTAGCAAAGCTGTCAACAAAGCCGTGCAACGCTCTATAGATTTAAATAAATAAAATATACATAGGTTATTTGATAGAAAAATGATTCTGAACCAAAATGGGTTCTAATAATTCTTGTAAAGTTTTTAAGGCACACGCCTCAAGCTGACGCACCCGATCTTTTGATAGATTTAGTTCCTGACCTATCGATGCAAAAGTTTTCTTAGCTTCGCTTAGATACCTGTGCCGAATAATAAACTGCTCACGATCGGGTAATTTTGAAAGTGCCCTGGAAATAATGTTATATAATTGCATCTTATCCCCTTTAGCTGTCAAGATCTCCTCCGCATTTGGCTCTTCTGAGGCCAAAACTTCCAGCCAAGTAACTTCACTACGCGACGAAAGTTGCGCATCTAAGGATTGATCTTTATTAGCTATCCGCCACGCTAAATTCCGAACATCTGACGCCGTTGTTTGAAAACGCTCGGCTAATCTGGTAACAATTTCATCGCTAAGCATATCGGCACCATCGATCAAATCAGCTGTAAGGCGACGTAAATTCAAATACAATGATTTCTGCGCAGAAGTTGTCGACAGGCGAACTAACGACCAAGATCGAACAATATGATCTTGCATTGAAGCCCGAATCCACCACATAGCATATGTCGACAAACGAACCTTTCTATCTGGATTAAATCGTTTAACCGCCTGCACTAATCCTACCATGCCCTCCTGAATAAGATCAGACATCGGCACACCGGATCGGCGATAACCTTTAGCTAACCTAACAACGTAATTAAAATGGCTGGTAATCAAACGATCAGAAGCTTCTTGGTCACCTTTACCTGCTCGAACTAATAGTTCACGCTCTTCTTCTTTTTCAAGAAATGTATGTAATCTGCTTCTGCAAGTTGTTTTATTATATTTCACGGCTATTATTCTACCTTCTGTTTCCTTAGTTATATCATAAAAAAAAATTTATAAAATTTAAAAAATATTTATCTGTGTTCTTCCGAAATTTGACAAATAAGCGTATAGTCACAGTCCTTATTAACAAAATACCAAATAATATTTATGGCGCGAAAAAAAATAAAACCAAATGAAAAAATAATTTTAGCCACCTTAAAACTTGCCGAAACAATGCCTTGGCAGGAAGTAACGATGAATAAAATAGCTGAGGCTGCAAAAATAGAAAATAGTACTCTAAACGAGAATTTTTCATCAAAATTATCGATTCTGAGTGCATTTAACCGTCAACTTGATGAGCAGGCTATGAAAAATTTTTCCAATATCACGAATATGGGATCAATACGTGAACAAATATTTGAAATATTAATGGCCCGTTTTGATTCACTAAACCTGCACAAAATAGCCCTTAATTCAATCTATAAAGACACTGTTGCCATCGATCCTGTAGCAAGCAGCTATGGGTTTAATAATCTCATAAACAGTATGGAGATCATTCTAAACATTGTTGGAATAGCCACCCGTACACCACTTGGGTGTATAAAAACTAAAGTTCTTGGCGCTATATTTTTTCGTAGTTTTAGAACTTGGCTCAAAGATGAAAGCCCGGATATGGCGAAAACAATGGCAACCTTAGACAAAGACCTGGCTAAAGCTGAAACCATCATGAAAAGCTTAAACAATTGTTAGATAAACAAAACCGAGTAATCTTATTGAATAACACTTGAACGTCTCAAATTATAAAATTAAAAAATCATACAAAAAAGAATTTTAACCTTTTTAAAGAGGAAGGGTTAACTGTACACGCAAACCACCAGTCGGCGAATTTCCCAAAAAAATTTCACCGCCGTGACCCCGAATAATATCACGAGCTATAGACAGACCGAGTCCAACTCCACCTGTTTCAGGATTGCGCGAATCCTCAAGCCTGTAGAAGGGTTTAAAAGCATCTTCACGAAGCTCCTCAGGAATTCCCGGCCCATCATCATCAATTATAATTTCAATGGAATGGCGGCGCTGTCCAATCCTAACAGTAACGTGCTCCGCATATCTAATGGCATTCTCTATCAGGTTCGCTATTGACCTCTTGAAGGCATGAGGTCTCAAAAGGACTTGAATTTCATCCTCTGTATGCAAATCAATAGCAGCCCCATTTCGCCGAGCTGAACTCACAATATCGCTTAATATTGCAGACGGATCAGCTAAGTTTTGTGTTTCATCGCCTTCGCCCCGAGCAAACGCGAGATAAGCTTCAAGCATACGTTCCATTTCGGTTATATCATTTTTAAGGTCGTGGATGGCTTCCTGATCAAATTTCATTTCTAATTCCAATTTCATCCTGGTTAGAGGTGTCCTTAGATCATGCGAAACACCTGATAGCATGTCCGTACGCTGATTAATTTGGCGTTGGATGCGATCTCGCATAGATATAAAGGCGGAAGCCGCCTGCCGCACTTCACTGGCGCCTTCTGGTTTAAAGAGCGGATTATCACGACCCTTACCAAAATCATCAGCTGCCACTGCTAACCGGCGAATAGGACGAACTTGATTACGCATAAACGCAGTTGCAACGCCAAACAAAATCATAGCAGTACCAACCATCCATAAAACAAAAACATAAGTTGTAGAACTAAAAATACGCTTACGATTCAATACCACCTCTAAAACACCCCCGGAAAGTTGAATAAAAATCACGACATGTTTGTCTATTTTATTATTATCAATTTTAAGTGGTTTTTTAATGGCCTGTTTTATTAGCTTCAGGAGGACCGACCCCTTAAAATCAGTCGAGTTATTAGTAATATCTCCATTCATCAATACTTCACCACTAAGTATTCGTGCTTCTAATCCAAAATGTGTTGATGCCAAATCAAGGACTGCAACACGTCCTTCGGGCGTGTTGTTTTGTGCTAATAAATCGACAACAGCAGCAATATCGCCCACAACAGCACGGGCTAAGTGAAGGCTAACCTTTTGCCAATGACTTTCGTAAAACACAAATGCCGATACTAGTTGGAGTAGTATCAGCGGAGTTACAATTATTAATATTGAGCGTCCCAACAAACTCTTCGGCAGAAAGTGCTTAATCATTCGTCAGACACCCCCCTTTCCTCAATCTGGCCAAAAAATATAACCTTTTCCACGAACCGTCTGTAAATAGCGTGGCAACTTAGCATCCGCCTCAATCTTTTGTCGGAGACGATTTACTTGAACATCTACTGTCCGTTCTGCACCACCAGGAGCCACTATATTCATCAAATATTTCCGACTAAATATTGCTCCCGGTTTCTCAACAAGGATCCTCAGTAATCTAGATTCCGCTGAAGTCAGCCCAACCTTGTTATTTTCATAACTTAACTCTTCACGCTGTAAATCAAACTTATATCTACCAAATTGTACCTGGGTCATATCAATATCAGAAATTTCATGTGGAACGCGACGAAGTATCGAATTAATTCGTAGGAGCAATTCGCGGGGTTCGAATGGTTTAGTTAGATAATCGTCAACACCAACTTCTAAACCAAAAATTCGATCATTCGTCTCAGTCATAGCTGTAAGCATCAGTATCGGTATATCATTATTCAGCCTTATCGAAGCCGCAAATTCCGAACCCGTTTCGCCTGGCATCATTCGATCAAGAACAATTAGGTCAAATTCGATATTCTCCATTTTAGACCGAGCAACTCTCACATTGTCCGCCGTAGTAACACGAAAATTATTGTCACTTAAATAATTTTTTAGCAGATCTCTAAGTCGATCATCATCATCAACTACTAAAATATGTGCCCTTTCCATGCTCATCCAAAAACACCTTTCTCTAGATCTTTGTGCGTTCTTTGAACTCTTTAGGGTTATTCATCATATATAATAAAACCTTGTAAAATCCATTAACTGCACCTGGTCCAGCGCACGCAAAAGCGGTTGCTATTCGTTTCCTCTGGTATCTAGATAATTTGTTCTCTAAATTATAACCCTTTTGCGTTAAAGAAAGTAAACGCTGCCGACGGTCAGTTAAACCCTCGACTTGACGGATAAATCTTTCTCGTATTAGTTGACCCAATACACGAGACAAACTCTGTTTTGTAATCTTCAAGATACTGAGCAAATGATTTACAGTTATATTTGGATTCCGACCTACAAAATGGATCACACGATGATGCGCGCGTCCAAATTTATATTCTTTCAAAATTGCATCAGGTTCCCTAATAAAATCTCTATAAGAAAAAAATAGCAACTCCATTGCATCCCGAAGCTCAGCATCTGAATATGGATTTTCTGATGCTTTATTATCCGCTTCAGCCGTTGAGGCTCCCATTTTCCACTCACTCTTATGGTTATAACAAGATATGTCAGTGTTATTGACATATATGCCAGATAACGTTATTTAAAGCAAGATCATTTCGCAAAACAATAAATAATAGAAAGATAGTTTCATGAAAAGCGAAGGTTTTCATAACAGGGATGGATTGATTTGGTACGATGGACAAATGCTAGATTGGAAAGAAGCCAATTTACACATTCTTACGCACGCACTCCATTATGCATCTAGTGTATTTGAAGGCGAACGGGTTTATTCAGGTAATATCTTTAAACTACGAGAACATAGTACTAGACTGATAAGCTCTGCAAAGATAATGGGGTTCACAATCCCTTATTCCATTGATGAAATTGATTCTGCCTGCATTCAAGCATGTGAGGCAAATAATATTATTGATGGTTACGTGCGCCCAATTGCCTGGCGTGGTAGTGAAATGATGGGCGTTTCGGCTCAAGATACAACTATTCATTTAGCTATTGCCGTTTGGGCATGGCCTTCTTATTTCTCTCCTGAGGCTCGCAATAAGGGTATAAGTTTAAAGACTTCACTGTGGCGGCGCCCACCGCCGGAAACTGCGCCAGTTCACGCAAAAGCAGCTGGGCTGTATATGATCTGTACTTTAGCAAAACACGATGCTGAAAAAGCTGGTTATGATGACGCTTTGATGCTTGATTGGCGTGGTTATGTTGTTGAAGGTACCGGTGCAAATTTCTTTATGATCAGTCAAGATAATGTGATTAACACGCCTCCTCCCGATTGTTTTTTAAATGGAATTACACGCCAAACTGTAATCCAGCTTGCTAAAGATCGTGGCTACAAAATTGTAGAGCGCCATATCCAACCGGAAGAACTTCAAAGTGCCCATGAAATATTTGTTACTGGCACCGCGGCCGAGGTAACACCGGTTGGTAAGATTGATGATCTGGAATACGAGGTTGGACCGATTACCAAAATACTCCGTAAAGATTATGAAAAACTTGTAGGTCGGTCGGAATCAGCGATATCAGCGGCCTAAATTTTACGATGGAGCTCGACCGCCTTAAATCTAGCATTTGGATTCAGGCACAGATCCGTATATGCACAATTTCCAATCTCTCTGCTTACGTTATAAAGAGAGGCGATCCAGATGCCGGCGCAATTTTCCTACATCTAAACAAACACAATGATGATAATCGTATCTACTATCAAACACGAACGATGTCCGGCCAGATAGCGTGGTCAGAAGCTGGAGATATTAGCTCCTTCAGCGATCAAGAAGCTTATGAATATTTAGAAAAACAAAAACAAAATGATCCTGACCTATGGATTTTGGAAATCGAAGATCCAGAGGAAAGATACAAATTTGACGGTATTATTATCTAATAAATCAATAAACTAAAACCAACACAACATTTAGCAGTTTATAATTGTCTAATAAACAGCTACCCACTACCTGACTGTAGAATTTAGATTTATTAAACTACGTTTGCCAACGATTAGCAGAGGTATCGTCAGAAGCTCTAGCTTGTACCCACTGATTACCATCAGAAGTCTCTTCATTTTTCCAGAATGGGGCTTTCGTTTTAAGCCAGTCAATCAAAAACTCACAAGATTCAAATGCAGCTTTACGATGTGTAGAGGCCGTGACAACAAGGACAATTTGTTCACCAGGCAACAATTTACCATATCGGTGAATAATTAGGCTCCCTTCGAGTGGCCAACGAGTATGAGCTTCTGCTTCAATCTTTGTTAGCTGTTTTTCAGTCATTCCCGGATAATGCTCCAGCGTCATTGATTTGATAATACTTCTTGACTGAGATTCACGAACTAGGCCTATAAAACTACATACTCCGCCAATATTAGCGTTCCCAGCACAAATTTTTTTAATCTGATAACCTGCATCAAAATCGTTTTTCTGAATCAGTATAGCCATTAACCACCTGTCATAGGAGGAAAAAAAGCTACCTCGTCATCAGTTCTTAAAGGCATATCAAAATCAACATGTTCTTGATTAACGGCAACGCGAATGTGTTTTCGATCGGCAAATGCGTGAGCAAAACGCTCATCCCTATCCACCAGCCAATCTATAAGAGTTTTTACATCTGAAACACCATTTGGCAAATCAATAGATTCTTCCGCAACATTGGTTTTTTCTCTAAAATGTGCAAAATAAAGAATTTTCATATCTCACATAACCTCATTAAAGGGTAAAAAATTAACCAAATCGCCCTGCTTAACAAAGTCGCATTCCTCCGATAATTCAATTAGGCCATCACTGGCTACCATAGAAGAGATGATACCAGATCCATTTGCTGGATATCTTAAAACAAAATTCTCTCCATTGTCATCTTGTTCAAGAGATGCACGTAACCACTCTCTACGGCCAGCTTTCTTTTTAAAATCAAAACCAGACCTAACCTGAAAAAAATTTGGTTCAAACTTTTTCGCTCCCGATAATAACAATATCAAAGGCCGAGCAATTCGCAAAAACGTTACCATCACAGCGACTGGATTTCCAGGCAAACCAATAAACGGTACTTGCACTCCCCCTCTCTCAACATGGCCAAGTGCTATTGGGCGACCGGGCTTGATAGCTAAATTCCAAAAATTAAGTACTCCTAATTCTTCAACAACACTCCTGATATGATCCTCTTCACCCCTAGAAACACCGCCAGAAGTTATAAGTAAATCATGATCACGGCTAGCCCGCCAAAGTCCGGCTTTAACATCATCTGGGTTATCGGGTAAAATGCCAATGTCTGTTATCTCACAACCTAGTTGCTGTAATATAGAAAGCAACCAATAGCGATTAGCATCATAAATAGACCCTTCCCGCAAAGGAGTACCAATATCTTGAATTTCGTCGCCTGAGGAAAAAACCGCGACACGCAACCGCCGATAAACCTCTAACTCCGTATAACCTAACGAAGCTGCCATAGAAACATCCTGTGGCCGCATTTTGTGCCCAGAAAATAAGACAATATCATTGATTTTTACATCTTCGCCGCCTTTACGGAGATTTGCAAACCGCTGGGCACCAGAAGGTAAAATAACATCGTCACCAACAACTTCAATGTCTTCCAACATAAAAACAGTGTCTGGCCCTTGATCTAAGTGACCCTTCGGCAGCGGGGCACCCGTAAAAATTTGGAATGCTTCATTTCGTTTTGCGGGTCTACTTAAGGGATGTCCTGCAGCAATTCGGCCGCAAATCGGAAGTTTTGTCTCAGAAGTTTTATTTAAGTCATCAAAATACACTGCAAATCCATCTACGGCAGAATTGTCATGGGGTGGAATATTGTGCTTTGCTGTAAGCTGCATAGCTAAAATTCTACCTAAACAAATCTTAATAGACAGCTCCTCAGTTTGGGCAATAATATCTAGGGAGCTTGAAAATCTCTCTATCGCTTCAGAGACAGTAATCCAGCTTTCAGTTAATCTAAAACAATTATCCAAATCACTCACAATTTAAGGTACCTTTTATTAACGATAAAATCAGCAATACCTATAATATCATTTAACTCAAAAACTGGAACTGACAGATTTGCTAATTTACAATCGCTCGCTATAGCAATAATTTCAGGATCATCATTTAACAACAGTGGTTTGCCTATCTCTGGCCTGTGTATCTCCAATTTTGGATGTGCATGCCATTTAAATCCTTCGACTAACAATAGGTCAACAGGCGTCATCCGGGCGATCAATTCGTCCAAACTAGGTTCTCCCTCATTCTGAACTTCGTGCATGAGCGCCCATCGTTTTGAAGCCGAAATTATAACTTCGCTTGCACCTGCTTGACGATGTTCATACGAATCTTTACCCGGTCGATCTATATCAAAATCATGGTGTGCGTGCTTAATAGTGGATACGGTCAAACCTCGTCCAATTAACTCAGGGATAAGATTGACTATCAATGTAGTCTTACCACTGCCACTCCAACCTGCCAGACCAAATATTTGCATATTCAAATAACTGATTTAGGGTTCTTAGATTCTGAATGTACCCCTTCCCGCTTCAATACGTCCTCTTTATCCATTTCATCAACGTGCCGTAAGCCCGAACGAAGATAATCATAGCCTGTAACTAAAGTGAGTACAGCAGCAATCCATAACCCAACAACTCCAATATCTGTTGTAGAAAAAGGGCCAAACATAGGCCCCGCTGAGCCAACTAATAAGAAACCTAACGTTACCATTTGCAGCGTAGTTTTGTAACGCGCTAATCGACTCACAGGCAAGCTAACCTGAGCCCCCGCTAAAAATTCACGTAAACCAGATACTAATATTTCTCTGCACAAAATAACCACAGCTGGCAGGACCGCAATGCCAGGGATCCTATCAAAAGCTACCAACATTAAGATCAAAGAGGCGACTAAAAGTTTATCTGCTATTGGGTCCAGGAATTTTCCCAGCAATGACTGTTGTTGCATAGCGCGGGCTATATAGCCATCAAAAAAATCAGTGGCGCCTGCAAAAATTAGTACCCCTAGTCCAAGCCAGTTTCCTAATGGTGCGCCAATATAAAAAACGCCAACTAATAAAGGTATTGATGCAATCCTAGACAATGTTAAAAGATTGGGAATATTCGTTAACATCCTAATTTACCACCTGCTATATTAATCTCCTGAATGAAACCAGTCATAAATCTTAATCGCCATAGATCGGCTTATGCCTTCCACTTGTTCAAGATCTTTAGCTCCTGCCTCAGATACTCCCCGTAGCGAACCAAAATGGTGTAATAGAGACCTTTTCCTAATTCTTCCAATTCCTTTTATCTCATTCAACGGCGAATGCTTTACAGCTTTGCTGCGACGATTTCGGTGAGTTCCAATTGCAAAACGGTGTGCCTCGTCCCTCAACCTCTGCAGAAAGTACAAGACTGGGTCACTACTGTCCAAACTAAATGGCAATCGGTTAGGCAAAAAAAATCTTTCTTCACCAGCATTACGATTAGGTCCTTTAGCAATGGCAACGATCGGCACACCAACAATGTCTAGAGTTTCAAAAACTTCCAAAGCAGCAGTCAAATGGCCAGCGCCACCATCAAGCAAAATTAGATCTGGCCACTGGCCTGATGACCTCCCCGGATCTTCATTTTTAACACGCGAAAATCGCCGAGTTAACACTTCTCGCATCATAGCGTAATCATCGCCCGCACTCGAGACCCCTTTTGTAGTATTTGATATAGCTGCACGAATATTAAATTTACGATACGCATTCTTCATAAAACCCTCAGGGCCTAGCACAACCATTCCGCCTACTGAATTTGTACCACTAATATGACTATTATCATAGATTTCGATCCTATTAGGAGTTGATTCTAAATCAAAAACTTTTCTTAATCTTTGGAGCAGTTTTTTCTGAGAGGTATTTTCGACTATTTTACGGTCGAGAGCTTCTCGGGCATTTCCAATAGCCAGTTTAACCATGTTTTTTTTCTCACCCTGACGCGGCACTTCAACGCGGACTCGACGCCCAGCCTTATCAGACAATGCCTGAATTAAAACATCTCTTTGCGGGACCATTTGGCTGAGAACTACGAGCTTGGGTGGCGTTTTATTTGCATAAAACTGACCAATAAATGCCTCTAGAATTTCTCCTGGTTCGGCATCGGTAGAATGACTTGGGTAATAAGAACGATTTCCATAATTACAGCGGCCTCTGAGAAAAAACACTTGAATGCAGGTCTGTCCCCCAGCGCAATAAAGGCCAATAATATCAGCATCAACAATGTTATTTAGATGTATATTTTGATGAGCCTGAATACTAGACAGGGCGTGGATACGATCACGTAATTCTGCAGCTTTTTCAAAATCAAGCGCATCACTCGCAACTTGCATATTGCTTGCCATTTTTTTTTGAATTTCATGCGATTTGCCCGTTAAGAAAGCACGGGCTTGTTCGACCAATTCCATATAATCTCGCTTACCCAAGATATCTACACAAGGACCTGCACAACGTTTAATTTGAAAGAGCAAGCATGGTCGCGTCCGAGATGCAAAAACAGAATCAGTGCATGACCGCAAAAGAAATGCCCGTTGGATAATTGCTAACGTTTGATTTACAGCAGCAACTGAAGCAAAAGGACCAAAATACTGACCTTTCTTTTTACGGGCGCCTCGATGTTTTAGAACTTGAGGGTAGTCATGGTCATCGGCAATTAAAATTGAAGGAAAAGATTTATCGTCTCGCAACAAAATGTTATACCGTGGTAATAGTTTTTTGATAAGATTGGCTTCAAGCAAAAGCGCCTCGGCCTCTGTATGGGTTCTTACAAACTCCATTGAACGCGTCATATTGATCATTCGTTTGATTCGAGTTGGATGGCGATTTAAATTAGCATAGCTAGAAACCCGTTTTTTGAGATCTTTTGCCTTACCTACATATAAGACTTCTTCTTTTTCGCTGATCATACGATAAACACCAGGCTTAGGTGGCAACAGCTTCAGATAATTGCGGATAACCTCAACACCCTGCATTTCTGGCTCCTTATTTTAACCATATTAAGCTCTAACATGATATCATGACCAAATATAAGATTTCCTAAAATAACATAATGAGAATAAATTTTTCTACCATATTCCCAAGGTTATCCACTATTGCCGTGGATATATTTACTGAAACCATTCTTTAAATAAATTAACCAGCGTTTCTCAATGAATGAAATTGATAATATATAAAAGCACTATTAATCGATATTTCTATGAAGTTTTAACAAGAGAGAGTCTTACACAAATTAATGAAATTCTCTAGTCACGAAGTATTTATTTCATTCAAACCTACTCCGTTCGGTAGCGCTCAATCTCAACGCCAGCACTAGCCGCATCTTTAAAGACAGCTAGTTTTTCAACACGAACACGCACAGCCTCAACTCGTCGATTTCTAAAACACATATCAGCAATTCGCTGTGCTAAGGTCTCAACGAGATTGACATGACCACTAGCAACTAATTTACGCACATCATCTGCAATTTCTTCATAACTAACAACTTCTGATAACCGATCGTTACTAGTGGCCAAATTTTCCTTTACTGATAGATCTAGATTAATGCGAATTGGTTGCGGTTTTTCTTTCTCATGACGATAGATGCCAATTAATGCTGTTAACATCAAATCACGAATAAAGACATGTTGCGTTGGCGTCTGAGAATCAGCCATTCGAAAAGCGTGGACAACGTTTTCATTAGACATAGTATATAAATCCCACCTCCTTAATTACTCATTAGGACTTTTAGATTGTCCTGGCTGCGCCCACCCAAGATGTTGACCAGCATCAATAGACAATAATTGTCCAGTCATAGATGGCGTATCTAGAATAAACCGAACAGCTTTACAGATTTCATCTACATCCACTTGAGTTTCAAGAGGGGTGTCGGCTACTTGATTATCAAATTGAATTTGGGACTGTCGTGCTGAAGGCAAGGTTGGGCCAGGACCAATAGCATTTACTCTAATATTCGGTGCAAGAGCAGCTGCTGTGGTTTTAGTCAACGTCCAAAGTGCAGATTTACTCAATGTATAGGAAATAAAATAGGGTGTTAAGTTTTCAACCCTCTGATCCAATATATTGATAATGTTACCTTTCTCATCTTTGTTGAGATTTTCAACTAAACTTTGGGTCAATAAAAACGGCGCACGTAAATTAACAGCTAAATGATTATCCCAAGAGCTCTTAGTTGAGCTTTCCACAGAATCCTCCTCAAATATTGAAGCATTATTTATAATGGCAGTAACAGGAGCTAGTTTCTTTGAAATATTGGCAATCAACGATTTAACCGCATCCTCGTCCGTTAGATCAGCCTGTACGGCTAGAGCTAGATTACCAGAATTAATGATTTCGTTTACAACCTCATTCGCCTCGGTTAATGAGTTATTGAAATGCACAGCCACTTGCCAACCATCTTTTGCCAAAGCCAATGATATGGCACGGCCAATCCGCCGGCCTCCACCGGTGACAAGTAATGTCTTTGGAGATTGTTCATCCATTCGCGCAACAATGAGAGATCATACCTAAATTAGCAAGTCTTGTTTATCCGATTTTTATGGTATTTATACCGAAGGAGATGGAAAAAATATAAACAATATAAGCAAATAAAAATAATAGTGCTTGAAAACGACCTATCTCCAGCCTGCTTCCTATCATATACGGCATTAACAATAATGTTGCTGCTAACATCACCCATCCATCAAAATTTATAACCCGGGAGGGCACACTTAGTGGCGTTACAATTGAAACAACACCAACAATCCCAACAACGTTAATAACATTGCTTCCAACAATATTACCTAGAGCCACATCTGAATGTTTTCGAATAGCTGCAACCACACTAGTAACAAGCTCCGGTAATGATGTACCTATCGCCATTACCGTCAAACCTATTACCGCCTCACTTACCCCGTGTATCCGAGCAACTCTAACCCCTCCTTTCACCAGGATTTCAGCTCCGTAGATCAGGGCTGCAAAACCAAGTATTAAATAAATCAGCAGTTTGAAAATATTTTGTGCAACTGGTTCACTACCTTTCTGGAGATTTCCTTCTAACTCAACAAAACGGTGTTTTTCTCTTAAATAAGAATAAGTTAGGAAACCAAAAAAAAACAATAAAAGAACTATCCCTCTGGGAAGATCTATAACTGATCTCAGAGCACAAACTAAAAATAAACCGGTACCGGTTAAAAGCATCCAGCCATCGCGTCTTAAGTCTTCCGCTCCTAAAGTAATTGGCATTAGTAAAGCTGCTACTCCCGTAACCAATAAAATATTTGATATGTTGCTGCCAACCACGTTACCGATAGCGAGCGCTGAAGATCCTGCTAAAGCAGCCTTTAAGGTAACAAGAAACTCGGGTGCAGAAGTTCCAAATGCAATAATAGTCATTCCCACTATCAATCTAGAGATCTGCAATTTATCAGCGATTCCAACCGCGCCACGCACCACAATCTCAGCGCCAGAAAGAAGTAAGATAAATCCCCCAATTATAAAAAAATATACCACACACCTAATCCTTGAATTGATTTATTTTTTGCTCTTACTTCTTATTATTAAGCAATTTAAACATTAAATAATTTAATAATCATTGAAGGCGATTAAATAATAAATAACTGTTATTAACAAAGGATATTATCTCACTGAACAGTTCTTCACTTATTACTCACTAGCTTGATTCGACGATTCAGCCTTGTAAATCTCAATTTTTTAAACGGCACTTGAATTACAACAGATCAACAACCAATCAAAGACTGATCATTAAAACCTCTTTACTGTAATGGCTCAATGTCACCAAACGACCGCTCATTATGAAAATGTTGGATAAAAGTATTTAAAGTTCCTTTTGAAATATTTTTCCGCAGCGAACGCATCAAATCTTGATAGTAGTGGATATTGTGCCAAGTCATCAACATTGAACCAAGTATCTCCTTTGATTTGACCAAATGATGTATATAAGCACGGCTAAATTTGTTACACGCCGGGCAGGTGCAATGAGAATCAATAGGCCGTGGATCGTTCGCATGACGAGCATTGCGGATATTGACATCCCCTCGCCGAGTAAATGCTTTACCAGTACGGCCTGATCTAGTGGGTAAAACACAGTCAAACATGTCAACTCCACGTGAAACTGCCCCGACTATATCCGCTGGCGTACCAACCCCCATCAAATATCTTGGCTTTTCTCGGGGTAAAAAATCCATTAACCCATCAAGCACCACAAACATCACTTCTTGCGATTCACCCACGGCCAAACCACCAATAGCATAACCATTAAAATCAATGTTGATTAGACTTTTTGCAGAGTTCTCCCGCAAATCAGCAAAAACACCTCCTTGCACAATCCCAAACAAACCATAACCTGACCGATCATCAAAAGCGTCTCTTGATCTCTGAGCCCAACGCAGTGAAAGCTTCATCGAGGCTTCAACTATTTTTTTCTCAACCGTATGCGTAGGGCATTCGTCCAATTGCATCGAAATATCAGAACCAAGTTTTCTCTGTATATCAATGGAAATCTCCGGGGTAAGTTCTCGTTTACCTCCGTCGAGATGGGATTGAAATGTCACCCCATTTTCAGTTAATTTTCGTAATTTTGCGAGTGACATAATTTGAAAACCGCCCGAGTCTGTCAGGATGGGTCTCGACCAATTCATAAACTTGTGCAACCCCCCAAGTCTTTCAATCGTTTCAGCACCTGGACGCATCATTAAATGGTAAGTGTTCCCGAGTAGAATCTGAGATCCGGTTTTACAGACCGAACTCGGCAACATTGCTTTCACAGTTCCAGCAGTTCCAACCGGCATAAAAGCTGGGGTATCAATCACCCCATGAGCAGTCTGAATCTTACCTAACCTCGCGCGGCCATCAGAGGAAATCAATCTGAATGAAAAGATTGTCAACTTGGCCTCTCAATCAAACAGGCATCGCCATAGGAAAAAAAACGGTATCCTTCATAAATAGCGTGTGCATAAGCTGCTTTTATGCGATCCAGCCCTATAAGAGCGGCAACTAACATAAATAATGTAGACCTAGGTAAATGAAAATTGGTAAACATCTTATCGACAACCCTAAACTTGTATCCAGGCTTGATAAATATATCCGTTTCCCCAATAAATGGTTGAAGCTCACCAAATTTATCAACAGCAGATTCAAGCACACGCAAAGAGGTCGAGCCTACAGAAATAACCCTGCCTCCGGCCGCACGCGCTTGGTTGATTCTACTAGCACAAACCTCATCAAGTTCGGCCCATTCGGAATGCATAACATGATCATCTATCTTTTGCACTCGAACCGGCAAAAATGTTCCAGCTCCGACGTGCAATGTAATAAAGGCTGTTTTGATACCACGCTTATGAAGTGCTTCCATTAATTCTGGTGTAAAATGAAGCCCAGCAGTCGGAGCAGCTACTGCTCCCAACCGCTTTGCATGCATAGTTTGATAATTAACACGATCCCTAACCGAACCCTTATTTCTCCTCTTAATGTATGGGGGTAATGGCATCTGACCATATTTCTCTATACGTTCAATGAACTTGCTCTCTTTGTTAATAAAAGACAGCAACACCTCACCTCCAACCCGCTTTTCTTCAACATTACAACAAAAGTCGTGAGCAAAAACAATTTTATCACCAATTCTCAATTTTCTAGACCCTCGCGCAAAGGCAAGCCAAAAATTCCCATATAGTTGTCGATGAAGAGTTACCTCAACTTTAGATTCACCTCGATTTCCTATAAGGCGCGAAGGAATAACTTTGGTATCATTGAATACCATAATATCACCAGGGTCTAGCAAAGATGGTAGGTCAATAACCTTTTTGTCCGAAAATTTATCTGTAATATGGAGTAGTCGCGCTGAATCTCTTGGGTGCACCGGTTCTTGGGCAATTAACACCTGCGGTAATTCAAAATCAAAATCAGAAACTCTCATCCAAAAGATTTAACCGATTAGGTGCTGGCGAGCAAACCCAAGAAATACTATATTAAATTATAACTTGAGTTACATTGAAATGATTGATGCTATATATAATAAAGACGTCCTTAGACTCGCCGCTAATATCACTAGCATTCAAACTATAGAAAATGCTGATGCTTCGGCTTCCCTCAGGAGCCCATTGTGCGGAAGTTCCATAGAGATTTCAATTTCTATCAAAAATAATCGTATAACAGGTTATAGTCAAAAAATTAAAGCTTGCGCTCTTGGACAAGCTTCAGCATCGGTGATGTCTAAAGCCGTTATAGGTAAATCAAGGAAAGAAATACAAAACGCCAGAAAAACTGTTGCAGAGATGCTAACGCAAGGCACGGTGCTCCCAGAGGGGGATTGGGCAGAATTATCTGCCTTAGCTCCAGCAAAGGACGCTAAATCACGCCATGGAGCAATTTTATTACCCTTTGATGCATTGTTAAAAGCCTTAGACTAGAAAATTGAGAATCAAATTTTTGAGTTAATTAAGAGAAATTATCCAAATGATACAATCCCGTGGACCTAACACACATAAAGAATTTTATATAACTACAACTTTTGGATCACCTTCATATAAATTTCCAATAATAGCAGCATAATCAAAGCCTGCGCCGTGAAAGGTATTAAGAACAGAATCTGCCGCCTCGGGTGGGCACGAAACAAGCAGACCACCGCTGGTTTGCGGATCCATTAAAATATTTTGCTGCCACTGCGGCATACCACTTGGGATCATAATAGAATTCCTAAAACTATCCCAATTGCGATCAGCGGCCCCCGTATTATATCCACTCTGAGCATAATCCAAGACAGTATCAAGAATTGGCAAATTATCCCATATAATAGTCGCAGCTAAATTTGCTCCTTTACAAAATTCATACACATGACCACAAAGGCCAAAACCCGTTACATCGGTAAGCGCATTTACCCCTGATAAAGCTGCTAAATCTGCGCCAACCGAATTTAGTTTGGTAGTGCTCTCAACCATGATTTTATAACCTTTTGGATCAAGCTCATTTTTATTCATAGCCGCACCCAAAATGCCAACACCCAAACCTTTTCCCAAAATAAGAACGTCCTCTGCTCTTCCATCTGAATTACGCTTAATTTTGTCAGGATGTATCGTTCCAATGACGGCTAAACCGTAAATCGGCTCTTTTGCATCGATAGTATGTCCGCCAGCAATGGGCACTCCGGCGGTTTCACAAGAAGCTACACCACCGGCTAAAACCTGAGCAATATCTTCATTAGACATTTTGTTTACAGGAAAACCAGCTATAGCTAGGGCCATAATTGGCTTCCCACCAATTGCATAAACATCTGATAATGCATTAACCGACGAAATACGTCCAAAATCAAAAGGATCGTCAACTATGGGCATAAAAAAATCGGTCGTAGCAACGATCGCTTGGTCATCATTTATTTTATAAACAGCGGAATCGTCGCCAGTTTCAACTCCTACTAACAATCTTGGATACTTTAATGTAGGTGGCAATTGAGAAATAACATTATCAAGCACCGACGGTGCTATCTTACATCCTCAACCACCGCCATGCGACAACTGGGTTAAACGAACAGGCTCGTTGTCCATTTATAAATTCCTCTCAGTTTTCAAAAACTAGTTCATTTTACAGTGGGGCCAAAAGAATGCAAACAAACAAGAACCGTTTTGTATACGCGCTTATTTCACCTACCGGCGTTTTTATCCGAATCTACCTCGGCATATAAATCGCCCTGAGAACTCAAAATGTACTCAGAACGGTAGAAAGTTTTAAACGTCTCCTTTATTTCATTCATCGGCACATCAAAGTAAGTACCCCGTTCATTTACATATTCCATATGTTTATTTCCAGCTTGGTCAAATTCATGAAATAATGCTTCGCTTTTTCCATCAAACTCGAGAGGTTTCAAACCAAATTTATTACACAATGATAAATTAAATGATGGGGTGGACTTCACCCATCTGCCATCTAAATAGGCTTCGCAGTATGAGTGCCAAAAAAATATTTCCGAGCCCAATAGATCTATAAGCCGCCGAGAGGCTAAATGATTTTTTACATCGGCGTAACCAGGACGCGCTGGTATTCCATTTATCCGCAAACAAGCCGTCATCAAAGCTGCTTTCGGAACACACCATCCTTCCCCAGTTAAAACAGCATCACTGGCGGTATAGGCAACTTTGCTCTCAACCTTCATGTAAGGATTATACCGGATACCATCTCTTATTGCGTAATAAAAGTTTACGGCTTTTTCTTGATCTGATACCGCCTGTCCAACATGCGCTTCAGCAAAATCGAGCACTACAGGATGATCACTATCAATAAATTTTCCAGGTTTCAGATATTTTTCATAGGACATAAAGTATTCTAAGGCTCGAAAAAAATTAAGTTATCCGTAAATATCACCATTTTTTAAAAAATATCAAACTAATCAATTATTTTCATAGCCTTGCAAGGCAATTATCCAGTGATAATATTATCTCATTTTATAAAAACAAAAATAAACCGCTACATAAGGGTGAAACTTAATGGATAGTACTACAGAAGATGTTGTTGATTATGTAGTAACTTGGGCAGAAGTGCATCGGGATACCAAATTATTAGCAAGAAAATTAATTAAAACTGGCGCTTGGAAAGGTATAATAGCAATTACCAGGGGGGGACTAATTCCAGCTGCCATCATTGCCAGAGAAATGGATATTCGAAACATTGATACGATATGCATCGCAACCTATGATGAAAAAAACATGGGTGATTTAACTATGATCAAGATTCCAGAAAAAGCCTGCCAAGAGAAAGGGAAAGGCTGGCTTATGATTGATGACTTGGTGGATACGGGTACAACAATAAAAGCTGCTAGAGAACTCCTACCTGATTGCCATATCGCTACTGTCTACGCAAAGGAAATGGGACGTCCTTCAGTGGATACTTTTGTTCATGAAGTCCCTCAAAATTACTGGGTTTTCTTTCCTTGGGATACAGATGTCCAATACGTAGCACCGCTTCATAAAGCTAGTGATCCTGGTTAAGTAACAAGAAATTACGTATAATAGAATTGACCTGTTCACTATGGGTGATCGGCGACATATGTGTCGCCCCTTCAATTAAGTGCCTTTGAGAATCTGGAAAATAAATTTCTAATTTCTGGAGAATATCTAATGGGGGTTTCTGAGACTTTGACCCACCAATCAGTAATACTGGCTGAACAAAAAATTCGGGTAGAGGTAAGCCTTCTCCACCCTTAAAAATAGCCTCAAACTCATAATAATTCTTTGTTGCTCCTGCTAAAACGTAATCCGAAAGTTCTTCATCAAGTTTCGCCCAAGCCCCATCACCATTCCAATAATCAAAATAGTGTTCGATACCATCTTCAGCTTTTCCGATAGAATATTTATACCAAAAGTACTCTGCAACATCTCGGAGTTCATCATAAAAATTGGCATCTTTTTTTGGATCCAAAAACCAACCTAGCATTGGTTCTATTAATGTTAGGTTTTTTATCAGCTCAGGTTTTCTCATGGCAAAATAGTATGATATAGTGCCGCCATAAGAATGACCAACTAACTGAATTTTCTCGTCTATACCCGATATCACTTCCATAATAAGATTACTTTCATCCTTCAACAAATTTCCGCAAGTTTTTGACCAGGGATCGGTTTTTCCCCAATCGAGCATATCAATAGCTATAACCCTAAAGTCACTTTGCAATAATTCCCACAAAGAACGCCATTGCCGATGAGAACTTGATGAACAATGAATTAGGACCACAGACTCGCCACTACCAACATCTTGATAATTTATGGTGACACCCTCATGAACGACTGTTGGCACATTTTATCCTTTTTAAAACCGGTAATGCTATTTAATAAAGTGCATGGATCCGACAAGTTTATAAAAGACTATGACCGCCAAAACGTGCAACCCAACTGTCAATTACATCTTCATTATACACATGCTCAGGAATTTCACCTTTAAGCGCTTGAATAACATGCTCTGTAGCCCAGGGTATAGCTGTAGTAAGCCCTGCTCCGGCATTAAAAGTGATTACATGGGGCGATAGTAATATTTTATTGCCAAGGTCCAGTAATGCCGATTTTTTAGGAAGAGGTTCCTCTTCGAACACATCAATAGCAGCACCCGCAATCTGATCCGTATTGAGGACTTCAAATAACGCATCCTCGTCTACCACCGCACCTCTCGAAGTATTGATTAAATAGGCACTATCTTTCATTTTTGAAAATTTGTCCGCATTCATAAAGCCCTTTGTTTCATCAGTTAAGTTTGTATGCAATGTTACGACATCAGATTGTGCTAGAAGTTCATCCAATTCAACGCGCACAACATCATGATGAACAAATTGTGGATCCCCTTTATAGGGGTCATAGGCAATTATCCTAACACGCCATGGGGCTAAAAGATCTGCCAATCGGGAACCAATCCTACCCAATCCAACAATCCCAACAGTTATGCCGCCATAGCCATCTTGGCGCCGGCCCAAATATGTTCCCTGAAGTTTTTCATCACGCCAATTTCCCTCTCTAACATAGAAATCCCTCTCGCGGGTTTTTTTTAGTAAAGTCAGAATCATAGCCATAGTACCCTCGGCCACACCCGACCAATTTGCCTCGGTTGGACAGTGTGTAACTAGAATCCCTAACTCCGTTGCTGCCTCCACATCTACATCATCAGTCCCAACAGTATATTTTGCGACTATCCTTAAATTAGAAGATTTTAGCATTATTTCTCTTGTGATGGGAATTTTGCGCACAGCGACGCCAAGCAAAGCAACAGTATCCTCCTCAACCTCTCCGATGATGTCCATATTACCTGATAATTTATGCCATGAAATATCGCTAAGTTTTACTTCACAGCCAACCGATTCTAGTTGCTTGTGTGAATCTCCGCTTTTATCAACTGGCGTATAAATAAAAACTTTAGGTTTATCCATTATACAAATCCAAGATATATAATTTATATAAGTTCAGAAATTTTATTGGATAACACTCCAATTCCCTCAACTTCAACTTCGACAACATCTCCAGGACCCATAAATACCTTTGGATTTCTACCAAATCCAACACCTGCTGGCGAACCGGTCGTTACAATGTCACCTGGATTAAATCTATACCATTGAGAAAAATAAGATATCAGCTCTGGCAATTTGAATATCATGTCGTCAGTTTTTGTAGATTGCATAATTTCACCGTTTAATCTGAGTGTCATTTGTAAATTATGAGGGTCAGGGATTTCATCTTTTGTCACTAAAACTGGTCCACATGGAGTAAACCCTGGCAATTGCTTGCCATTGATATTGCGTTCCCATGCATGTATCGCTGGAAATGTTTCCGTAGCCTCAAAAACCTCACTAACCCAGTTTCGGGCAGAAACATCATTGGCGATGGTATAACCTGCAACATAATCCATTGCATCATCTGCGGCAACGTTATGACATTGCTTGCCAAAAACAAAACAAAGCTCCCCTTCATAATCTAGCATATCTGGGCATTGTGGGGGCACGAATATTGGAGCCCCTGAACCCGAAAGAGTGTCCCTTGTCTTAATGAAAGCTGCTGGATGTTTTGGTGTGGGCGTTCCTGCCATCTCTTCAAGATGTTTCCAATAATTTAACCCAACCGACAATATGAGTCGTGGGTTTGGTATTGGCGCCAATAATGTTGCATCATTAAACGGACTCAAAATACCAGAACCCGTTAGGATCTCTTTCTCTTTATCAGTCATGCTATCTACCTGAGCAAGACAATGCGCAACCATCTCCATGCCAGCAATACCAGATTCTAGTAACTCGCGCATCGAATTTGGTACTAAAGTCGCCACAGGCAAAATCTCACTCAAGGCCGTAAGGTCTAAGACAACGTTATCGTCGGCCAATATACCTATATGTGACTCGGGCAAAAAATCGATAGTTAAAAGTTTCATGGGTTTATTGGCCTGCAGAAACAAATTCTCGAGCAAAAACCATCTTTGATTCGTCTGACTGGTCCACCTGAAATTGATATCTATCCTCTGAGAAGAGTTTTAGCTCTTCAGGTGTTTCAACCCTATTCTGGATTATATAACGAGCCATCATTCCTCGAGCTTTTTTTGCTAAAAAACCTATTACGCTCGACTTTGCACCCTTAATTTCCTTAAATACCGGCGTAACCACCGACGGCCTGATTAGTTTTTCGGCGGCCGCCTTAAAATATTCATTGGACGCCAAATTAATTATTGTTGAATTTTGATGGGTAGCCGTGATTGCGTTAATTTTTTTGGCTAACTTATCGCCCCAGAACTCGTATAGATTATTACCTCGTTCATTTTCTAATCGACGCCCCATTTCTAATCGATAAGGCTGGATTAAATCGAGAGGCCGCAACAACCCATACAAACCTGACATTATACGTAAATGATCTTGCGCATAGTCAAAATCTTCGTCACTGAGCGTTTTTGAGTTGAGCCCTATGTATGTATCTCCGGCAAAAGCTAAGGCGGCTTGTTTTGAATTTGCTTCGGACTGTTTTGATTTAAAGGCCTTAAATCGTTGAAAATTTAGCTCAGTGAGCGGTTCACTCAAACTCATTAACTTTTTAATATCTGATTGGCTCAATTTTCGTACTGATTTTATTAATTTCTTAGTATCAGAGAAAAATTCTGGATCAGTGTGCGCCAAAGTTCGCTTTAATTCTCCAAAATCCATCTTTTTTGCAGGTGACACAATAGCGAGCATGATATCTTCCAATTAAAATGTAGTTT
>CAZXGI010000015.1:39747-44694 GCA_964639965.1 uncultured Rhodospirillaceae bacterium
TAAAAGGGGCAGGAGAATATGTTGAGGACATCAACCTTCCAAATCAAGTATTTGGATATTTACTTCGATCCCCTCATGCTAATGCAAAAATTAATTCTATTGGGGTTCGTAAAGCAAAGTCAGCATCTGGGGTCATTGATATACTAACGGGCAAAGATTACCTAGCAGCTGGTCTTGGTCCAATGCCTCATAATGTCACAAAATCTCCAAATTTTGATCCGGCAGATATTTATCAAGCGATTCAGTATCCGCTAGCCCCAGACCAAGTTCGATATGTAGGTGATGGTGTTGCGTTCATTATTGCAGAATCCAAGGCTCAAGCACAAGATGCAGCTGAACTTATCGACGTTGACTATAAGGTTTTAGGAGCGGTTGTTGGTCCAGCAATGGCTTTTTCTATAGATGGCCCGCTGGTCCGAGAAGACTGCCCAAATAACATTGCCTATGAATTTCATGAAGGTGACCAAGTTGCAGTCAATAACGCTTTTGAATGTGCTGCCCACGTGATAAAACAAAAAATTCTTATAAACCGGTTAACCGCGAGCCCAATGGAGACCCGAGGCGTTGTAGCCGATTATAATCCAAAAACTAAATTCACCACAGTATATTTACCCATTCAGGGTGCGTTTGCTGCACGAAATATCTTAGCGAATATTTTTTTCAAACAACCCGTTGAATGTTTTCGTGTTATCGCAGGTGACGTTGGCGGAAGCTTTGGAATGAAAGGGGCAATGTATCCGGAGACCCCACTCGCCGTGTGGGCCTCTCAAAAATGGGGGCGGCCAGTAAAATGGATAAGCGATCGAAGTGAGGCTTTCGTTAGTGATTGCCATGCACGCGATAAGATCGTTAATACTGAAATTGCCTTGGATGAAGATTATAACTTTCTAGCACTCCGAGTGCATGCCATTGCAAATACTGGAGCGTACTATTCTACCATGTCCGTATTTCCTATTATCAGATCAACAAGCGGGCTGGCAGGGTCGTATAGGACACCTTCTATTCATTACCATGCAACTGCTGTTTTCTCAAACTCCAACCCAATGGCACCCTATAGAGGCTCAGGGCGACCCGATGCAGGTTACATAATTGAACGTATTATTGACGTAGCAGCGAGGCAATTAAATATTGATCCATTGGAATTAAGAAGGCGCAATCTGATCCAAGCAGACAATATGCCCTTCAAACCAGCTCTTGGCCCTATTTATGACTCGGGCGACTTCGCCAAAAATCAAGAAATTGCATTGACTAAGTCGAATTCAATTAAAGTAGAAGAACGCCGACAAGAAGCAAAAAAACGTGGCAAACTTTTAGGGTTTGGGATTGGAAATAATGTAGAAAGCGCCGCCCCCCCTGGACAAGAGTGGGCCAAGATAAAAATTTTATCGGATGGAACCGTGGCTTTATATGCAGGATCTACCGATCAGGGACAAGGCCACGCGACCATGTACACTCAGATCATTTGCGATCGCCTAGGATTAGCCCCTGAACAAATTAGGATTGTCGAAGGTGACACAAAAACCTTGGATGCTGGCTTCGGTGCTGGTGGCTCAAAAGTCTCAGGTCTGGGGGGGTCAGCTGTTTTTGAAACAGCACGATTAATTCTTGAGAAAGGTAAAGAAATTGCTGCTCAGCATTTCGAAGTAGCCATCATTGACATCGAATATAAAGATCAAGCCTTTTCCGTTACGGGAACAGACCGTATTATTTCGCTTGGTGCCATTGCTAAAATTTCAGAGACTGAAAATAAGGAAGGGTTATCAACCATCGGAACATATGAAACCAATGCCGCAACTTTCCCTTCAGGTTGTCACACATGTGAACTGGAAGTTGATCCTGAGACTGGTAACGTTGAAATAAAGAGATATGTGGCTGTAACGGACGTGGGTAATAATATCAATCCGATCCAGGTGGAAGGTCAAGTGAGGGGGGGTGTTGTTCAAGCTTTGGGACAAGTTTTCTCAGAAGAAATAACTTATGATTCAACATCAGGTCAACTGCTCTCTGGATCTTTTTTAGACTATGCAATGCCCAAGGCCAAAGACATTTGCTACATAGAAACTTATAATAATCCAACTATCACAAACGTGAACCCCTTAGGTGTTAAAGGTGTAGGCGAAATAGGAACGGGTTGCGCTGTTGCTACATTTGTTAACGCTCTTGTCGATGCTTTATTACCAATGAATATTCACCATATTGATACTCCGATAACTTCAGAAAAAATCTGGAAGACAATTCAATCAGCAAACGTGTAGGGGTTTTGTTTAATGTGACCACGCTAGCTCTAAATTAACCTTACGTGTTAATTTTTATAAAAATTAAAACTATCAAATTTCATGAAAAAGATATTGTTGGACCAAAATGAAGAATAACCATAATTAAATAAGTCGATCAGATAGACCCGAATTGACACCTGCTAAATTTTGTATACAAATGAGCAGAAATATCCAAAAAAATCTTAATTTCAGGGACTTAAATACATGCAATACGATTTTGTACCTATACCCCATCGAGGGAAGCTAGTTTTCCCCAATGGAAAGAGATTAGCGGTAGTCCCTACAATTAACCTCGAATATTGGGATCTGATAAAAGAATCCAGTGAGCCTTACTATGCAGGTGGCCCCCCAATTTTACCTGATGCTTTACCGGGAAACATTGCTGATTTTCCAAACTTTAGCTGGCGAGAATATGGCCAAAGGGTAGGTGTCTGGCGAATGTTCAGAGAGTTTGAAAAAGCTGAAATTTCACCAAGTTGCACTGTCAATGCCAAATTAATTGAGGAACGTTGGCCCATTGTTGAAGCTGCTATTGAGCGGAATTGGGAGTTGGTTGCTCATAATTATGAACAAGGAGATCTACTTACCAATTACGCACATAATCCTGCAGAAGAAAGAGAATTAATAGAGAAGTCGCTTGAAATATATGAGAAAGCTATTGGACGAAAAGCAAAGGGATGGTTATCTTGCTCATTAAGGGGAACAATAAATACTTGTGAAATTCTTGCCGATAATGGTCTGATTTTCTTCTGTGACCTTATGAACGATGATCAACCTTACTTAATTAAAACACCAAAGGGTAATATTGTGGCAACACCTTATTCAATCGAAGTAAATGATTTTACTTTTTTCTCTCGACGAGGGCTCGATACTGATAGCGCTATTAAACTTTTAATTGAACAATTCGACGTATTATACGAAGAAGCTGCAGAGACTGGTTTGGTTATGAATATTGGTCTTCATCCACATGTAGCCGGTGTTCCCCACAGGATACGCGCTATAAAAGAATTTTTGGCTTATGCTAAAACCTATAATGACATTTGGTGGCCAAGTAGAGGGGAATTGGCCGAGTGGTACCTAACATGCCACGAAACCCATATCCCTCCGCAGAATAGTTAAATTATAATGCTAATTCTGCAGCAACTCACAAATGGTTTAATGCTGGGAAGCGTCTACGTCATGGTTGCAGTAGCGTTTACCTTAACAATCGGCATGCTGAATTTTCTTAACTTCACGATCCCAGCATTATTTATGGTGGCCGCAATGATAACTTGGGCTGCCACCGCTGCAGGCTTTCACTGGATAGTAGGTGCGTCTATCGGGATGGTAGTGGCAATTCTGGCTTCCCTAATTATTGAACGATTTACTTATCGCTATATGAAAGCCAAGTACGGTGATGCTACTGAACATGCCCTCCCTTTGGTAAGTTCGTTGGGATTCTTAATTATATTCGAACATGTGGTCATTATGATTTGGGGAACTGACCCTATGACATTTGATTCACCTTTTGCGCATGCCAAGTTTGAAATTAGTGGAATTATCTTTGGAATCCCGCAACTCGTTAGTTTGGCAATGTCTTTGATCTTAGTATTCGGGCTAAGTTTCCTTCTGAAAAGAACCCAACTAGGCCGCGCCCTCCGAAGCATTGCAGAGAAACCAGATACCGCTACACTCATGGGGGTAGATGTCGGAAAAATTGTTCCAGTGGTCTTTGTTATGACTGGGTTTCTGTGTGCCTTGGCAGGCATATTGTTTACTATAAACTACCAACACGTCAGCCCCTATATTGGTGATCATGTTGCAACAAATGCCATCGCTGGCATGGTTATAGGAGGCCTTGGCAACATTTGGGGAGCTATAGCGGGTGGGTTGCTTATAGGAATGGTAGAAGTTTTATCGATCCACTTCTGGGGCGCTGATATAATAAAAGTACCAGTATGGGGTCTTATGTTAATTATCCTAGTATTCCGTCCCGCAGGTTTATTCGGCCATACTCAAATTGGAAAAGGGAAATTCTGATTATGAGCGCCTATATGACCGAAATTATAATAATTTTATGCCTAAATGTCATCATTGCCTATTCTGTATTTTTACCTGCTGCCGCTGGTCAACTTAATCTAGGTGCGGCTGGTTTTATGATTATTGGTGCCTATACAGATGCTTATTTGAGTTCAGCGGATGAAGGTCTAGGTTTACCTATTGCTTTTTCTATACCTATCGCAGCATTTCTAACCGCCCTGGTCGGTTTTCTAATGTCATTCCCCATTTTGAGAACAAGGGGAGTATATATGATTTTAGCAACTTTCGCATTTGCCGAAATAGTTGCTGGCATTGTATTAAACATGGAAGTTGTCGGCGGTGCTTCTGGTTTTCCTGTCACAACTCATACTGAGTTGGAAGTTCTTTTACCCGTAACTATATTTGTCATATTATTTGGATTTTATTTAATGTCGACACGTTTTGGTCTTGCCATGCGTTCAATTCACGATGATGAGAATGTGTCTTTGCTATTTGGCGTAAATACCCACTTAATAAAAGTTGGTGCTTTCACAATCGGGGCTTTCTTGGGCGGTTTAGCAGGTGCCCTTTACGGCCACCAATTTGATTATATTGAGGTACAAAATTGGGGTATTTTATTCAGTATTTATGTGCTGTTGTATGTTCTAATCGG
>CAZXGI010000016.1:0-38193 GCA_964639965.1 uncultured Rhodospirillaceae bacterium
TTAAGTTAACCTTTCCACCAGAAAATTTATTAACTCTTAATTTTGGCCCTTGCAGGTCAGCTATAACTCCTACCGGACGGTTATTGTCGAGTTCAATTTTTCGTATAATGTCATAACGCTCTTTGTGTTCGGCATGAGTTCCATGACTAAAATTAAGCCGAAAAACATCCACCCCGGCATGAAAAAGTTTGGTGATCATTTCGGGATTGGAACTTGAAGGTCCTAAAGTCGATACTATTTTTGCAGCGCGTTTCCGCTTCATAAAACTAACATAATGTATTTTCAGAGAAAGTCATTAAATAAACTAAATTCAAGTGTCGTATTTTAAAATATAGTTTTTCTAGTAAACAATACTTTATGGTTTTCTTGAAAATTTGCTATATTATTTATAAATGTTCAAGTTTTTTAGAAGAAAATCGAAAAATACGGCTTTGAATCTTGATAAAATGGAAGCTGTAGATACTGAATTAACAAACAGGCAAATGTTAATTGAAAACGCATTAGAGATACGTAAGAATCAAACAAAATTACTAGATAACCTTGACGAAGTAACCAAAAATCGGCTTAAAAACTTTGCAGAAGAAAGAATTTTTAAGATTAAAAGAAGGAACTAATAAACTTTTTATCTATTATTTTGTTACTGGTTAATTATTTTTGGCAAGTTAACAAAACTATTTCGCGTAATTTAAGAGTATACTCGCGAAGAATTAACGCGATAATTCTTTCATGGCACAATCTAAACCATCAAGAGTAAGTGGAAACATACGATTTCCAAACATTCTCTTGATCTCACGTATTGTTGGGGTACTTTGCCAAAAATCTTGCGGGATAGGGTTGAGCCAGATAGAGTGGCTATAGGCTTCTAACATACGATTAATCCAAATGCTTCCCGACTCTTCATTCCAATGTTCGACGCTCCCCCCTGGATAGTGAATTTCATAAGGACCCATCGTCGCGTCGCCAACAAATATTAACTTATAGTCCGCCGGATACATATTTAATACATCCCAGGTCATAACTGTATCCACATTGCGTCTTATATTATTTCTCCAAAGACGCTCATAAACACAGTTATGAAAATAATAAAATTCGAGATGTTTAAATTCACTCCGCACAGCTGAAAATAATTGTTCACATGTCTCAATGTGATAATCCATCGAACCACCTATATCAAAAAGGATCAAAACCTTTACCGTATTATGACGTTCAGGCACCATTTTTATATCGAGTAGCCCAGCATTACGGGCCGTCGAACTTATTGTATCCGAAAGGTCCAATTCGGTAGCTGCACCATCACGCGCAAAGCTACGAAGACGACGTAAAGCCATTTTTATATTGCGAGTTCCTATTTCAACCTGATCGTCTAGATTTTTGAATTGACGCTTATCCCATACTTTGACCGCACGCCCATGCCGTCCCTGTTCTTGACCAATTCTAACACCTTCTGGATTAAATCCATTGGCCCCATATGGAGAAGTTCCTCCTGTCCCTATCCATTTACCACCTCCTTCGTGCCGCTTATCTTGCTCTTCAAGTCGTTTTTTCAACTCTTCCATAAGCTTTTCAAACCCTCCCATTGCCTTTATCTTAGCCATCTCCTCAGGAGTCATTACGCGCTCAGCTAATGATTTAAGCCATTCTTCAGGGATTTCTGCGACCAACTCGTCTTCGCTTGTATCAAACTCAAGGCCCTTAAAGAAACTACCAAAAACCTTGTCAAATTTATCCAGATTACGCTCATCCTTTACTAAACATGAACGAGCTAAATAATAAAATTGATCAACCTTAAATGAAGCAATTCCTTTTTCCATGGCTTCTAGAAGCGTTAAATACTCTCTGAGTGAAACTGGTATTTTCGATTCCCGTAATGTGAGAAAAAATTCGGCAAACATCACATAGCCTAAACAGAATTATCGCTCTTCTTGGCGATTTAGAAACGCTAGTTTCTCAAATAGATGAACATCTTGTTCATTTTTCAGAAGCGCACCATATAGAGGTGGAATAATATTTTTTGAATCTTTCATACGAAGCACCTCCGGGGGAATGTCTTCAGCCATCAACAATTTAATCCAGTCCAATAATTCAGACGTCGTAGGTTTCTTCTTCAACCCCGGAACATCGCGAATATCGTAAAATGCTTTCAGTGCCTCACGCACTAAATTTTGCTGAATATTTGGATAATGAACATCAACGATATCTTTCATTATCTCGCTATTAGGGAAAGAAATATAATGAAAAAAACAACGGCGAAGAAAAGCATCCGGCAGCTCTTTTTCATTATTTGATGTAATTATCACAATTGGTCGCTGAACCGCTTTAATTGTCTGATTAGTCTCGTAGACATGAAATTCCATTCGATCTAGTTCCAACAATAGATCATTTGGAAATTCAATGTCAGCTTTATCGATTTCATCTATTAGTAATATTGGAAGATTTTCAGAACTAAAGGCTTCCCATAATTTCCCTTTCTTGATGTAATTAGAAATATCATGGACCTTTTCTTCTCCGAGTTGGGAATCTCGCAAGCGAGAGACGGCATCATATTCGTACAAACCTTGCTGAGCTTTTGTCGTTGATTTGACGTGCCACTCAATGAGGGGTCGATCGAGAGCTTTTGCAATCTCGTGGGCTAAGACAGTTTTTCCTGTACCCGGCTCACCTTTAACCAAAAGCGGCCTTTCAAGCTCAATGGCGCCGTTAACCGCAACCATTAAATCCTCTGTAGCGACATATTTTTCAGTTCCCGAGAACTTCATTAGTACACTTCCTTTTCTTACCTAATTAGATTCTGCGATAGCGGTTTCAATTGCACAAATAGCTTCAGCGACCTTACTTTCGTCTGATCCTCCAGCTTGTGCCATATCAGGACGCCCTCCACCACCTTTTCCTCCTAAAATTTCAGAGCCTACGCGCACTAAATCAACAGCATTTAAATTTTCTGTCAGATCCTCTGTGATCCCCACAACTATGGAGACCTTTCCCTCATTAGAGCTAACCAAAGTTACTACGCCAGAACCAATTTGTTCTTTAAAATCATCAGTTAAGCTTTTAAGATCCTTAGCCGGTACGTCATTTAAAATCTTGCCCAAAAATTTTATACCGGAAATCTCGACAAAATTCATTGATACTCCGATATTTTCACCACCAACGACTATACGCTTTCTGAGTTGAGTAACTTCTTTTTCAAGTTTATGTCGTTCATCAATTAGGCTAGTTATACGATCGGGGATTTCCGGAACCGGAACTTTTAACACCACCGCCAATTCATTAAGTATTTTAGATTCATTCGCGATATAAGACTGCGCAGTAACACCGGCGACAGCCTCAATTCTTCGGATACCAGCGGCCACTGCGCTTTCAGAAAGAACCTTAAAAATACCAATATCACCTGTTCGTTCCACATGAGTTCCACCGCACAACTCAGTGGAATAGGCTTCATTTGAATTCTGGCTACCCATAGCAACCACCCTAACCTCATCACCGTATTTCTCACCAAATAAAGCCATGGCACCTGCCTCAATAGCTTCATCTGGAGTCATGGAACGAGTGATT
Organism: uncultured Rhodospirillaceae bacterium; assembly: GCA_964639965.1. Classification (GTDB taxonomy): domain Bacteria; phylum Pseudomonadota; class Alphaproteobacteria; order Rhodospirillales; family UBA2165; genus TMED23. The sequence continues at coordinate 3,553 of CAZXGI010000016.1, forward strand.
ACTTCGCTATTTCCGCGAATCTGAATGTTTACCTGATCTTCAATAATTGACAGTTCTTCTTCAGACATAGCCTTTGGATGAGATATATCAAACCGCAGCCTATCACTTGCCACCAGTGACCCTTTTTGCGCAACATGATCTCCCAACTGATTTCGAAGTGCTGAATGTAAAAGATGAGTTGCAGAATGATGTGCCCGTAGAGCTGACCGACGTTCATGCTCAACTTTTAAATTCACATTGTCACCAACGCTAATTTTGCCGTTCGAAACCATGCCAAAATGAACATGAAGGTCCCCAAGCTTCTTTTGTGTTTCATTAATATTAACTCGGGCGCCACTTTCGACCAAAATTGAACCTTGATCCCCTTCCTGACCACCAGACTCACCGTAGAATGGGGTTTGGTTCAAAATTATTGCTACATCGGAGCCAGAGTTCGCTTCCTTAACTTCGATGCCTTCAACAACAAGCCCTACTATTTGAGCTTCCGCACTCTCCACCTCATACCCTAAAAATTCTGTAATCCCGGTTCTTTCACGTATGTCGAACCAAATTTGCTCAGTAGTTGCGTCGCCCGACCCAGACCAAGCTGAACGAGCGTCCGAGCGTTGTTTTTCCATTGCGGTATTAAAGCCAACTGTATCAACGCTATAACCTTGGCCGCGCAGAGCATCTTGAGTTAGATCAAGCGGAAAACCATAAGTGTCATAAAGTTTGAACGCAATCTCACCAGCCAGAACTCCGCCATCTGATAACCTGCCAATTTCCTCTTCAAGCAATCCTAGACCTCTATCCAAGGTGCGTTTAAAACGATTCTCTTCGAGTTCCAATGTTTCTGTAATCAAATGTTGGGCACGAAGTAATTCCGGAAAAGCCTGCCCCATCTGTTGAGTTAGGGCAGGAACAAGTTTAAATAATAGAGGGTCCTCACACCCCATTAAATGGGCATGTCGCATAGCCCTACGCATAATCCGCCGAAGAACATATCCTCTTCCTTCATTTGATGGAAGCACCCCATCTGTAATCAAAAAGCTAATTGCTCGCAAATGATCAGCTATTACCCGATGAGATACATTATGTTCGCCTTCTGGAGAGGTATCAGATATTTCAGCTGAAGCGTTAATTAACGATTGGAATAAATCTATCTCATAATTGTCGTGAGTGCCCTGTAAAACAGCTGAAATACGCTCTAGACCCATGCCGGTATCAATACTTGGCTTTGGCAAATCTATTCTATCATCAGCATTTAATTGCTCATATTGCATAAAAACCAGATTCCAGATCTCGATAAATCTATCACCATCTTCATCAGCCGATCCTGGAGGACCTCCAGGGATATGATCGCCGTGATCGAAGAAAATTTCAGAACATGGACCACATGGCCCCGTATCTCCCATTGACCAAAAATTATCGCTTGTTGGAATACGAATAATTTTTCGCTCGGGTAGCCCACTAATTTTCTTCCAAAGATTAAATGCTTGGTCATCTTCGGAAAATACTGTGACTAACAATTTCTCTACAGGCAATTCATATTCTTTAGTGATCAAGTTCCAGGAAAGTGCTATTGCCTCTTCTTTAAAATAGTCACCAAAAGAAAAATTTCCAAGCATTTCAAAAAAAGTGTGATGGCGAGCTGTATGACCTACGTTTTCCAAATCATTATGCTTACCACCGGCTCTGACACACTTCTGTGAGGTCACTGCACGAATATAATCACGAGTTTCCTGACCAACAAATATATTCTTGAACTGGACCATACCTGCATTGGTGAACATGAGAGTTGGATCATTTTGAGGCACCAGCGATGAAGAAGAAACAACTTCATGTCCTTCTTGGGCAAAATAATCAAGAAATAACGTGCGAATATCATTTGTAGATTGCATGCGAACTACCATTATATAAAACTAAAGACCAACGGTTTTAACTTGGTATTTAGGGCATGTCCAGAAATCGCAGCATATCAGCAAAAGAAACTACCTAAAAACGCAAAGACCCTTGGTTTTCACAAGGGTCTTCACCTGTATTAAAAAAAATGCCTAGAGGCCATCACCTAATCGTTGGTTTGTAACTCGAAATCTTCTGTAGATTCCTTGGCACCGTCTTCCATTTTATCTTCACTTGGCGGCGTAATCATTTCGCCGGCCAATAAACCCGCATTCTCTCTGATCTTACCTTCAATCTCCTGTGCCATTTCCGGATTCTCTTTAAGAAAATTCTTAACATTTTCCCTTCCTTGTCCTATTCGTTGACTATCATAGGAAAACCAAGAACCCGATTTTTCAACTATTCCTGCTGTAACTCCTAAATCTATTAGCTCTCCCATCTTGGAAATGCCCTCACCATACATAATATCAAATTCTACAGTCTTAAAGGGCGGCGCTACCTTGTTTTTGACAACTTTCACCCGCGTATGATTACCTACAACCTCTTCTTTGTCTTTGATTGCTCCTATTCGACGAATATCCAAACGGACCGAAGAATAAAACTTAAGTGCATTACCACCGGTCGTTGTCTCAGGACTACCAAACATAACCCCTATCTTCATTCGAATTTGATTAATAAAAATAATCATAGTATTTGATTTAGCTACCGAAGATGTCAGTTTACGCAACGCTTGGCTCATTAATCGCGCCTGCAATCCGACATGATGATCCCCCATCTCTCCTTCTAGCTCTGCCTTTGGTACAAGCGCAGCAACACTATCAATGACAAGGACATTGATGGCTCCTGAGCGCACTAGAGTATCCGCTATTTCCAAAGCTTGCTCTCCAGCATCAGGCTGAGAAATCAAAAGATCTTCAACATTTACGCCAAGCTTTTTAGCATAGGTGGGATCAAGCGCATGTTCTGCGTCAACAAAGGCGCATGTACCACCGTTTTTTTGAGCTTCAGCAACTACATGCAAAGAAAGTGTTGTTTTACCAGAGCTTTCCGGCCCATAAATTTCAATGATCCGGCCCTCTGGTAAGCCTCCAATCCCAAGAGCAATATCAAGTCCTAGGGATCCGGTCGAAACGGCTTCAACATCCAGAGCTTTATCCGCCTGGCCGAGCTTCATTATTGAACCCTTACCAAAGTTACGTTCAATCTGGCTTAAAGCCGCATCTAAAGCTTTTTCTTTATCGATATCTTTTTTCTCCACAAGACGTAATGCTGGTTCTGACATTGTTTCAATCCTTATTTCATAGACAAATGATTCGCGCAACTAAGTACGTTTGTACTCTTTTTGTTCTAAATTGCAACTAATTTTTATAAGTTATTGAAAATATGAAGTAAAAACTATAATGTTCTAATTATGTTCTGATAATTTCTGGGAAAACTTAGCAAATCTAGAAGTTGAATAAGTTGGCAATTAGATGACTATGATTCTTGCTAACTCTAATATTTCTCTAAAAAAAATGGGGCAAGCCAATACAGCTAGCCCCACTTACATTAACTTCTGATTATTTTAGCGTTTACACTCACCATGATTAGGCGCTCGAGAGTTACTTACTACCTTTCCACGCTGCACAATGGTCCATTTCCCATCAGATCCCTCTACCACTTCTCGCGCATAAAAATCTTGAATAGGGTAATGCTCCTTTTCATAACGAAATGTTCCGCGTAATGCTTTGAAATTTGCCTTTTCAAATGCTGCTCGCATTTCGTCCATTTTTGAGACATCGCCCTTAACTGCATCCACACCAGATTTTATTAACATGATGGTTTCATAGGCTTGTGCAGCAAAATGATTTGGCATCATGCCATATTTCTTCTTAAAACCAGCCACAAATTTCTCGTTCTGCGGATTTTTAAGATCTGGTGACCATTGGGCAGTTTGCATCGTATTAAGTACTTTTAATCCGACTTTCTGGAAGATAGGCAAATTACCCATATCTATTGAAAATACATGATATAACGGAATTTTTCCTTTTAAACCGGCTTGAGCATATTGGCCAAAAAATTTAGGGCCCCAAGCTCCTGGATAAAATACGACTACCGCATCAGGATTTACAGATCTAATTTTTGTTAATTCGGCGGACCAGTCCTTGTGGCTCATTGGCACAAAATCCTTACCAACAACCTTGCCTTTATAACCCCTTTCTATGCCACCAACGACCTGTTTCCCGGCTGCATAGTTAAGTGATAAAATATATAACCTCTTTACCCCTTTTTTATTTAACAATGCCCCCGTCGCTGCCGCATTCTGGCTATTTTCCCATGACACATTAAAGAAATTTTTGTGGCATTTCTTTCCGGCAAATATTGAATGGCCAGCGTTTGATGAAAAGATAAATTTGTTGGCCTTTAAGACCACAGGAGCAGATGCACCTAAAACATGCGACCAAATGTAACCTGCGACTATGTCTACTTTATCTTTTTTGACAAGTTTTTCGGTTTTTTGCTTACCCACCTTTGGACTAAAGCCATCATCTTCAAAAAGAATTTTGACATTTCGCCCACCCATTTTACTTCCAATATGATCCATTGCCAACTCGGCGCCGGCTTTAAGCTGTTTACCAATCAAAGCAGCCGGCGTTGTGAGAGTAGAAATAAACCCAATTTTAATATCTTTAGCTAAAACAGGAGAAACGGATAACAGCAAGGCTGTCGCCCCAAAAACTCCGGCAATTTTTCTAATCATGTTACACTCCCTGCAAATTTATCTAGAAAATAAATACTTTAAAATTACGTTCTCACTTTTTACAGGACTTATCAAGTATATAACATTTTTTATAGTTAAAGTTATCCTACTGATAAGGATAAAGTATAAAAAAATAATCAATATAAATTTCTTTTCCAGATACTTATTATTACTATGCTACACTCTTATACTCTTACCATCCTCAGCGCTAAGGAATATACAAAATGCAAGATCAATCTTTTCGCACAATGCTATCAAATTTAGAGCAACAGGGTGAACTTATCCGATTTAAAAAAGAAGTGGATCCATTAACTGACATGTCGGCAGTGGAATGGAAGGCATTCAATGAAATGGGCAAGGCTAGCTTATTTACAAATATCAAAGGCTATAAGAATTGGCACGCCTGCAGCCAGATAATAGCTGACCGAAAAAAATGGGCAATAGGCCTCAATTTGGATGAAAGTGATATTCTAAATCAAATGTTAGAACGAATGAAAACGCCTATCGCCCCCGAAATCATTTCCTACAAAAGCCCAACAAAAGAAATTATTAAAACTGGGGAAAATATAAATCTATATGATTTTCCAACAATGCTTACATCTGAAAAAGATGGCGGGCGTTACTTTTCTTCTGGCATTGCCATAATTAAGGATCCTGATACAGGCATCCGCAATCTTTCTATTCACCGACAAATGATAACAGGCAAAGATAAAACTGGATTTGTCATGATCCCGCGACAAGCCCGCCAGATCTATGAAAAATATTGTTCCCTTGGTGAACCCATGCCGGTCGCCATGGTTTATGGCACTCACCCGGCTATCTTTTTTGCATCAAGTTATACAACAGCATTTGGAAAGGACGAATTGGAAATAGCAGGGGCTTTAATGGGCGAGCCTATCCGTCTAATAAAGACCGAAACAAGTGACTTAGAAATTCCAGCAGATGCTGAAATTGTTATTGAAGGGGAAATTCTGCCAAATTTAAGTGAACCAGAAGGTCCATTCGGAGAAGTGACTGGAACTTATGCTGGAGGCGGAAAGTCTGAAGTATTCCAAGTTAAAGCTATAACTCAGCGTAAAGACCCAATTTTCTTTGCCTTGCATTGTGGCTTCCCAATAACAGATGCACAGTCTACCATGGGTCTAGGTGTTGAGGTGGCTACAAAAAAACATTTAAGAGATGTGGAGGGTGGCTTAAATCTAATAGACGTCCGAGCAGTCTCTGAGGCCGGTGTAATGATGCTAATTTTAAAAATCCGGCCTCGCCACCCCGGACAGGCTAAAACTGCTTTGATGGCCGCCCTATCAGGGCCGTATCTTCACCCTAAGCTTGCCATAGCAGTTGACGAAGATATTGATGCTAATGATCTGCGCCAGATTGCTTGGTCAATGACAACGCGAGTTCATGCTGAACGCGACGTAACCATGATACCAGACGCCCGTGTGTTCTCACTCGATAACATCTCGCCAACCGCACCAGGTATGGGAAATTTTGCCCGTATCGGCACAAAATGGATGATTGATGCAACTGTTCCAGCACATTTATCAGATATTGAACGTAGAGCCTTTGAACCCGCTTTGCCGCAAAACTTTAAAAATGTAAATTTGGAAGACTATCTACCCTAATTGCTCTTTTAAAGAGAACAGATTAGATGTTGTCCAACCGAAAGAGCCACGTGATTGATGTCCGCTTTCGGGTATATAGCGGGCTCTTTTTACAGTTGGCTATAATGCCTACTTTTAGCTAATTTGTCAGAACTTCTTTAACCTTACCCGCAAGTTCCTGCAGACTAAATGGCTTGGGTAAAAAATTTATAGTTGCATCTTCAGTAATCTCGCCAGGAATGGCATCTTCCGTATAACCTGACATCAAAATTACCTTAACACTTGGAAGCTCCTCCAAGATCAAACGCACTAAAGTGTGGCCATCCATTCCGGGCATCATTACATCAGTGAGAATTAAATCAATTGGATCACCAAATTCGTTAATAACATCAAGTGCGTGTTCACCGTCATTTGCCTCTAAAACGCGATAACCTTTATTTCTAAGCGCCCTCGCCCCGAATAAACGAACGGCATCTTCATCTTCAACTAAAAGTATGGTGCCCCCACCTGTAAGGTCGACATCATCGGCCGATTCATTGTTAGTCCCAACACCAACGTAATCTACTTCAGCTGCGCTAAAAGCCGGAAGGTATAAAGAAAAAGTACTGCCATCTCCTGGAGCCGAATCAACAAAAATAAACCCGTCGGACTGTCTTATAATTCCATATACAGTCGAAAGACCAAGTCCTGTTCCCTCTCCAACAACCTTTGTTGAAAAGAAAGGCTCAAAGATACGACCTATATCTTCTTTAGCAATCCCCGAACCTGTATCAGCCACTTTAACCAGAATATATTCTCCTGCAGGCATGACTTCATGTCCACGTTGAATGGACGTCTCAACCGCAACCCGCTCTGTAGAAATTTCAATTACACCTCCGCCAGGCATAGCATCACGTGCATTAACCGCAAGGTTAATCACTACCTGATCAAATTGCCCCGGGTCGGTTCGTATAAGATCTATATCTTCACCATGATTGATCTCAAGATTTATATTTTCACCTAACAAACGACGAAGAAGACTTGAAAGATCATTTAGAGCATCTGTAATCGCAAAAACCTTTGGTTGTAAAGTTTGACGCCGAGAAAATGCCAAAAGCTGGCGGACTAAATTTCCAGCACGATTAGTATTCTGTTTTATCTGCATAATATCAGAGAACGAAGGATCATCTGGACCATGACGATCCAATAAAAGATCGCAAAATCCACCCATCGCAGTCAGTAAATTGTTAAAATCATGGGCCACACCACCCGCTAACTGTCCAACAGCTTGCATTTTTTGAGCTTGATTAAATTGCACTTCAAGGTTTTTCTGCTCTGTTGTATCAATTACATGCATGACAAGGCCAACAACGTCATCATCCTTATCAATTATCCGGCTTACATAAAGTGAAGCGGTCAATTCGCGTTCACCTCCAGCTGGCATTCTCACATCCAATAAAGTTGCAGGCATTATACCCATTACAACCTTTGAAAGTTGTGCATCGGCATCATTCGCATCTTCTTTACTGATACGTTCGGATAGCGGCCTTCCAATCACACCGTCACGGTGTAGCCCCAGCAGCTTGAGAAACGCGCGATTACATTCCGTAACCTCGCCCTTAATATCAAGTATCACAATACCAACAGGTGCATCGGAAAACAGCCACGGTAAACGCCTTAATAAGGCCCCTCCCATCCCATCATCAACAAGCGGTGTAAATGGCTCTCGCAAAACAATTGACCGGCTATATTCAAAATCGCCAGAAGAAGACTCCTTCTGCGATTGAATTAGATAAACAGAAAAATCTTCTCCATGAGCATTCCGCAGCACTAGTCCACCATGCATACCACTAGCGTCGATCGATTCACCTCCATTATCGGCAACATCTGGCGAAACAAAATCCATAAAACCGGGCAAATCAGCAACATTGGTTTCTTTGTCTAGGCCTAACCAATCGCGTAAAATTGAATTTAGGTACCTTAAACTCCCGTCGCTATCAGCTGAAAAGAACCCAACCGGAAGTTGATCTAATAGATCTCCTATATACTTCTCCTCAAGTAAATGCTTAGCCTCTTTATCCCTCAGACCCGTTATGTCTTCAATCTGCCAAAGCATATACTCATTCGGCACCCCAATCGGCTTTGTTGAAACTTTCCAATAGCGATCAACAGTGCTGGTCGGTTTTAACAATAATTCCCCACAGTCGCTCAGAGAGGAAAGGCAATTTTCACAAATCCGGTCAAATATAACCTTAGAATCCTCATCTATTAACCTTTCGAACATTCCAATATTCAGTGATTTTAATTCTTGTTCAGGTTCAAGTGCTTCAAAACACAAACGAGAAGCTTCATTTTCAATAATTATATTTTGAGAAAAATCAGTTATAAACAGAGGTTTCTCTGAGCCTGACACAATATCAAGGTAGTATCTTCTGATTTCACGTTGCTTAGCTATACGACCTACTTTCCACGCTGAAACTATAGAAAATAAAATAGTTAGAATTACAAAAATATTTTCAATAGAATCCGTAACTTTACCAAAACCCAAGGTTCGGTAAGAAGAAAAAATTGAATCGGGAAGATATAAGACGAAGGTTATAAGACCAAATAGCACCGACAAAGAAATGTATAGAAAAGAAGATTGTAAAAGCTTCATTATTAGCATGCTCAAACTTAAAGTGAACTTCGTAGACTTGTTATTGCTTAAGTTCAAAATTACCTCTTAACGTCGATTTTACTTAAAAAAAATATTAAGATCATTCATTGCTCGATTCGACCCCCATCATCAACCTTATACTCCAATTAATTGAGGTTGGGACTTGTATTATTTTTACCTCCTGGATCGTTAGCTTCCTGATCCTCTGATGTTAGTTGATCTGTCGTCGTTTGGTTAACATTAGCCATTCTTCCTTTAAGACGGAAGACATATCCGATAACTTCGGCAACAGCATGATAATGTTCAGTAGGAATTTCTTCATCGAGTTCAACGCCAGAATAAAGTGCTCGAGCTAGGGGCGGGTTCTCAACTATCGGAATATCATTTTCTTCGGCAATTTCGCGGATACGCAAAGCCAGAGAATCTATGCCTTTGCCGACTAGGACTGGCGCCGGCATCGTATCCATATCGTATTTTAATGCTATTGCATAATGTGTCGGGTTGGTAATTACCACATCAGCTTTTTCCACTGCCTGCATCATACGCTCTCTCGCCCTTTCCATCCGCAAAGATGCTATCCGTTGTTTTATTTTGGGGTCACCATCTTGTTGTTTACGTTCGTCCTTAACCTCCTGTTTAGTCATTTTTAGCTTCTCTTTATGATCCCACTTCTGATAAGCGTAATCGAGTGCTGCAATCACGGTCATAATCATCACTGCAACAACGAGTATAACAATTGCAATTTCCTGAATTTGGTTAAGTGCATGCAACAATTCAAACGCGGGTAATAATTCTACATTATCCAACATTGGAACAACAGAAATCAATGCTGCACTACCAACCAACCCTAATTTAACCATACCTTTTAAAGCCTCAACTAAAGGACGAACTCCAAAAAATTTTTTAGCACCTCTAGCTGGAGAAAATTTATCAATTTTAATTTGGAATTTTTCAACAGAAACATTCCATCCTACTTGTATAATTTGAACAAAGACGCCGATAATAAGAAATACCAACATCAAAGGTAAAACTACGCTCCCAATCTCAAATATAACTTCTTTAAAAATATGCTGAAAATCTTCTTGTGATAAGGTATATGCGTGGGCCTTCTCTATAAAACGCCGATTAATTTTTGTGACATAACCCATTATGGAAGGCAATGCAGCAGCAATAATCAATGTGATGGTCAGTAAAATTGCCCAACTTTGAATTTCCTGAGATTGCGCAACCTGTCCTTTATTACTTGCATCGGAAAGTCGTTTTCCAGTTGGGTCTTCGGTTTTTTCACCGCTATCACTATCTGCCAAATTTTTCTCCTATTATTAAGACCCGACCAGCGGTTGAATATTATCGCGGAAATGTTTCAAGTATACTGTCATCATTCCCCCAATGGCGAGCGACATAATGACGGTCGAAATAATGATTTGCAGCGGCATAGCCACAAAAAAAACCGGTATTTGAGGAGATAAACGCGTTAACACACCCAAACCCATATAATAAGCAAGTGATACAACAATGAATGGAATTGAAAGCTGCACCCCAAGGATAAATGTATCTGAAACCTGACGTGCCAGCATTTGAGCCATATCACCAAGATTTGGAGTTAATCCTGGTTTGAATAGCATGTAACTCTCTACCATTGCTTCAATTAACAAATGATGCATATTGGTGACAAATAAGAGTAATGTCGCGATTGTACCCATAAAACCAGCCACTATTGCGCTCTGCTGTTCAACAACTGGATCATAAACCATTGTGTTAGCCATCCCTGAAACGAAAGAAATCACAGTTCCTGCTGTTTGTGTTGCATAATACATAGCTCTAACAACAAGCCCCAAAAATGCACCTGCTAATATTTCTCCTATGATGATAACAGCGAGTTCAAGTGGCCTCTCTGGCATTACCGGTAGAATATCGGCGACAATTGGTGTCAATATAAAGGAAATCGCCAAAGCAAAAAAAAGTCGCCCCCTAGCAATAATACGGTTACCCCCAAGCGCCGGTATAAAAATCATGACCGTGCCTATCCTCGAGAATATGACGATGAAAACATAAATATTGAGTTTAAGAAACTCTTCTAACATGGAGCTAACTCAGCGCGGCAATACGGTCATAAAGCGATCGAGTAAATTCAATGATTGAAGTCATCATAAAGGGCATAAATACAATTACAGCGCCAAAAATAATGATAATTTTTGGCACAAAGGTGAGCGTCATTTCTTGAATAGATGTGAGCGTCTGAAAAACAGCAATTAACAACCCAATAATTAATCCTGCAGCCATTATCGGCCCGCCCGTTTTTAATATGACAAAGAAAACCTGCCTAGAAATTTCCAAAACAGCTACTTGGTCCATTAATTATTAAAACCTTTAAATCGGCATTCGCAGAATTTCGCGATAAGCCTCGAGCACTTTATCACGAACAGCGACAACCGTGTTCAGCGTCGTTTCTGCTTCAGCGACAGCAATGACAACTTGATCAATATTCGCTTTACCAGCTGCTGCCGCGGCGGAAAGTTGCTCACTTGCAACACTTTTATCGATAGCATCTTGTGCAAAGCTCTTAACCATCGTCGAAAAATCATTCCCGGAACCACCAGTCGCACCAATCCCTTGCGGTTCACCTTGTGCGGCACGACCAACAGCTGACTTATATGCACTTATCGCATTTTCTAGTTCAATTGCCAATTTACTCTCCTTATTATTTCAATTTCACCCCATTAATTTTATGGAGACAACTTAGTTGTTAGCGCAAGAGTTCAAGTGTTTTATTCAGCATACCCCTACTCGCCCTAATAGCACTCAAATTAGCTTCATAAGAACGTTGGGCCTCACGCATATCCATCATTTCAACTAATTTATTTACATTCGGCCCCAGGACATAACCATCCTTATCAGCAGCAGGATGACTGGGGTCGAGACGCTTTACAAAATCACTACGATCCCTGCTAACCCTGTTCACCTCAACCAGGTTTACACCTAATTCACGATTCATCTCATTTTTGAAGGTGATCAACTTTCTCTGATAAGGCTTCTCACCAGGCTGCGTTGGCAACGAATCAGCATTTGCAATATTTTGCGATATCACTCGTAATCTGGACCCTTGAACTTTCATACCCGCAGCAGAAATACGGAAAGTCGAAATCAAATCGTCAGCCATTAGAACCCTCAATTGTCGTATCTCTTTCCATAATCATTTTCCGCGCATCACTAATTTAATCATTCTGAGATGTTTACGGTATAGTCCGACCATGGCCGAATGCTGAACAACGGCTTCGTTCATCTTTACCATTTGCTCTTCAAGAACAACCGAATTGCCATCAGGTGCCGTTTCATAAGGCTTTCTATCAGCCTTAGATAAAGCACCCGCAATGGACTCAACCCGTCCAGTTAAATGCATCGGATGGGTTGCACGCATAGAAGCACCCTTTCCAACTCTGCTATTTGGGGTATGCTCCCTCAGTGTTTTTTGAAAATCAAATTTTTTTATGTCACGGGCCCGATACTCAGGTGTATCGGCGTTTGCAATATTTTGAGCTATTACCTGCTGACGCTGACCGACCCAATTCATGCGCTCTTTGATCAACCCAAACATTGGGAGGTTTGTTATATCCATTCTACACCCACAAATTTTCGCTATTTTAGCGAGTTTTCAAACTAAATTTTTTATATTAGTAATTAAAGCGAGTATGCGTGACGGACTTTAAGAAAAGGTAAAGGGATTACTTTATAGTTAAAAGTTTATTACCTGAATCAACTATCTGACCTAAAAAGTACCAAATTTTTGTTGATAGCTATATTGTAGAGGCTATTTTTTTTATAAAACTCCTTGCCCACTCATGCAAAGGGCTATCGTCATCCCTGCTATGCCAAATTTGGTATACCTCTAGATCGTCAACCTTTATTGGTGACGGTCCTATATCAAAATCTGACATTATCGAATTTTTGATTGACGAAGGCAAAATAGCCAACAGTTCCGTGCCTTTCATTAATTCCGGCAATCCAGCAAAACTTGGGACTTGCAAAGAAACTCTCCGGTTTTTCCCCATAGATGATAAAAGTTGATCGATCGGGTTAGTTTCAATAGATGAAAACACAATACGAGCATGTTGGCGCGAGAGATAGTCTTCCAAAGTTTTTGGTGAATTTGTAATTTCTGGATCAAAAAAACAAACGAATTCATCTTTAAACAATTTTTGCTGTTTAAACTCACCACCCTCTGGAATTATTGGGGTCAAAACTAAATCAACACGCCCTTCCCTTAATGATTTTGTTACATCAGGGCCAGCATTTACAATGCGTAAATCCAAGTTAGGGGCTTTTGCAGTAATCGCAGTGAAAAGGTCAGAAAGTAATAAAGGCCATAGCATATCATTAGCTGCAATTACAAATTCCCCGACAACTGCTTCAAGATTAAACCCACGAGGCTCAGAGAGTGACCGCATATCTCGTAAAAGGCCGCGAACATCCTCCACCATTTGTTCCGCAACGTACGTTGCGGTTATCCCGCGCCCAGAACGAACAAATAACGGGTCTTCAATTATTTTTCGTAATTTTTCAAGCCCATGACTAACTGCGGATTGCGTTAAGTTCAGACGCTCGGATGCCCTGGTAACTGATTGCTCCTCAAATACAATTAGAAACAACTGAAGAAGCCGACCATCAATTTCTAAATAATTAATTTTTTTCATATGTATTATTATTATACATGAGTTGATTTAATTATTAAATATGCAAGTATATTATTTTTTTCAAAATATTTATTAAGCCAGTTAATTAGAAATCTTCTAGAACAATTAAAGCGGCTATTCATGAATAACAAGTAGGAGCAATTATAGTGTCAATTGAATTACCACAGAAATTCGAAGATATTATCAATAATCAGACTGATGAGTGGTTTAAAAAACGCGGGAAAACCCGTGATCAATTGCGATCTTTTATCGAAAATCGCATCATACAAGATCACAATCTTTCGCCAAAAGTCGGACAAAGTGCCCCCGACTTTGAAGCTGAGAAGCTCGATAACAATGGAAAACGCACCGGCGAGATCGTTCGATTGTCAAATTACTTTGGTAAACCAGTTGGTCTGGTTTTTGGGTCCTATACGTGACCACCTTTCAGAGACGGGGCCGTGCGCCTTGACGAACTTGCAAAAAAGTTTGGCGACAAAATACATTTGCTTTGCATTTACATTCGCGAGGCTCACCCAGATGACGGAGACCAAGTTCTCCGCAATATAGATGAAGAAGTTGTTTTTGATGATCCTAAATCTATGGACGAACGCGAAGAAATAGCATCAGCTTGTATGCTGCACTATAACTTTTCATTTCCCATGTTAATGGACAAAATGGATAATGCCGCTGAAGAAGCATATCAGGGGTGGCCTGACAGGCTCTACTTAATTAATTCCGAGGCAAAAATAGAATATCAAGGAGGTTTAGGCCCTCTTTACTTTGATGTTGATGAATTTGAGAAAGAGGTAATAAAAATATTAGACAGTTAAAGGAATAAATAGTCATGAGTAAGCCACTCACAATTCATCCTGAATTAAACAATCATAATAAAAAAATGCAAAAAAAAATTATTTGCACAAACGGCTATATTCATACCGCTTATGCATATGCCCCATCAAACATGACAATAATTGAGGGCGACGATGGGTTGATCTTGGTCGATACATTGCCAACGCTTGAATTCGCTAATCCAGTGGCTGAAGAAATAAAAAAAATCAGTGACAAACCAATAAAGGCGGTAATTTATACCCACGTGCACCCCGACCATATTAGCGGGGTTCGTGCGTTTATCAGCGAAGAAGATGTTGATGCTGGGAATATAGAAATTTTCGCTTTAGAAGATTTAATCCCTTCCTTAGTTCGTGATAGTGGGGTTTTAGCGCCTGTACTAGCACGCCGTGCTATGTTTGCTTTTGGATTTCAATTACCGTTAAATGAAGAAGGTAATGTTGGTGCTGGCCTGGGACCTCCAAATACTCCAGGGCAACGAAGTTTCATAGCTCCGACAAAAACCTTTAAAGGAGTAATGAAATCTAGAATTTGTGGAATTGACCTTGAACTTCATCATGTGCCAAGTGAAACTGAAGATCAGGTTATAGTTTGGCTCCCCAAAGACAAAGTATTAATTTCAGCAGACGTAATTCAAGGACAAACGTTCCCAAATTTGTATGCATTAAGGGGCACCTCTTTTCGAGATCCGATGATTTGGGTTGATGGCATCGACTACATTCGACTCATGGAACCTGAAACTCTTATCCCTCATCATGGTATTCCGGTATCCGGAGTAGATGAAGTCGAAGACGTACTTTCCGCATATCGCGACTCCATCCAATATCTTCATGACCAAACTGTGCGACGTATGAACCAAGGTTATACCTCTGAAGAAATAAAGGATGAAATTGTTATGCCTGACCATCTCGCCAAACATGAGTGGTTGGGCGAGTTTTACGGTAGCTACAAACATTCCGCGCCGGCCATCTACGATGGATATATAGGCTGGTTTGATGGAGACCCAGTCCATCTAGACCCCAAACCAAGGTCAGAACGAGCTGCAAGTTATGTTGAATTAATGGGTGGTAGAGACCAATTGTTATCTAAAGCTAGAACGGCATTTGAAAATGAAGATTATCAATGGGCAGCAGAAATTGTGACCTGGATTATAAAATCAAATGTAGCAGATGCAGAAGCTCGACATTTAAAGGCTGATGCGCTTCGCCTTTGGGCTTATGGCCAAAAAAATATCACTTGGCGAAATTGGGCATTAACTGCATCTCTTGAATTAGAGGGAAAACTGAAGCAACCAAAAGGCCTTCCCTTTGGCGGACCTGATGCAATACGCAATTTTCCCAGTAAATCGTTAATACGTTTGCTAACCGTAAGATTACGAGCTGAAGATTGTAAGAATCTTGAAATAACCACCACCTTCAACATAACTGACACTGCTGAGATATGCGCTCTTCAGATACGTCGAGGCGTCTGTCAATTTCATCCGGACGTTCCTAAGTCAGAGAATATTAGGATAAGTTGTGAGCGCAATTTTCTAACAAGGGTTTTTCTCGGGCAAACTAGTTTTCAGGATGGGATTTCTGATGGATCTGTATTGATCGACGGGAACCAAGAAGATTTCAATCATTTCATGTCATTATTTGAACAACCTAACTTGGATCAGGCTATAACGGCTCGTTAAGAAAAAGGCCCCACCAAAAAGTATAGTGGGGCCTCTCTTCGATCCCTGGTAGGTCTCACTGTTGCACAATAAGACCCGATGGGCGCGGCCTGCCAGGCTCGCGGTAATCCTTTTACAATAATCTTCCGTATAACGTTTCTTCAGCATAATTTGCAGAGCACATACAATAGTTTTCCCCTGACCCGACCCGCACCCCGGCTATTTGCGCGAGGTTAAACCCACCGTAAATTTGCATCCGTGAATAAAAGACAAAACCAGGGATTATAATATCCAAAATTACACCCGCAGAAACAGACTGAGACTGGCTAACATCTGCTAATTGCCCTGAAAAAATGCTCTTTAAACACTTAGTCACCTCAAGTCTTCGCTCGATTTCTTGTATGTGAAAAGCTAATTTCTTTCCACTCAAGCGAATGTCACGAGATTTAACCCAAGCTGTTCCATTACTGGCAAGTATACTCTGCATCTTTTGTTTATAAGTTTCCCATTTTTTAATATATGGAACCCAATTACCTAGATATTTAAGATCTACATATTTAACAATTTTGATACGAGTTGTCTTCCACCAGCTGACGTTGGGCAACTCTGGACAAACAGCCACTTTTGTTTCAAGGGCTTCCTGCGACGGTTTTTTAGCTTGTGTATTAAGTGGCATTAAGGTTATGCCAACAAGAAATATACTTAAAAATAACTTTACAACTTTGATTTCCCTAAACACGAGCGCATCCCCCCTAATTACCCAGTATTTGAGTAAAAACAGTTCAGTATTGCTCACGCCTTATCGGACTTTGCAGCTATTCAACCAGTGTATAAAAAAACCGGGAATAACTCAGTCAGAAACGGTTGGATTTTTTTGAAAAATCTCACCCTTTTATTGCTGTCAGTAAACAGTGGATAGGTTAAAAACGGGTTAATAAGTATACAGGCTACAAAATTAAATTTTTTAGGCCAAAGATAATGCCACCTAAGTAACTGATTTTAAGAACGATTTAATATGATATTATGCCTCCCCCTTGACCGTTACCAGTGGAAATAAAACCTCATTATCCAATTCATAGATGGTGCTGTGCATCTTATAGCAGATTTAGCTATAAGCCTCCTAGAAACAGTAATTAATATTTTTACAATCGTTTGCAATTTTCACTGATGACTGAGTAAAGTTTTTCAGTCAAAGCCCTAGATAAAGGAATAACTCAAAATTTAAAGTTTTTTACCAATCTTCTTAATAGCTTTTTAAGCTTGTTCAACCACACTACTCATAACAAAATTAAAATTATTACTGGTGGTAAAAATCAAGTGGTGAAGCCAAAAAATGGCCCCATAGAATCCGGCGTTAACAAACATGAACGCGGCGAAAATATCGATATTGTCGATGGGGTCGAGACCAAAGAGCAGTCTGAGAATATTGAAGACTCTCAAATGAGGAAAAAGGCTGTTGCAGTTAAAGATAAAAGCCAAAACCTCACGAAGCCCCGCGTCGTCGCCTCCGGTCAGGGTACGCTTGCCGAACAAATTGTCCAAATTGCATGGGCAAATAACATTAAGGTCCGCGAAGATGCAGATCTTGTGGAAATACTTTCAGCAATCGATATAGACAGCGAAATTCCAATTGAAGCATTCGCTGCTGTTGCCGAAATTCTGGCATATGTATACCGGGCAAACAGCGGAGAAATACCAATAGATTATCTAAAGGAAAACAAACAATGACCTATACAGAACTTCAACAGGAAATAGATAAGTCTCAAGATTTCATTACGACATCGCGCAATGTGATTGCCGATGGCCATTTTGTCGATGTTGCTGAATTAGAAACAGGCGTGAGTTGTCTGATTGACCTAGTTAATATTCAATGTGTGAATTTATTGAAACCCGAGAAAAATAAAATAATTGTATCAGTCGAAACTTTGTTAAGTGATCTTGATAAGTTGTCGGAAGAAATTGATAAGCAACACAGTAGTTTAATTGTCGAAACAAAAGTATCTGCCGAGACCGCGATAACTGCCTACCAAGGCTAGGCCACCCTATTTAGAACCAATATTATCAACAAGAAGTTATCTCATAATGGAAATTGAATCGGTAAGTTACCTAAAATTTTTCTTCGCACTTCTATTCGTTATTGGATTGATCGGCGGGTTTGCACTAATAGCTAAGAAATTAGGTATGGGTAATCGTGGACCAATCCACCGAGGCAAAGGCAATAGACTTTCAATTATCGAAAGCATGCAAATTGATTCTAAAAGAAGAATTGTTTTAATACGCTGTGATGACAAAGACTATATCCTTCTCATTGGCGGCGTGACGGACTTTTTGATTGAAGGCAATATGCCAACTGATTTTGCTGGTGATACTAATTCAGATACAACCGTTAAACCCTCAATAATGGATAAGTTACAAAACCAAATAGGGATTATAAAGAATGGCTAATCCTTGGAAAAATTGTGTGGGGAAAAAATGGTCTTTGTTAATTCACGTTACTTTTTTCACTATCAGCGGATTTGTTTTAGCAGACCCTGTATTTGCCCAAGCATTCTCCCTTGATTTGGGAGAAGGTGGGCCCACAGCAACGGAACGCCTTATTCAACTTTTTTTACTAGTCACTGTTATGGCTTTGGCACCATCAATTCTCGTAATGACAACTTCGTTCATCCGAATCGTAATCGTCTTATCATTTTTACGAACAGCCATGGGCGCTCAACAAACCCCCCCAAATCAGGTTCTTATGGCCCTCGCACTTTTTCTCACGTTCTTCATCATGTCACCAACATTCGAAGCTGCGTGGGATCAAGGGGTTCGTCCATATATTGATGGTCAGATTGATGAAAAAGAAGCTTTTAGAAAAAGCCTGAAGCCTTTGCACAATTTTATGCAAAAATTTGCCCGTGACCAGGACTTGCAATTATTCATGGATGTGGCGAATATCCAGACCGTAGCTAAGCGCGAAGATCTACCCATAAAGGTCTTAATACCTGCATTCATTGTTAGTGAACTCAGGCGTGCCTTTGAAATTGGTTTTCTTGTTTTTATCCCTTTTCTGGTTATTGATATGGTGGTGGCATCGGTGCTGATGTCAATGGGCATGATGATGTTACCGCCGATAATAATTGCCCTGCCATTTAAAATCATTTTCTTTGTTCTAGTTGATGGCTGGTTTTTAATCGTTGGTAGCTTGGTTCAGAGCTTCGGGGCGTTGGGCACCTGATTGATTAATTTACTTTACTTAAATTCCCAGCTTGCAACCGTTTACGATAACTGGACATAAAATTCTTAAAATTGCTTACGGTTTTTACACGACTTGCGACAGTTCGATAATCTATCAACCCAATATTATCGGGACTTGCTATAAGGCGGAAAGCATCTTTAAATGATGTTGAATCCATTTCTTTCAAATAATCTCTGCTTAGGCGAGTAATCCCACGATTGTTGCCACTGTAGGCTAGCGCAACACCAAAATTTAAAACAAACTGCGCCTGTTTTTCATTAAGCTTACGACCCGGAGACGCTCCGGATGCTAACATCAATCGCTGTAATGCCTTTGCCGCTTTCGGCCAATTCTTCCCCCAGTGTATCTCAGATCGCAGGAGGTCAGCCTCCCTAGTTTCATCGTCCTCTAAGGGTTCTAATGCTTCAACGCGACGTTTTAGATCAATTAAAGAGCGTGCATACAAAAGCCGCCGCTGCCTGATAAAAGAAGCAGGCTGATCATTGGAATTTGTTTGGTTTAGCGTATTTAACGCTTTCGATGGTTTTTTATCAAGGATATAAATTGTTGCTAATTGCACGCCAACTCGAGCTTTTTCGGCCCCGGCTAACCTAAACTCAATCTGTTGTTCAAGAAGCTTCGCTGCTTCTTCAAGCAAGTCTACGGCTGCCAATCTATCAGCAAGTTTTTGTATTAATTCGTCACCTCTTTTACCCGAAGGCGTAAGCTCTTTAAATTCTTCAAATAACGCCAGAGACCGCACTGGTTCTATTTTATCTGCCGCACCATTTAAATATAAATCTACAAACGCATCCTCCATTTTCTGGGTTATCGAGCTATTCTCGGGATTGCCCCTGAAATTGGAGACCACAGTTCGTAAAGTTCTCAGCCCTTTACGATATTCGCCAACATCTAAATAAAGAATTCCAAGTTTACGAAGCAAGGAAAATTCAAATTCACCCCCTCGCCAGGCAAAACGAAGGCTTTCCAATTCTTTAATGACATCTTTTTTCTTTATCCGTTTTGTAGTCAATTGTAATTCTGTACGTGAAAGAACTGATCTGGCGACACTCGGGCGATGTTCACCTTTTTCAACCTCTTCCCAAGCTTTTATTGCTCCGGGGAAGTTTCCCTGCATCTGTTTAATAGTACCTTCCATATAGGCCAGTTGATCTATTTCCTTAGGCCGGGGGTTCTCTTTCGCCAACATTCCCAAATATTTAATCCCTGACTTAATATCTCCAGCGATGATAGCGGCTTCGGCCGTTCTAATGCCGAGCCTCATTTTAACTTCTCTGGGATAAGTTCTAAACACGCCGCCCTTGGCATTCATCGTTTTAGCAGCGTTCGACACATCTTCACCAGCCGCAATTTTTGCTGCAGCACGCCAATATTCACCTTCATCGTTTCCAAACATACTTGGATGCATCAACGCTTTCAGGGCATCTTTGTACCTACCCATCAGATAATCTGTTGCCCCTCTCAAAAAGCGATACTGTTTCATTGCCGCCACATCCGAAGTCTTTGGTTGTATTAGTTTAAGAACACCATTTGCCTCATGTCCATAACCATTTCCGAATAAGAATAATGCCATTTCGAGCCGTGCTTTTGTTTTGTCAGCCCCCTTTGTTTTTGTTATGAGTTCTAGCTTTTCACGACGTAATTGATAAAATTCCTCAGGTTTCTGACGCCTCATTTTTCGCCAGTTTCTAGGATGAATCATTCTAGTAATAGCTTTCCCTTTCCCAAATGAAGTAGTCCCACCTTTTTTGTTTTTCATGGTAGATAATGCCAAATTACTAGCTGATGAGATTTCCACCCCTAGCTTGGTAGAACGTACCCGCAAATCATCGATATTTGGCCGGATAACGATGCCTTGGGCAGTCGGTAATATATTCAATTGTGAATAACTAAATTTTTGGGCCACACCATGTCCGAGAGGTACAACTGGTACGACCAATAGATTGTCATAAACCTTGGTGTCCTTGAAAGGAATCGCATTCCCAACGTCCCTAATCGAAGCTGTCAAGAGAGATCCTCGTGGCGATGATA
The DNA here is from genome assembly GCA_964639965.1 of uncultured Rhodospirillaceae bacterium. Classification (GTDB taxonomy): domain Bacteria; phylum Pseudomonadota; class Alphaproteobacteria; order Rhodospirillales; family UBA2165; genus TMED23. The sequence continues at coordinate 24,864 of CAZXGI010000016.1, forward strand.
ATTTAGATTTGATTTTAATTGCTGTTTGTGGCTTCAAAGGCTGTTTTTTGAAATCAAAAATCCAAGCAAACCCGCTACGCCGTACAGTTGGATTAAAACCGTTTGCAGTCGCCAAACGCAATATCGTAGCGCGATCCGAAGTCTCCTGCACAATTGATTTTAACATTCCTCCACCTTGATCCTTAAGCTTGCATATATCAATTTTTGACGACTTGTTGAAAATCAACCACAAGTTATCGGCTCGGCGAAAGACTGCGGCCGCAACAGGCGCCGCCCAATCAAGACGCAAAGTTGCGGCCTTAACCTTTTTCGCACCTTGTCCTACTGCTGACTTTGGGCAAGTGACATCCGCCAACTTTTGACCGCTAGGATTTTTCTTTGTATTTACTTTAATCTTATTTTTTACAGATGTTATTGTCTTTTTAGCATCTGGCTTAGTCTTTCCAACACCAATTATTGCAGTGTTTTGTTTTATTTTTACCGGCATTGTTTTTGACGCTAAATTTTTTGGCAACAGTGTTGATATTGGGGGAGCGTCATCGGGCCCTGATGAATTCAAAACATCAACTATAATCTTCGGACCGCTTCGGAAATGCTTAAGCTTAGATGTAGAAGTAACGGAAAGTCCAACAATAGTAGTATTATTAGCAATCTCTGCTTTCGCACCCCTAACATTAGCCAACCCAGTTTTATTCAACGCCGCTACGACAATATTAGCAGGTTTTGAAAACGTTATTGTCACCAGATTACCCTGCTTTAAAACTTTATAGGTAACACGTTTTTTCCAATCAAATACGATACGACTATAGGTACTGTGGCTACCCACGCGAACTGCTACTTGATCTAATGCAGGAAGAGATTGTGCCTTCCCCGACGGCGGTTTCGTATTTTTCTCAACTAATTTAGGTGGATTTGGATCAATAACTTCAACAACGACGGTTCTACCCCTCGAAAAATAATTGAGATCAAAATTTCCAACCAAAGGAAAAATTAGCACCCTTCCGCCATTTTGTAATCGAGGAGGCCGAATGTATTTAGCCAAGGTCTTGACCATTCCATCAAAATTACCCTCAGCAGGACGAGCAAATTGAATAACTATTTCCCTATTCTGGACCCGCGCTAAAAAAGGAACCGGTGCCGGCCAAATAAACGACATTCGGCCAATACCATCGCGCTCACTGCCTCGAGCAGTAACCGGATCCGCTGAAGCGGTGTTCACAGAAAAAAAGCTAATACCAATGACTAAAACCCATATGGATTTAGGGAATAAAACACTAATTATGTTAAAATACTTGATCAATTTCTTAATAACACCGCTATTTGCCGCCACCTGACTCTAATATTACTATATCTATCCTTCGAGACAAAATTCTACGTTGATCCTCCGTCGCATTTTTTAAATACGGATTGTGGGCATTTCCATACCCAAAATTCAATAAATTCCCAGAATACCCCGCTTGACGAAAAGCATTTCCGACCGCAATTGATCGTGCAAGAGATAACTCCCAGTTTGATTTATATTTAGTTCCATCAAGTTTCTTTTCGTCTGCATATCCATTTATTCCAAGTTGATTCTCAACATTTCCTAAAAGTCCCCCCAAAGTAAACAGTGGATCTTTTGCCGTTTTCTTTAGAACTGCCGAGTTAGGGCCAAAGAGAAGGGATCCAGGCAAGGACACGACTAGCCGATCTTCAAGCAAAGTAAGTTGACTACCTTTCAAGGCATTATTTTTTATGACCTTTTGTTCAAACACCGCTCGCAAATAATCAAGATTTATTGCTTGCTTACGAAAAACTAAATCAATATTTGTTTTAACGTCTGGAGTAGTATCAATCTTTTCTTCACTCTTTGGGTTTAAAGCATCAGTCAACGCATCGACCATCTTTTGCCAGCTTTCAATCGTCACATTAGACATTGAAAAGAGCATAACAAAAAAGGTCAGAAGTAAAGCGACAAGATCAGCAAAAATTACCAACCAAACGGAAGATACACCGCTGGAACCACTCCCGGACGAATGAGGTTTTGTTTCTGCCATGACCAATTACTCTTCAGGAGGTGCAATTAAACGTTTATAAAATTTCTTCGCATCTTTTGGGGATCTAACATAAAACCACATCACCGCTTGCCCCTCATCAATATGACCCATTCCAATTGAAACCGCATCGGGAGGAGCTCCTCTATTTAGCATCTCACGAACAAATGCACCTGCACGTCGCATTTCTAATGTTTGTTGTGTTGGCAAAATCTGCCCGGTTGAATACGCACTTCCAATGACAAACTCCATATCAAATTGGTATCCTGGAGGGCGGCTGCTTAAAGCAGCAATTACGCGGTCAATAAGAGGCTGTTGCGATTTTTTAGTGATAGCCCTTTCCGGCTCAAAAAGAGCATCAGCCGTCATTTGAATCCGCATGATTTTACCTAGCTGCATAATCTCAATTTTTTGGACTCCCAGTGCTGTAGCAAATAATTCAGTTGTTTTGTCCTGAAAAACTTGCCCCGCCAGAATTGGACCAGATTGCTTCTTATCTATCTCAGCATCTGACTTGATGCTATCGACGACAGCATCGACCTTATCTTTATCAACCGTGGAAATAGTTACCAGTAATATAAAAAAAGCTAGCACGAGAAGATAGAGGCTAAGAAATTGAAGAACGGTGGTATCGTTGCGTGCAATTAATACTCGTCTGACCAGAGGTTTTTTATCACTCATGAAAAATCAATCAAATCTTATTAATAACCCAAAAATTTGGAAAATTTACTTGTGTAATACACAATTGAATTTGGTCCATCCAGATTTACTATACTTAAGTTAAGCTTGATCATCTGCCATTTCTTTAAAAATCTTCTGAAAACCTTATTCCTAATTCTTTAAGTGCCAGGAAGTGGTAAATTACGCAATTTTGTTAGTGCAACTGTCATTTCTTTAGCTCTATCTGGATTCATTTTAGCCATGATTGGGGCTAATTTTCTCTCTTTCATACGTTCCGCAACCTTCAGCAATGTATCAATATCTAATTCTCCAAAAATTCGCGCAGCATCTTTGGGTTTCATATTTTCGTATATTTTTACCAACGATTTTATTTTTAAATCTTCTTGCTGGTCATGCGATTTGATTAACTTCTGGATTGCCAACTCCAAACTTTTCATCTCTTGAATTTTTTTATCAATTCGTTTCTCTGCCGCACCTAACAGCCCTTCTCTTAACGTTAGTTCTTCCAATCTGGATTCAATAATCTTACGTCGGCTTGCGAGTTGTTGTAACACCTTGATTTCATTTTCAGTGAATAAAGTTGGATCGTCTAGAGGATCTATTTCTTTATTTTCTGCTTTAGGTGTTCTTGAAACCTTTTTGCCTTTTATTGATAATTTTGGTGCGTTAGCGGGTTCTGCATTATTTTGAGCTTGGGCATTAACTTGGGAGACCGAAAAGGCATCCACACCTACCTCTATTCCGTCCAGAATATCACCGACCTTGAATGATAGCATTAATACAGCAGAAAATATCAGCACGGGGATAATTCTAATTTTTGCTATAAATTTAAACATTTTTTTCAACTCGCTATGTTTCTATTCAATTCATCATTATTTTTTTTTCTTGATCGTTCTTTTAAGAGCTACAATTAGCCTTTTCAGTTCAAGAATTTTTTTATCAATTCGTTTCTCTGCTGCACCCAGCAACCCCTCTCGCAATTTTAACTCTTCTGAGCGCAGTTCAATAAGTTGACGACGGGCAGCAAGCTTTTGCAATATATTAATATCTTTTTCACTGAACAAGGTCGGGTCGTCTTGTCGTCCGGCTAATACCATTGAAGCCTTTATAGGGTTTCTCGGCGAGTTTGCTTTAGAAACTTCCTCAATTTCTTTATTAGCTGGAGCCTGAGCTCTAACTTGAGAAATAGAAAACGCATTCAAATTGAACTCAACATGACTCAGAATATTATTAATATTAAATGGCAGCATCAAAACGGCCGCAAATATAATTATCAAAAACAATTTGGAATTTGAAAAAAATTTTGACATTCGTTATTCAAATTTTCCTATTTATCTGACTGCTCTAAGAGCTTTAATAAATTCACGCTCTACTTCAGATTTTACGATTTTTTTTCCGAGCAATTCCGCTCCAAAAGACGCCGCATTTTCTTTATTATCAGGAGATATTTTTTTTATAGTTTCCGAAGACTGAAAATCGCCAACCAAATCCTGTTTATTTAACCCTGATCTCTGTTTTTCAGCGTTTTCTCTCATTGGCGTTGATCTCTCGACAGTTCGAACCGAACTCTCCAATCGATCACCTAACTTCTCGCCTCGATCAACTAGAAAATTTAAATCCTCTCGTATCCGCTTAGCTGTATCAATTCCCTCATTCAGGATTTCAGAAGAACCCTGCACTGCCTTTTTCAGCTTTCCAACACTGACTTCAGCCCGCTTGGTTGCCTGTTGAAAACTTGATGCTAACCGTTCAAGCTTGGCCTGGTCGCGCCGAAGCGAAACTATTCTACGATTAAGTATTATGCCGTAGCCAATTGCCGATATCAAAAGCACGGCCACAAAAATATCGATCATTAATGACACTATTACTCCACCTCCTTAATTAACTTTTCAGAAATCTTGATAGCAATATTTTCATCCTTACGACCCATTACTCCTCGAAACACGGGAATAGAACCACACGTAATATCTACCGCAGAGCTCGGGGTGGCTTTTAACTTTAATTGTGAACCAACTTTAAGATCAAAAATCTGCCCCAAGCTCAGCGTTTGCTCGTCCAGAACGACGGTAAGGTCAACATCAGTCAGCCAAAGCTCCTCAGATAAATGTGTTTCCCATATAGAGTCACGGCCAAATTTCTCACCCATAAATCCTTGATGCAACAACTCACGGATAGGCTCCAAAGTGGAGTAAGGAATTAAAACTTCTAAAGACCCGCCTCGATCCTCCATGTCAATCTGAACCTTAGCAACAATCACACCATCCGAGGGCTTGCAAATTGTTGCAAACCTTGGATTAGTTTCGAGGCGATCAAAGCCAAAATTAACCGAGGATAGTGGCTCAAAAGCACCGCCTAAATCATCTAAAACAACATGCACAAGTCGCTCAACTAAATTGCGTTCAATTGTTGTAAATGCTCTATCTTCAAACCGTGCTATCGCTGTATCCCTTTTTCCCCCGAGCAAAACGTCAATCATTGAATAAATAAGTGCACTATCAACTATTAAGATAGCAGAAGCATCCCATTCTTGAGCCTTAAAAACGTTCAACATAGCTGGCATTGAAACAGAATCCAGATAGTCTCCAAATTTATAACTACTGATACCCTTTAATGAGACCTCAACATTGTCAGAAGTGAAATTACGAAGCGAGGTTGACATGAGACGCACCAACCTATCGAATACCACATCAAGCATTGGTAATCGATCTGAACGAGCTGCCGTAAGAATAGCTTGAATACCGGTTTTATCTGAAACGTCTTTAACCTCGTCTTCAAAGCCAAGCAAACTGTCAATTTCATCTTGATTTAAAACCCGATCTTCTTCAGAATCAGAAGTCATCTCTTCCCATTCAGCAGCAAGCTTATCTTGCTCATCAGATCCTTCTTCACCACCAGCATCCGCAGATGCTTTTTCATCTAGTTCTTCACCGGGAGGAACTGTCATTATCAGCTCACCTCATTATTTTCACAAACACCAAAAATGCCACGGCTAGCATATAACTTATTGCACTAGCATCTCTTTAAATAATACTGCTTTTACTTTTGCTGGAGTGATAGCTGCATTTACACGCATCAATAACTCTTCTCGCAATCTATACATTCCAGCCGAACCCTTTAGATCATCAAGTCTTAATTCACGCAAATAAACCTGAAAATTATCAATGACACGTGGCATGAGCGCTTGCAATTTAGGGATTTCATCGGGAGAAGAAACCTCCAATGATATTTTTAGCTTCATAACAGATTTCTTTCGACCCTTGGAATTTAAGTTGACTGTTATATCAGGTAGATCATGAAAAAACGCCAAGTCCGATGCCGCTTGTTTACTGTCATCAGAGGGTTCACTTCCCGCCGCCTGAGATCCTTCCTCGGAAGAATCAAATAGACCCATGAAATATGCTGCAGCTCCCCCTCCTGCCAAGAGAAGAACAACAGCTGCTATAATAATAATTAGCTTTTTCTTTCCTCCGCCTGAGGAAGAGCCACCTTCGCCTTCTTCGCCCTCTTCCCCGTCGACTTCACCATCGTCTATTTCGTCGTCCGCCATTACCCACCAACTTCCAAAGTTTTTTATTCAGCTACATGCACCGAATTTAAATTATAGACAAAATAATAGCCCCTTATAGGTTAATAAGAGATTGAAAAAACCTTATACCTAAAAGAAATTCAATTATTTTTTCGGGTATCAATCAAGTAATTTCATATTAATTTAATAATACCAATTCACTAGGCAACAATTACCAGTTTAGACAAAAATTGGGATCATACATCATATTAAATTTCACTCACGGCCATATTAACTATTTGAAAATATTAACTAATAGAGAGTGGCATGTTAAATGCAACGCTAATAGTAAATTTTAAAAAAATAAGGAACGGGAAAAATGGAAAATACCGCATATATTGCGTTATCAGGCCAATCGGCATTGAAACGCCAAATGAGTGTAGTCGCCAATAACCTGGCGAACATGAACACGACAGCATACAAGAGTGAAAAGATGATGTTTGTGGAACATCTTGTGAAAAGCAAAGGTGGGAACAGCTTTATTCCGCAACAACTTACCTACGCCCGCGACGTTGCTCAATATCAGGATTTAGCGGAAGGTCCAATTAAGAATACTGGAAATGCTCTCGATGCAGCCATTCACGGTGATGGTTTCTTCGTTGTAGAAACACCGGAAGGCCAACGCTATACGCGCAACGGTCACTTCAGCCTCAGTAATGATGGCAAATTGGTAACCCTCAATAATCAGGCTATATTATCAGATGCTGGAACACCATTTTTCTTCGGACCAGACGACAAAGATATTCATATTTCGTCCGATGGTTTGATTTCAACTAAGAATGGTGAAATTGGTAAAATCAGAATCGTGAAATTTGATACCCCTCAAAATCTCCAAAAAAGGGCTGGGGGATTATATTTCACAGAAGAACAACCTGTAGATGTAACTAATCCAACTATTCTGCAAAAATCTCTAGAAAGCTCCAATGTAAACCCGATGTCTGAAATCACCAAAATGATAAATGTACAACGCGCTTATGACAGCGTTCGAACTTTTATTGATAAAGAAGACCAACGTCAAAGGAAAATGATGCAGCAATTAACTCCAAGAGGTTAAATACAAATGAAAAATAATAGTACCAAAACGTTTTAGGTTAAATTGAAAAGGACGGGCAAATGAGATCACTAAATATTGCAGCTACAGGTATGTTAGCGCAGCAGCAAAACGTCGAAGTAATTTCAAACAATATTGCAAATATGAACACCACCGCGTATATGCGAAGGCGCACTGAATTTCATGATTTAATTTATCAAAACCTCAGACGTGTTGGTTCCACAGCTTCAGATGCCGGGACAGTCGTCCCTTCCGGAGTGCAGCTAGGCCTTGGTGTAAAAATGGCCGCCGTATATCGTATCCACGAACAGGGTAACCTCACTTCAACGGACAATACATTTGACATGGCCATTCAAGGAAATGGCTTTTTTCAAATCCAACTGCCTGATGGGACAACAGGTTATTCCCGAGACGGCTCTCTTCAATTAAGCCCCACTGGCCAAATCGTTACCCATGATGGAAACCCGCTTGTGCCTAACATAACCGTGGACAGCAACGCAATCGATGTAACCATTAATTCAACTGGTGAGGTTCTAGTTAAATTGCAAGGGTCAGTTACCCCGACTAATGCGGGTCAAATACAGCTTGCAAGTTTTCCAAACGATGCCGGATTAGAATCTATGGGTAGTAATTTATATCAGGAAACCCCAGCATCAGGAGCTGCTACCACAGGAACCCCGGGAGCCACAGGTTATGGCACCTTACTTCAAGGATTCTTGGAAACATCTAATGTTAATGCTGTCGCCGAGGTTTCGGAATTAATTTCTGCTCAACGTGCTTATGAAATGAATTCCAAGGTCATTCAGACATCTGACCAAATGATGTCCACCCTAAACCAAATCAAATAGGAGTTAATAATGACCTCAATCAAATCATTTTTTAAAATCAGATTGAATTTCTTAATTAGATTATTTTTTGTCACCTTTATTTTGTTTGCGAGTTTCTTATTGATCGTTGAAGCCAGTGCTGCAAACATTAGCAATTCAACAGCAAACCCCAACTCAACAATTACACTCAAATCATCAATAATAGTTGAAATGCCATACATTTTCTTGGGAGACATATTTACAAATACTGGGGGGAAATCAGTTATTAAGGTTGCATATGCTCCTCAACCTGGAAAGCAATCTCGATTTGATGCAAAATGGTTATATCGTATTGCTCGAGCTTACAATTTAAATTGGCGTCCTTTATCGCTTAAGACCCACACTATCGTTGAACGAGCAAGCCAAGTAATATACAGAGATGAAATCGAAGAAGCTCTGGTTTCGCGATTGCACAAACATGGATATCAGAACAATTTTGAAATTGAGTTTAGGCAACAAGATATGAGAATTCATGTTGCAGCCAATGAGGAGGCAACAATAAATATCGAAAGACTATCAATCAAAGAATCAACAGGTCGTTTTGTTGCGACGTTGTTAGTCCCAGCGAACAAGCCAAATGCAAAACGCATTCGACTTACTGGGCGTATTCATAGGTTAACTCAAATCCCAGTCGTTAGTCGACCGTTAAACCGGGGTGATATTATCCGGAAGAATGATATCGAATGGATTAAACTTCGAGAGCGAAAAGTACGCCAAGGCTACATCCAAAACGAAAACCAAATCATTGGCATGGCGGCAAAAAGATATATTGCAGCAAAAACACCTTTTACTAAAAACCACATGCAACGCCCTCAATTAATAAAAAAAGGTGGTGTTGTTAACATCGCGCTTGTCAATGGAGCAATGAGACTAACTACCCAGGGGCGCTCCCTAGAAAATGGCAGTCTTGGCGATATGATCCGCATAAAGAATATTAAAACAAAGAAAATAATCGAAGCAAAAGTTACGGGTATGGCTAGCGCTAGTGTCAACTTAATAAGAGCAATTTCCCTTAACTGACCTGAAACAGATAGCTCAATATTTCTGAGTTCGTAAACAAAGGAAATAAAATGTATATTCAAAGAAAATACGAAATCATTATTCGACTATGTTTCATAGGTTTATTCAGTCTAATGTTAAGTGCTTGTAACACATTGACCCGGTTATCTCAGGTCGGTCAGGGCCCTAAAAATTCAGAAATAATTAATCCAACTAAACGACCAAATTACCGACCAGTTAGCATGCCAATGCCGAGTCCCAAAAAAATTAATTACAAATCAAATTCTTTATGGCGCCCCGGTGCTCGAGCGTTTTTCCGTGATCAGCGCGCCAGTGAAGTTGGTGACATTCTAACTATCAACTTATCCATCAGTGACAGTGCAGATTTAAACAACAAAACAACCCGAGCTAGAAATGATAAAGAAGATAGTGACTTAACCAAATTTATAGGAATAGAATCCGAACTCACCAAAATACTGCCACAGGCAATTGATCCGACAAATACTGTTAGCCTTGGCACACAACATAGTACCGAGGGGAACGGCAATATTGGTCGAAAAGAAGCTATTGAAGTAACCCTCGCAGGGATAATCACCCAAATTCTTCCTAACGGAAATATGGTAATATTCGCCCGCCAAGAACTAATGGTCAATTTTGAAATGAGAGAAGTCATGGTCACGGGTGTCGTGCGCCCCGAAGATATTGATTATACAAATAAAATTGAACACGACAAGATCGCAGAAATGCGCGTAGCATACGGTGGACGCGGTACTCTTTCAGATCTACAACAACCACGAATTGGAACACAAGTCATAGATATACTGTTCCCGTTCTAATTCCAAACATGGATTGGAACAACTTAGGGCCGTTGGTTTAACCAGCGGCCCTCTTTTTGTTATGGCGAATAAAACGAATAATCAATCATCTCTCTTCGTTTTTTCCATTTTCTCATGTCGCTCTTGGGCTTCTAGGCTCAAGGTTGCAATCGGTCGAGCCTCAAGTCTTTTAATACCTATTGGTTCATCAGTCTCTATACAATAACCATAGGAACCATCTTCAATCCGCTCCAAAGCCTCATCAATTTTGCTAATCAACTTTCTTGCCCGGTCACGTGTTCGTAGTTCAAGAGATCTATCTGTTTCGGTAGAGGCCCGATCCGCAATATCCGCCTCTGAAATACTAGTTTGTTGCAGATTTTGTCGCGTCTCATTGGCTTCACTCAATAATTCAGAACGCCATTTATCAAGCTTTTGCCGGAAATATTCTTGTTGCTTGGCATTCATAAATTTTTCTTTTGGTGTTGGTTTATAATTTGATGGTAAAATAGTCGTCATATCTCTAGTCAACCTCCACCTATGAGCGAGTTGTTGGACAAAAATTTTGCGAAGTTTTATAATTAGACAAACGCGTTAGGACAAGCGCTGTTTTTTTAAATAAAATGTGATAGTTAAAAAAAGAAAGAATCACAACAAAGTGAGTAGACCTATAATTTATGAAATTCGTGTATATTTAGCTAATTCCACGGCGGCGCGAAGCTCTATGTCGTCAATAATACTAATAAGTGCAGGATCATTCGTGGTACTCTTCTTCATTCGTAAGGCTTGGGCTAAGTTTGCTAAACGCTCCTTTGGAATTGCACCAATCAACAAATCTTGTTTAATTTCGTCAAGGCGATCAAGAATATCCTCTCCATATTTTTCTAACTGTTGGCGTGCCCTTTGTACGTCATCATTGTCAACTTCTTGAGCTGCAAGGATTGACCCGACCGTTGTTATTCCACCTACATCGCTAACTTGAGACACACTATCGGCTTCACCTTTAACATCCTGCAAATGGCGAACAAATGCAGGGTCACCACTAGACTTTGTTTTGGCAATTTTTTTCTTGGACGCCGGAGATACCGTGCTTGTTCGCGATACTTTCATAAGAGGCTATTTATATAACAGCTCGGCAATAATTGCACGTACAAAGACCATCTCTAATTGAATACATTTTATAAAAAGGAAAATACCAATTTTATACTGCTATAACAATGACCTAAATGAAATAAAAATTGGCATTGATATTGCTTCATTAATAGTCACAAAACAGGCTTTTGCCTATTAATACATACTTTTGGTGGGAGAACATTGGTTATGCCAATATATGGAATATATTCAGCACCAACGCTGGGAATGATCGCACAGACTTCAGCTTTTGGCAGCATATCACAAAACGTATCAAACATGCATACCGGCGGTTATAAGGCTCACGACACAAGGTTTGCAACTGTTCTTGCTTCCCAAGTAGGGAATGCAAAAGATATTGGTGGGACAATTAGCCAAACACGCGATTATATTGAGAAACAAGGCCGTGTGATGAACACTAAAAACCCTTTAGACCTAGCTATCGATGGCAAAGGCCTTTTTGTATTAAATACTAAGGCCGATGGAACTGGTGACACACTCTATACACGGGATGGGGCCTTCCAGAAAAAGGCAGGAGAAACAACACAAAACCTAGCGGGACAAACATATAACAAAGGTTATCTAGTAGATAAAAATGGTCATTATCTCCAGGGTTGGGCAGCAGACAACGCTGGCGCCATATCTACAACGGGTGCCTTATCCTCTATTCGAATTGACACAGATGCCTTTGGAGTTAATGGCCCTGCTGCCGCTCAAGCCACATCTACAGCTCAAGTTGGTATAAACCTTCCAATAACACTAGAAGTTCTTAACTCACAGTCGGTGCCAGCAAGTATCATTGATGCTAACGGAGATACTCAAACTTTTGATTTAGTTTGGACACGAAACCGGCCTGCCCAGAACTGGACTATGACTGTCAACCCAAGTGACGCCACTTCTACGAGTACTAGTACAGGCACAGTCACCTTTAACGAAGAAGGAAGACTAGCAAAAGGGACAACAATACCAATTACGATAACCACAGCGGCGGGTGTTGCATCAACATTCACTCTAGACGTAAGTGATGTCACGTCATTAGGCCAGGCGTTTACGTATTTAGGTTATCAAAGAGATGGCCGAGCTGCAGGCGAATTAGACAGTTTCCATTTTGATAATTCTGGTAAAATCGTGGGTGAATTTACCAATGGTCATCAAGCAACATTATACAAGCTTCCCCTCGCCACATTCACAAACGCCAACAAACTGGATCGACTTACCGGAAATGTTTTTGAACGCTCAGTCGATTCGGGCGAAGCAACTTTACGAGAAATAAGAACCGAAAACCCGCTCGTGACCGATATTATATGGGAATTTGCTAGCTTCATGCCGGAGTATCATGAATTATCAAACGTCGATTTACAAAATCAATTTACATATATGATTATGTCCCAACAGGCCTATAATTCATCTGCAACCGTATTTAAGTCAGTTGATGAAATGACCAAAATGGCGGCTTCTTTAAAAACATAGGTCCCAACAACTTTAGAAACCAAATAATAGTGTAGTTTTAGGGGACGCTGTTACAAAACGGCCCGGCAATTTATTCCTAGTTCAAACGCCGTTCATTGTCCCACTAAATTATATTTAATCAACTCATCTAAATAATTATTACTAAACAAAGACTTAAGTGATCTTAAAACTGGCATGATAATGGCATCGCTTAAGAGACATTCAGCGGTGAAACCGTAAAGAAAGGATATAGAATATGGTGGGATTTAGTCAAAATCAGAGAATTAAAGTAACAAAAGGATACGCTCGGTTAATCGTTCTAGCTTTTGTTCTTCTAATTTCTTCATCCGCCGTTTTGAACGCTTCATCACGTATAAAGGATATTGCCAGTTTTGAGGGCGTTCGTGAAAACATGTTGGTTGGATATGGCTTGGTCGTTGGCCTTAACGGAACCGGGGATAGTCTGGGAGACGGGCATTTCACAAAACAAAGCTTGATGGCCATGCTGGAACGCTTAGGTGTAAAACCTACACAAAATGGCTTAGATTCGAAGAATGTCGCCGCTGTGATGGTTACAGCCTCGCTTCAAGCTTTCGCACGACAAGGTAGCAAAATAGATGTAACTGTAAGTGCGCTTGGTGATGCAAAAAGTCTCCTTGGAGGCACCCTCCTTGTTACGCCTCTCCTCGGTGCTGATGGAGAGGTATACGCAGTCTCTCAAGGCCAAGTTGCAGTTGGTG
>CAZXGI010000016.1:38293-44034 GCA_964639965.1 uncultured Rhodospirillaceae bacterium
CTCGGTGCTGATGGAGAGGTATACGCAGTCTCTCAAGGCCAAGTTGCAGTTGGTGGCTTTACCGCCGGAGGTGAAGCTGGAACCATAACAAAAGGAGTTCCAACTAGTGCCAGGATTGCCAATGGTGCAATTGTTGAAAGAGAAATCAAATTTGACATGAGTTCGCTGAAAAAAGTCCATATCAGCTTACGAAACCCTGATTTCACCACGGCCCGCCGGATGGCTCAAGCAGTGAATGCATTTTTGGGAACAAACGTTGCCCGTCCGAAAGACTCGGGTACATTAGTCGTTGAAATTCCAAATGACTATGAGGGGAACGTCGTTGGACTTATCACAGACATTGAGCAACTTCGCATTGAGCCCGATCAGTTAGCCCGCATCATCATTGATGAGCAGAGTGGCACAATTGTGATGGGAGATAATGTTAAAATCAGCACGGTGGCAATTGCTCAGGGGAGCCTAACGATCAGAGTAACTGAAACGCCACAAGTATCTCAGCCTGGACCTTTCGCTGAAGTCGGGGAAACAGAAACTGTTGCCAGAACAGACATTCAGGCTGATGAAGATGGAGATAAAAAAATGACAATCGTTAATAGCGGAGTTACACTGCAAGATTTAGTTAATGGCCTAAATTCACTTGGGATAGGCCCTCGCGACTTAATCACCATTCTTCAAGCTGTTAAAGCCTCAGGCGCATTGCAAGCTGAAATTTCAGTAATGTAGGATCTGACTAATGGAAATTCAAAATTCTTACCAAACCGGCTTCACAGCTTTTCAGGCGGCAAAAATACCTCCAAAAATCGGTACAATTGAAAATAGAGAAGAAGTCCGGAAAGTTGCTGAAAAATTTGAAGCATTCTTTTTAGGACAAATGTTGCAACCAATGTTTTCCGGTATAGAGCCCGCCAAACCGTTTGGGGGAGGACATGCGGAAAAAATCTGGAAGTCATTAATGGTTGATGAGGTTGGAAAATCAATGGCAAAGAACGGTGGGATAGGAATAGCTGAGATGATCCAACGCGACTTACTAAAAATTCAAGAAGTTCAATAATTCTAGGGTTTTGATATGAAAAAAATAGAAGATAAAATTATCGATCTGCTTGATGTTACGGCGCGCCTTAGCAAGTTGCTCAAACAAGAAAATGCCATCTTAGCCACCAATGCGAGGGCTAATCGCATCAAGCCTTTTCAAAAAGAGAAAATCGCCCTTAGTTATGCATATGAACAACAACTTCAAACTATTGGCAATGAAGAAGATTTAAAAGATATTGACCCCAGTATGGCCAAGCGTCTTAGAGACGCCGTCACCTCGTTTGGTTTGCTTTTGGAAGAAAATGCGACGCGTTTAAAAGCTAAAATTGATGCTGGGGAACATTTATTTCGAATTATCTCGGAATCAGCGATTGATCATCAAGATAAAACAGCAGGGTATGGGAGTAGCGGAGCCACGGTAGACAATAAACGACAAGCCTATCGTCCTGCAGTTTCTGTTGGCCTTAATCAAGAACTGTAAACGGGATCACTTTAGCACCACAGGGAGCCAATAAGTGTCATTAGAATTAACTCTTCAAAGTGCGATTAGTGGAATGCAAACGTCAAAAGCGTCGTTGCAAACGATCTCTAATAATATTGCCAACGTCAATACTGAGGACTACACACGAAAAATTATTGACCAAAAATCAAGGGTCTTTGATGGCAAAGGCTATGGAGTTGAAATTGGTGCGATTTCCCGACGGGTCAATCAGGGGGTCCTAAAACAACTGCGAGGCGAACAGGGGGAACTAGAGACAATTTCCGTAAAACAGGACTACTTAACGCAGTTAAATAGTTTTTTTGGCACTCCGGCAGATGATAACTCCATTTCACACAAAATTGGAAATTTAGGCGCTCAATTTAACAATCTGGCGATCTCTCCAGAAATCTCAGCCAACCATTTCTTGACGGTTAACTCTGCTGAAGATACCGCCTTAGCCTTAAGGCGAATGTCAGAAGAGGTACAATATCTAAGGACCAGTGCAAGTGCAAAACTGAAGGAGAATATTACTAAGGTCAACAAATTATTAGACGAAATCGTCGATGCTAACACAGGTATCATGACCATGACTGCCAGCAAATTATCAACCGCAGAACTTGAGGATCAGAGGGACAAGTCACTCAATGCTCTTTCAGAGATGATGGATATTACTTATTTTGAGCAAGCGGATGGAAGTTATAGCGTATATACAGGTAGCGGGCAAACCCTAGTCACTAGACAAAAACAGGCACTATCTTATACCTCCCCTGCGACCATGCACGCCACCCTAGAATATACCCCAACGAATGCTGTGAATTATTCTGGGCCTTCTAATAGTGATTATCCTGTAGGAGGCATTCCAGGAATTTTTGTTGGAGAGCTTGCTGCAACTAACGATATCACTGCAAAGATACAAAAAGGCTCTCTAAAAGGCCTCATAGATATTCGCGATCATGAACTTAGGGCCATACAGACCCAATTAGACGAATTAGCAGAAAAACTCAAAATCGAAATTAATAAGGCTCATAATAAGGGTACTGGGTTTCCGCCGCCACAGGTCTTAACCGGAGATAATTTTGTTCAGAGTACAACTGATATAAGTACTGCAACCGGATTAGTCGTTGTGAGCGTCGTAGATAAGAGCGGCAATAAAGTCGAAACCGAATATTTCGATCTAGCCAACTATTCTACGGTGGGCGGTCTTTTGTCTGGGAGTTCCATTGGTTTAAATGATAAATTTACAAACCTAACCGCATCGGTCAGTAATGGAAATCTTGTATTGGCAGCTGGCAGCGGACAACGTGTCTCAGTTAATGAGTTTACGAGCTCCATGACAGGTGCTGGCAAAGTGGCTAGCGGTTTCAGTAATTTTTTTGGTTTGAATAATTTATTTCAATCAACGGAAAATTTTGCGGCCTACCGAACAGATTATAATGCAAGTTCATCTGCAGCAATTATTACCTCAGCTGGAACTCTACAGTTTGAATATACGACTAATGGTGCCCAAGACGTTGCCTATGCCGCGAATGATAGTTTAGATACCCTTGCTACCAAAATTAACGCAGGTACAACCGGGGTTACCGCTCAGGTAATTTCTGATGGTGACGGTTTTAGATTACAAATTACTCGAGATAACGGGGAAAGCATGTCTATCGTCGAAAAGGGTTCGGGAACCTTTTTGTCAGAGACCGGATTACGAACCGACTATCGAGGCATAAGTGGTAACCTAAAAATACGCGATGATATTAAATCAAACAACTCATTCATTTCCCGCGGGTCACTTCAGTCAAACTCTTTTTACTCTGCTGCTCAAGCCAGCAGCGAAACGGCTTTTAATGCTCTTAGCCCTGCAGTAACCAACGGTACGTTAACTTTTACAATTGATGCGTCAACCTCATCAACAATCACCTACACTACAACTGATACACTCACAACGACTGCCGCTAAAATAAACGCCGATGCAACTCTAGTAAGTTCTAATATTTCAGCTGAAGTCGTAAACTCGGGCGCCACTTCTCAACTAAAAATAAGTAATAGTAAGAGCGAAAATTTCTGGATTGTTGATTCGGGTGGCCTGACAACTTCAACCTCTCAAGGAATTTCTATTGGTGATGGCACAATTGCCGCCAATATAGCTGCAGAGTTTGATTCCCAGAAAAACTTTTTAGCAGCCCCGGCGAGCGGTGGTGGACTAGCTCCTTCAACAAGCACTCTAACAAATTATGCTGGTTCCATACTTTCATCCAATTCAGCCCAAGTCACCGCACTCGAAGGGGATATGACATTTCAAAAACAACTAACGACTGAATTATACAACAGACACACATCTTCCAGTGGCGTGAACATGGATGAAGAGCTAGCCAATATGATTGCAATTGAACAATCTTACTTGGCTGCAGCTCGTATAATCACCACGACACAAGGCCTCTTCAAAGTACTCAATGATATGATGCAGTAGGAGATTAAGATGACACGTATAGCCGATATATCCCAAAACAAACTCGTCACATCCCACATTGTCGATACGCGCAGCCGGTTGGCTGACACTCAGGCCCAAATTAGTTCTCATCAAAAATCTCAAGACTACGCCGGCATAGCTTCCGATTCCATGCAACTCGTTAGCCTAGAGACATCTGAGCGGCGAATGCAACAATATTTAACCGACAACGTATATGTCGATTTAAGGTTAAATGGAACTCTTAATAGTATTGACGCACTCAAACATTCAATCACCGATATTCGTGGTCTACTTCGCAGCCTTATGGTTGACGGCGAATTAGCAACGGGTATCGACAAAGATAATATTTGTGACGTAAAAACTCAGGAAATCGAAGATTTCTTAAACACGACGATAAATGGACGCTATTTATTCTCCGGTTCCAAAACAAATACGAGGCCCGTTGAAACAGGCACGATGAGCAACGCCCCACAATATGACGCTAACTTTGTTACTAAACCCGAATCCTCCTTTTACTATCAAGGCGACGACACAATCATAAAGGCCCGAATAGATGAAGGCGTAGTAATGGAATACGGTGTAACCGCGGCCAATTCTGGTTTTGAAAAGTTGATTCGTTCAATAAGGATTTTACGTTCAACCAATATCGATGGAGTGACCGACACAGATTATATGAAAAAAGTTGAACACGCTCTAAATTTAATTAATGAGGCTGCCGGCGAATTGCAGGGTCTTGAAATGAATATCGGCACGAGAGTTCAGCAACTAGAAATGACAAACAAAAACATTAAAATTTCTCAGAATTTCGCCAGAGGCATTATATCTGATATTGAAAGTACAGACACATATCAAGCTGTTGCTGAATTAACTCAGGATCAAACAATGTTGGAAGCTTCATACAGTACAATGGTTAGATTGAGCAATTTAACTTTGACTAAATTTTTGTAATTTATAAACACAATATTAACAGCTAAAGGGTACGAATCGATGATTATATATGCTAAGTACTAGTTTAAATTGATGTTAAAATATCTATAGAAGAGTAATATAACGTATTGTTATTATTATATGTTTTTTAAAATTAAAAACCATTGCATTTATTAGGAAAAATTTGTAAGGTGGTTTCCGAACCGAAGTGACCTTTTAATAGCAATGGTTGGCATTGTACAGCTTGGCAATCTAGAAGTTTACAGAGTGTAGCAAGCATTAAAGGGCCCGCCCAACAGGCAGAAGGGCCTGTTAAATGATGAACCTAGAATAGGAGAATAAATTATGGCTGACGGTCCAATAAATTTATCGAACGCGACAAGAACCAATCTGCTCGCGCTTCAAAGAACAACAGACTTGATTGCAAATACACAGAAGCGTCTTTCGACGGGTCTGAAAGTTAATAGCGCAATTGACAATGCTATTTCTTACTTTCAGGCACGAAGTCTCAATGATCGTGCAACTGATTTATCCAATCTAAAAGATTCAATTGATCAAGGTGTTAGTGGCGTTGAGACTGCAATGAACGGTCTTGAGAGTATTGCCGACCTTGTAGCCCAAATGAAGGGTATTGCATTAGCAACAAAGGCGAACGCCAATAAAGAGGATCGTTCGAGATCTGCAGTTCAGTTTAATGACCTTCGTCAACAACTGGACAACTTGGCAAATGACTCATCGTATAAAGGTGCAAACCTAATTAAAGGATCCCCCGCAAACTTAAAAGTATCGTTTAGTGAAGATGGCAGTTCAACTCTTACAGTCTCAGGAATATCCTCTGATTCG
>CAZXGI010000017.1:0-42374 GCA_964639965.1 uncultured Rhodospirillaceae bacterium
TGAGTGATAATACGACGGCACAGAATACCTTAACGTCCGCACAGCAAACAGCCGATAATGCAGCTACGGAGCTGATTCTTGAAACCAGTGAAAAATCTGATTCTCAGATGGCCTTAGATTTGGCTAATACAAATTTGAACGATGCTATTGATGATAGCAATCTTAAGGAAGGAATATTTGATGCTGCTGAATTTGTATCGGATGCATCTTATAACGACTGGCAGGCGTCGGTTGCGGATCTTGCTGAAAAACTGGAAAACCGCAATACACTTGAGCCGCTTCAGCACCAGATCGATCGCCTTATTATACCTGCCGAGCATGAATTATTAGGTAGTTCCAAAATTGTTCCGACCAACTTTGAAATTACCGCGGCACATATCGATAGTATCTCTGGTGATTTGCTTATTAATTATTCGGCCCCGAGCGGTGAAGGTCTCTTTGCCGATGCTCATTCGGTTACAATCAAGGATCACCTGATTGACCCGATTGATCTAATTTCGATCGATATCGATGGGGATCAAATTCTTGAAACCTTTGAGGTTGCGCAGGAATTTATAGCCGAGAACGATGCCAATACGTTTTTAGTTGGTAGTCACGATTCTGCCGGTGAAACACTTCTAGGAGGAGGAGGGAGTGACTGGTTCATCGCTAATGCCGGCGACGATAGTATTGTCGGCGGTGGTGGAGATGATACGATTGATGGTGGATCTGGTATAGATGAAATTAATTATTCAACAGATGCTTCCCTGGGCGGAGGTGCGGGAGTGACCGTTGATCTCGCTTCGGGCACGGCAACGGATGGATTTGGTGGCAGTGACACGTTTACCGATATTGAGAATATAACGGGTACCGATCAGGATGATCTACTCGCCGGCAGTGATAGTGATAATACTATTGTCGCCGGTGCGGGCGATGATACGATTGTGGGCGGTGGCGGCGATGATAGGCTTATTGGCGGTGAAGGGTCGGATACCGCTGTTTTTGCCGGTAACCAAGATAACTTTACGTTTGCAATTAGCGATGACGGTTTGTTGATGGTAACAGATACACGTACATCGTTATCTGAGGGTATCGACACACTCTCTGGTATTGAGAATCTTCATTTTCACGATGCGATTTTGAAAGTCACTAATAGTTCAGATCGGGTGACATTAACTGGTTCTGACGATGTTGACGATATCATTATTGTATCGAGTGCAACCACTGTGGAACTAATTGGCAAAGGCGGTGATGATCTAATCAAGAGTGGGGAAGGCGTCGACAAACTTTCTGGTCGTGAGGGTGATGATATTTTATACGGCGGTGGTGGAGATGACTCAATATTTGGCGAAGAAGGTGATGATCAACTCTACGGTGAAGAAGGAACTGATTACATCTCTGGCGGAGAGGGTGATGATCAGATATACGGAGGTGCTGGAGACGATGCACATCTATTTGGCGGTACTGGAGAAGATCTGATTGATGGTGGTGAAGGTAAGGATCGTGTTGAATTTTATCGCGATTTTGGTGGTTCTTCTGGAGTGACCGTCGATCTTGCGGCGGGTATGACGGCATATAATGCGGCGGTTGCTGAGAATGCGGTTGCACAAGGAAGTTTGGTCGCGGCGCAAACGTTAGCCAATCAGGCGGAGGGTGACTTAACGGTCAAAACGGTGAGTAAAACCAGTGCTGAAAATGATTATAGCACGGCGGTGGTAGCGGAGGCTAACGCGGTGATTTCGCTGTCAGCCGCTGAAGAAACGGTGATGTCAGCTGGAACAGCCTTGACTGAAAAGGCCGATGCACGAGATATGGCCATTGCCGATTACGAGATGGCCCTTGCTGATAATGAGGTGGCCCAGGATAATCTGGCAGCGGCGAAGATGGCCGCCGATGAGGTTGCCGCTCTTCTGGTTGATCAAATTGAAGGAACAGAAAGCTATGATATGGCTTTTGCGGCGAATGAAGAGACGCAGTTAGGTCTTGCGTTGACTGAGGATGCGGCGGTATCGGCAAGTATGATATTAAACTCAAAAACCAGCATCCAAAATACAGCTATTACAGAATATGGTTCGGCGGTTGCAGTGGAATCTGCGGCCCAAGCGGCTTTAGTTTCGGCACAAGTCTTGGTTGATGAGTCGGCGGCCTTACTTGCGACGAGAGCTAATGACAAAAATGAGGCAACGGCTAGTTATGATGCGGCGGTTATAGCAAATGCAGCGGCTTTGGTTGCGCTCACGTCGGCTCAGTCAGTGGCGGCAGCGGCCAGCACAACATTAGCTGAAAAGACGGCAGCCAAGGAGTTGGGCACGGCGACGGATCAATTTGGTTCAACCGACCAATTGGTCAATATTGAAGACGTTCAAGGCACTGAAATGGATGATACGATTAGGGGTGATGCAGAGAAGAATACCCTTTCTGGTCGTGAGGGTGATGATATTTTATACGGCGGTGGTGGAGATGACTCAATATTTGGTGGAGAAGGTGATGATTTATTGGCCGGTGGTGCTGGTGATAATTTTCTTGATGGAGGGGAAGGCTCAGGCGATACCATTTCTTTTAATCAATCCAGCACAGGCGTAGTCGTGGACCTTGAATCAGGCGTTGAGGTCGTACATAGCGATGGCACGGATACCATGACAAATATCGAAAATGTTGAAGGTACTTCTAAAGGTGATAGTTTAACCGGCAACAGCGAAGCTAACGTCCTGTTAGGTAAAGAAGGAGGAGATATTATTTCCGGTGGCTTGGGTGCTGATAAGCTTTATGGAGGGAGTGGCAGCGACCATTTTATCTATGAGGCTGGTGATTCAACTCCAGAAAATAGGGATGAAATCATAGACTTTGAGGCTGGTGGAGATGGTTCCGATGGCGCTGATAAGATTGACATATCCTCGTTGGTAAATGGTACCTTCGTATTGCATGCGGCCGGCCACACATTTGAGGAAAATATCGGTAATACCCAGGCTAAATTTGAGAGCACGGAAAATTCTAATACCAAAATATTGCAAATTGATGCTGATGGTGATGCCCAAACCGACCAAGAAATCAAGCTGATTGTCGCTGATGGAGGCGTTCTCGATGAGACGGATCTTCAGGGGGTTGGATAGCCGGTTAGAATGAATTTTTGGCTTGTTGTGCCCGCCTTGCTAAATTTGTCCTTGCAGATATTAATATGAAATAGTTAATGGGCATGTTTTGCTCTAAACGAGAGCAAAAATTAAAAAAATTACGGTCAGATCAACTTGATTTTATATTAGTTTTGTCTGATTGCTGGGAAAGTGAAGTATGAAGGAATTTTGGTCTAGATTGATGTCCAAGCCTACGGTGGCTTTTGAGTTGATAACGTCTACGTTATTTATCAGCATCCTAGCATTGGCCAGCCCAATTTTCGTTATGCAGGTTCTTAATCGCTACGTTTCACAAGGGGTTGATGCAACCTTAATTACGCTTACAAGTGGCGTCTTGATTGCTATTGTCCTTGAACTAGTATTTCGCCAGGCGCGATTACACATTGCCCAGATTATTAGTACTAACAGAGACGAAGACAATGCCTTGAATGGTTATAAGACGCTTGTGCATTCAAAGTTGTCGGCTTTGGAGCGAGTGCCCCCAGATACTCGTCGTGAAATCCTTGGAGGACAGCAAGCTATAGAACAAGCTTATAGCGCTTCGAACATAGCGGTCATACTCGACGTTCCGTTCGCTTTGCTTTTCGTTTTTGTCTTGTATCTACTTGTTCCCCCAATTGCATTAATTGTTCTTGGATTTATCTTTATCGTTTTTTTTGGTGGTATTTTAGGGGCTTCGAGTATGAATGCGATGACAAATGAAGTCACGGAGGCTTCCAGTGCTAACAGCGCTCTTCTTGGAACAGCAATTAGGGAAGCGGAGACAGTGCGGGCATTTAACGCAGGTGGCAATTTAACCAATTCCTGGGTCGGTCAAATTATGCAGTTACAGTGGTTGCGCAGAAAATTAGCGCTTCGGCAGGGTTTGGTTCAATCGTTGACGCAAAGTTCAAATGCCTTAATGAGTGTAGCAGTCATTGTTACGGCAGGAATTTTAGTAGTATCCGGCAAATTAGATGTAGGGGCAATGATCGGAGCCAATATTTTGGGAGCCCGGGCATTGCAACCAATATCGCGTTTTTCCCAGTTGGGGGCGACCTTCGCTAAGGCGCGACAGGCCCTGAATTTAATTGATGAATTTGCTAATTTACCTCTTGAGAAAGAACGCGGCTCGGCTCTTAGTAATTATTCTGGGGGTATCGAGTTCCGAGATATTTCTTTTAATTATGATAATGATAATAACCCTTTATTTGAACGACTTAATCTTAAACTTGAGCCTGGATCAATCTTGATTGTTGCGGGTAGCAATGGAGCGGGAAAAACAACCTTGGCTCGGATGATCGTGGGGCTCTTGGAGCCATCCCGTGGTAATCTTCTAGTGGACGGATTGGATATTCAGCAGGCTGCAGCGGAGTGGTGGCGGAAACAGGTAACTTACTTACCTCAGGAGCCTGCTTTAGTTGGCGGAACAATCGGCGAAAATATTTTAGTTAATAAACCTGAAGCGGGAATGGAGAGGCTTAATCAAATTATCGATGCTGTCGGTCTTCGACGTTTTGTAGATGAAAGTGAAGCCGGCATTGAGACCCCCATTTTGGATAATGGATGGCGTTTATCGGAGGGAATTAGAAGACGTATAGCACTTGCTCGAGCGCTAATAACTGATGGAAAATTAGTTGTTTTTGACGAACCAACGGAAAGCTTTGATACGGCTGGCGTCAAAGTTGTTCATACTGTATTAAGTGCATTAGCAAAGGCGGGAAGTACGGTCATTATCATGTCCCATGATAGAAATATAGTTCAGGGTAGGCATATCATCCTTGATCTTGACGAGAAACCCATTCCTAATGTCTCAGTGGTTAAATCCAAAAAGCCCTCAAAAACCAAAGCTCAAGAAATTATAGAAAAGCCAGCAACGGCGGGTCAGGTCGCAGATGAATGAAAAGATTCAGGAGAACCTCACGAGAGAAAATGGCCAGGTTTCGCCAGATTTACCCGAAAATGTTGTAGATTACGTTTCTTCCTCATCCACTGAGGTGAAAACTCCTCGAAGTTTTTTTCTTCTTCCACATTTCACCTATCTTTTTGGGGCACTTACCACAGTGGCTTTTATCGTTTGGGCTGGTATAACGACCCTCGATATTGTCAGTATCGCCACCGGCGAGGTTGTTCCTTCGTCGCAACTTAAAACGGTTCAGCATCTAGAGGGAGGTATTGTCAGCAAAATTTTGGTAGGAGAGGGCGAAATTGTGAAAAAAGGACAAAAACTAGTTGTCCTTGCACCGACTGCGTCCGTTGCTGATGTTAAAGAGTTAGAGGTACGACTTGCTGGTTTAGAAATTGAAATCACTCGCTTAGAGGGATTAATTTCGCCTAAAACTTCACTATCGTATAGTTCGAAATTGAAATTAAACTATCCGGATCTCGTCAAACAATCGATTCAGCGCGTTAAAATTCAGCGTAGACGCCATAATAGTGAACTATTAAAGCAGAAAAAATCAAATTTGCAGCGAAAACAAACAGTTGCCGAAGTAAAAATACGTATGAAAAATAGTAGAGCTGGCCTAAAATTAATTAAAGAACAGCTGGCGATTAGTGAAAAATTACTTAAAAACAGTTTAACGACCAGATATGAACATTTGGATCTTTTGAAAGAGGAAAGGCGCCTGAAGGGCAGTATCGAGGAAGATCGTGCGACGGTGGCACGAGCTGAAGCAGCTTTAGCTGAGGGCCGCGCAAGTTTGGTCGCAATTCAAGATATTTTTAACGATGAAAATCGCAAAGAACTCGATAAGGCTCGCCAAACGTACAAAGAGCTCAGTCAGCGTATGGCGAAGTTTAAAGATAGCTATGATCGAACGGTTCTTCGTGCTCCGGTTGGTGGAATTGTGAAATCCCTCTACGTTGCAACTATCGGAGGTGTCATTAAGGCAGGTGACCCGGTGATTGATCTAGTTCCAGAAGGAGATCGGCTCGTGATTGAAGCAAAATTGCCAACGGCCGATATCGGTTATGTTGAAAAGGGGCAAGACGTTATTGTGAAATTAGCTTCGGCTGATGCGGCGCGTTTTGATGGCCTTTCGGGTAAGGTGGCTGCTATTAGCCCGGATACATTAATGACTCCTGAAGGCTCCCCTTACTATAAGGTCTTGATCCAAACCGAAGAAAGTTATTTTGCAAAGGGTACTTCTCGTTATAATTTACTCCCCGGCATGCAAGTTATTGCTAACATCCAAACCGGCCAGCGTAAAGTATTTGAGTATTTTCTTGAACCTTTTCTAGCGTCAATGGACGATGCGCTTCAGGAAAGATAGTTTAAGGTTATTGCAATTAAAAGAAATATAGAAATATACACAATTCAACGAATTTCATTTATGACAACACCACATTATGGCCTATGCTACGGTTATTAGGTTAAAATACTTTTCAACCAGACAGTCTGCTACTTTTTCTTAGATGCGCGTTTTGCTGGAGCTCGTTTCTTTGAGGAAGTATTTTTTACAGCAGCGGCCTTTGTTTTAGCCGCCTTCTGACCCATTTTAGCTTGCACTTTTTGATCAATATTCCTAGCTGCACTCGCCATTCCCTGTAGAATCGAACTAATTTGATTGGCAGGTATCATTAATCTAACGGACGCGCGGGTATTCCCTTCTTCCTGCGTACCTAGGCTAACTCGAAAAACACCGTTTGCGAAAGATACATTCTCAATGCGTTCCACAAAATAGTCATCAACCGTATTATCTGAGGCCATAATAATATCCTTTGATAATTCAATATTTACTGAAGATAAATTATGCTAATTATCGAACAGTTCCAAGGTATTTTTTTATTTAACAATGATTGATAAGCACTTTGTTTTAATTCGCATATTGATGCTTTGTTAGATATCTAGCTTCGCGTCTTCCACCTCTGACGCGTGGGATTGTATGTAAGCTAATCTTAGCTCTGGTTTTTTACCCATAAGATCATCAACCAGTCGTGCTGTTTCTTTGGCTTCAATCTTTTCATCGTCTGTATGGCGAAGAGGGACTGTTACCCTCAATAGGGTTCGCGTTTCTTCAGCCATTGCTGTTTCTTTAAGTTGCGCGGGCGGCATTTCACCCAGCCCTTTAAATCGGCTAATTTCAATTTTACGTTTGCCTGAGAACTCTTTTTCGATCAGAAGGTCTTTGTGTATATCATCCATAGCGTAACGAGTTGTTGCCCCTTGGGTTAAACGATACAAAGGAGGCAAAGCGATAAAAAGATGACCATTTTCAATAAGTTGTGGCATTTCTTTAAAGAAAAATGTCATTAGAAGTGACGCAATATGGGCTCCATCGACATCAGCATCGGTCATGATTATAACCTTTTCATAACGAAGATTTTCATCCCGGTATCGGGCTCCAGTACCGCAACCAAGGGCTTCTTTTAGGTCATTGATTTCCTGGTTTAGTTGTATTTTATCATCAGATGCACTGGCAACATTTAAGATTTTACCTTTTAGTGGCAATATAGCCTGGGTATTGCGATTACGTCCTTGTTTTGCTGAACCGCCGGCAGAATCTCCCTCTACAATGAAAAGTTCAGTGCCCTTGGCTGAATTCTGTGAGCAATCTGATAATTTTCCTGGAAGGCGCAATCGTTTAGTGGCTGATTGGCGTTTAAGAACTTTGTCCTGACGCTTTTTTAAGCGTATATTAGCGCGTTCAATTACATGCTCCAGCAATCTTTTTGCTGTTTCTGGATCACCGCTGAGCCAATGGTCAAAATGATCCCCAATGGAGCTTTCGACAAGTTTTTGAACTTCAACAGTAGCGAGCTTCTCTTTAGTTTGACCTTGAAATTGTGGGTCTTGAACGAATACGGACAACATAATACAAGCGCCCCCCAAAATATCGTCTGCATTTATTTTTGTAGCGGCTTTATTATTGGTTAAATCACCATAAGCTTTAAGTCCCCTATTTAAGGCACTTCTGAGGCCTAATTCGTGGGTGCCTCCCAAAGGAGTTGGAATAGTGTTACAATAGGAATTGAAGAATTCATCTTCGTCCAGTGGCCATGCGACAGCCCATTCAACGCTTCCTAGGCTACCATTTAATTTAGCGTGACCCGAAAACATTGTTGGTGTTACTGTGGCTCTTTCGTTCAAGGTTCCTTGTAAATAATCACTTAGGCCGCCTGGAAAATGCAATGTTGCGGTTTCGGGAGTTTTTGTATCGGTTTTGAGAAGAGATGGATCACATTTCCATCGGATTTTTACACCTTTAAACAAATAGGCTTTAGATCGAGCCATTTTATATAGCGTTGAAGGCCGGAAATTTACCTTGTTACCAAAAATCTTAGGATCCGGATGAAAAGTTACAGTTGTGCCTCTGCGATTAGAGGTTTTTCCTGTATTTTCCAGTTTAGTTTTTGGTTTTCCACGTTCGTAACGCTGGGTCCAGATTTTCTTATCACGCGCGATTTGAACTGTAAGGTTATCGGAGAGTGCGTTAACAACAGATAAACCTACGCCATGCAAGCCCCCAGAGGTTTCATATGATTCACCGTTAAATTTACCACCTGAATGTAATGTTGTTAAGATTACTTCAACGGCCGATTTATCTTTAAATTTTGGGTGGGGATCAATGGGAATACCTCTACCATTATCGCTTACTGTGATGAAATGTTCGGCATTTAGTTCTAGGTCTATGAGCGTTGCCTCACCAGCAACGGCTTCATCCATAGAATTATCAAGAATTTCGGCAACTAAATGATGTACTGCTCGGTCATCAGTTCCCCCTATATACATGCCGGGTCGCAATCGAACAGGTTCTAATCCTTCTAGAACTTCAATATCTTTGGCTGAATAGCTTCTGTTTTTTTTTCCTTTATTTAGTTTTGTCGAGTTTGTTTTGTGCTTTTTTATAGTTTTATCAAAGAGATCTGGCATTTATTATACCTTTAATTTTGTTTATTGTGTTAATAACATTATACTGTGTATTATATTTAATTAATATCTATATCTTGTGCATTAGTTAATTTGTCAAAGCAAGTTTAATCCATAGTGTTTAAGGAAAAATTGATGGGAATCGAATTTAAAACCGATGATAAAGAAACGCCATTAGGAGAAAGGGTCATTGCAGTTGTAGCTATGCCAGCGGACACAAATCCGAGTGGGGATATATTTGGTGGTTGGATTCTCTCGCAAATGGATATTGCAGGTGGCATCACAGCAGGTCGCTTGGCCGAGGGGCGGACTGCTACGATTGGTGTCAAGGAGATGGAGTTTCATAAACCAGTTCGAGTTGGTGATCTTGTTAGCTGTTATACAAAACTACAAAAGATAGGAACTTCGTCAATTACTTTGAAAATTGAAGCTTGGATAACCAATCGCTATGATCCTACTGAGACTATCAAAGTGACTGAAGGAATTTTTACTTATGTTGCAATCGATGAAAACAGAAAACCTAGACCAGTGAACAAAAATTAATTGTTTATTTTAAATCCAGCATTGTAATTGGATAAAAAATTCAAATGATAACCATCCAAAGATAACCTGCAACAAATAAAGTGCTGAGTGCTGCGAACTCCTTAACAAAATTTTTTATAGACACAACCCATTCCCCTCTTTTTTTAAAATGCTGTGAACGATTCTTTAGATATAATTAAAAAAGAACAAAATAGCAACATTTATTTTAAAGTGATTAATATCAAGCAGATGTTAACTGTGTTTATTTAAACATCTTTGGTATTATGCTATAAGTTCTTCCGCACATAATTTTACTAATGAATTCGTCTGCTTTGTAGATTGTATGAAAATTAAATGTCTATTTGAAAGGGGTTCAACATCTTTTTGATGGTGTTTAATCAAAAAAAAGTGTTTTAATTCAATATATCAAGAACTTGGAAAACTATACTGGGTATGTGGAAACCGCCTGAAAAAATAAAATTTGAACCCGTTCCGGGAAAGTGGCCAAGCCAAACCGAGGCTATTAATTCGCTCTGGTTTTCTCCAATTAATGTTGGCCCAATAGAATTAAAGACACGCACGTGGGTTCCCGCCATGGTTCCCTGGCGTTCTACCGATGAGGGAATAGTAACTGATCGGGTTTTAGCATGGTACGAGAGGTTTGCTAAAGGCCAACCTGGTTGTATTGTAATTGAGGCGACAGGCATTCGGGAAGTTCCAAGCGGGCCGCTTCTGCGCATCGGACATGATCGTTTCATACCTGGATTAAAAGAACTTTCTGATACTGTCCATCGGGCGAGTAGAGGGCAAACTAAATTATTTATTCAGCTGATTGATTTTCTGTCAATTCGCCGTCGACCCGATCCAATAAAATATTTTCAGCGATTTTTAGAAATTACCGACGATCATCGAGCGGCTCTTGACGCTGAAGATTGGCCAGATCAAAAGATTAGAGAGCACTTAAGTACGCTTGCTAACGAAGAGCTGGAGGATATCCTTAACCAGAGGGAATTTGAAGACCTTCAAATGGGTGCTCGCGAGCGAGTTACCGATATGCAGTTGGCTCACATTAAGGAATTACCCGATGTTCTACCTCTCTTATTCGCCGATGCCGCTGAACGTGCCCAAAAATCAGGCATTGATGGTATTGAGCTCCATTACGCGCATGCTTATACAATGGCTTCATTTTTGTCACGTAAGAACAACCGAACTGACAAATATGGTGGCAGCATAGAAAATCGTGCGCGATTGCCGCTTAAAGTCTTTGCTGCTGTACGAAAACGGCTTGGTTCTAGTTTCCCGGTCGGATGCCGATTCCTTTCGGACGAATGTATTGAAGGTGGTAGTGAAGTTAATGACGCGAAATATTTTGGGGTTGAATTGGCCAAAGCTGGTATGGATTTCTTATCTTTATCGCGTGGTGGTAAGTTTGATGATGCTAAGCAGCCTGGTCTAGGAGAAGCTGCTTATCCCTATACGGGTCGCAGTGGGTATGAATGCATGCCAAGCTACATTTCTGATAAATTTGGTCCTTTCGGTCGAAATATCAAACCAACGGCTTTAATTAAGAAGGCGGTTAGGGATGCAGGCTTCGAAACGCCAATTGTACTTGCTGGTGGTATACATGGATTTGATATCGCTGAAACGATACTTCAAAACGGTGATGCGGACATAGTGGCCTCTGCGCGCCAATCCCTTGCGGACCCGGATTGGTTTTTAAAAGTTAAATTGGGAAGGGGTGAGGAAGTCCGCTTATGTACCTACTCTAATTATTGCGAAGGATTGGATCAGAAACATAAAGTTGTTACTTGCAAACTCTGGGATCGGATAGATATGAATAAGTCTGGTATTCAAAAAACTGATGATGGCAAGCGTCGTTTAATAGCACCTGAATGGACAAATTAAATCATTTGTATAGATGAAATCGTACATTAAGTGATCAGATGTTGAACAAACGCTGAGCAGTATCTCCAAGTACACTCTTCTTTTGATCTGCGGGAAGATCTCCGACTAATTGTTTTAGTGCTGGTATATCTGCAGCATGAGGATAATCTGTCCCAAACATTATTTTATTCGTTCCAGCTAAATTGATGAGTAACTGCAACCCATCCGCCTGATAAATTATGGAATCGTAGTAAATTCGTTTGAGGTAACTACTGGGTAAATCTGTAATTTTCTTTTCAAACTCTGTTTGTTCAAAAAACAAGTCCATCCGCCTTGATACGTAAGGTAGGTAACCTCCAGCATGGGCCGCAATAATCTTGATATTGGGAAATCGATCAATAAACCCATCCATGATCATACGAGACACCGCAAGTGTTGTATCAAACATGAAACCTATCGGCCCAAGCAAACGGTATGTGCCAAGGTCCATTTTTTCAGATCCAAGAGGTGTAGTTGGGTGAATTAGAACAGGCACACCCAGTTCATCGATTTTGTTCCAAACAGGATTAAAAAGAGGGTCATTAAGAAACTTTCCGCGGATGTTTGCCAGTGTCATGATTCCGACAGCACCAAGCTGAATTGCTCGTTCAAGTTCTTCTAGGGCGCGTTTTGGGAATTCCCAAGGTAAGGTTGCTAAAAATCGGATACGATCTGGATGGTTTCTTTGGGCTGCTGCCATATCGTCATTGATTATTTTAGCACATTCAACACTAACTTTTTCTGGACCCCAAAAAGCACTAGGAGAGGTTAAGGAAACGATAGATATATCAATGCCCTTATTATCCATGTCTTTGATACGTTGGTTATAGTCGAACATTGCTCGCGTTAGACCCATGGAGGGGGTTCCGAATTCAACCAAATATTCGTTGCCATTTGGATGAGTTCGAACTTCAAGATCAGGCATACCTTTCTCGTTTACCAACTCAAGCCATTTTTTTGAAAGTGAGTGTGTGTGTATGTCGATGGTTGGCATTAGAGTTTCTTTCAGGATAAGAAAATTAAAGTTCAAAAAAATTAATAGCGTTTGTGTTGCACATTTTTAATCGAACTGATCCGATCATTCTAACATTATCAAATTATATAGTGTAGCCCTCAATTTTCTTGACCGGAAAGTCATTAAAAAACGAAAGGACTGACCTTAATTTCTTTGATCCACGAAACGTGGTGCTTTAACCGAGTTTTCAAACTCCATAGCCAATGTTCCCCGTTTAAGTACGACTACAGCGGGCGTAATTTCAAACTTATTTTTAGTATCAATAATTATTTTTTTAGACAGCTCGTCTGGATTGCCAGAGTGAAGCACTTCTACCGATAGGCGCAATACATCGAGATCATTTTCGGTTATGATTTCAGCTTTAAAATCGACAAGGTCTTCATAGTCAAAAAGAAAGTCTTCCAACTCAGGATGATTAATATTAACCCCGCGAACTTTAAAAAATCCAACTGTCCGATGGGCATGTTTGACAACTGGAAAAACAGAGTAGGGGCCGTCGCAGTCATCTCCGAATTCTTTAAAGGTAACAATATCTCCTGAACTCCAACGAATAAATGGTGTTGCGTTATTAGTGAATAATGGAGTTACGACAAGACCTCCTTCTTTCCCCTCGTCAACGGGAAAGCCAGTAGCGAGGTCTATTACTTCTATATGGAATAAATCTGTCCAGATATGAAATCCGTCTCGAGCTTTGGATTCACCACCCATCATACCGCATTCAGTCATCCCAAACCCGTCCCAAATTTCTGCACCCCACATACGACTAATTTTAGCTCTTTTAGCATCTGACATCGGCTCAGCTGAGGTCAAAATAGTTTGCACAGATGAGTTGGAGAGATCAATCCCCTGATCTTCGGCCATATTCGCCAAATGAATTCCGTAACTCGACATACCCATCCAAACACTGGGCTGTAATCTGTTGA
Source organism: uncultured Rhodospirillaceae bacterium (assembly GCA_964639965.1). GTDB lineage: Bacteria > Pseudomonadota > Alphaproteobacteria > Rhodospirillales > UBA2165 > TMED23. The sequence goes on from CAZXGI010000017.1 coordinate 13,345, forward strand.
TGAGATCTATCTGTATTGATGAGGGTGTTGAGTTGCCAGCTCCTGCCCAATTTACCCCTATCTTTTGTTGCTGACATGCCCTAGCATAAACATGTCCAACGGGATGTATTCCGAGAGGAAATGAGATCTGAGCAGTATCCTTTTTACCTAAATTTGGTGCGATTAAATTACGGGCAAAAGATAAAATACAATAAGGTAAATCTTCAAAGGTTCTGGGATAAAATAGAGGTATTCCAGTTGAACCTCCTGAGCGCCAAAGTTCAGCAATTTCATTATGGGGGGCGTGACAGAAATCATCGAAAAAACGTTCGGGAGGGATGCTTCGAAGCTCTTCTTTTGTTAATAAAGGTATCTTCCGCCATTCATCTGGATCATCAAGTTTATCCTCATTTACATGGTCGAGACGGCCTTTATGAAACTTTGCTTTGCGCGCTTTACGAAGAGCCAATTTCTTTTGCTCTTTCTGAATTTTTTGAATTTCATCTCTGGATGAAGGTATGCTCATGTTGATATTTTTAATCAACCTACTTCTCCATAATACCAATCCAGCGCGATTGCGCTAGGTAGTTGCCTTCGTTAGCCCCTTTATTCATTTCCTTGAGGCGAGCTTCCTTTTCTGGCGTATTCTCATCGATTTCATCAACTGCGTCTTTCAGTAAAACCTCATAGTCTTCACCAATGGGACAGACGTCTTGGCATCGGCGACAGCCGATTATGGCTCCAGCTCCTCTAAGTATGCTCTGCCATAAATTAAAACTATCTTCGGACCTGATCATTTTTTTTTGCGCATCTACATCATTTTGATCAATTACATTACTTAAAAATTCAGTTAAATGATTAAAACCGTGTGGATTGCGATAGTTATCACAAGCTTGCCAGTCACGTTCCCAATGACCAATTACATCTCCAGGACAGGCGCTGAGGCAGCGGCCACATTTTGGGCCCTCACATAATGGTTTTTCCATTCTTTGATCGGCATCAACAGGTGCTGACGTAAGTACGGCTATGAGCATGACACGAGGACCAAATTCTGGAGTTAATAATTGAAGATTCAATCCTAAAGTCCCAAGGCCGGCCTCTACAGCAGCATGATCCATGGAAAGGAGGGGCGAAAGATGTTGTTTTGGATTGCCGTCATATTTCCAAGGGTCAACGTGCGTCGGAGGTACTATCAAAGCTGGATAACCCTGTTCTTCCAACCATAATACCAATTCGAGGGCCGTTTCTTCTAGTGCGGTTATTGTTAATTCGTCATTGTAAAACTTGTGACGATTGTTCCACGATGGAATACGGGAAGTTCCAATAGTGAGTCGACGTGCCAGAACAATAACTCGGTCTGCGTCGTGCTCAGTGATGTCCGATGGCTTTTTAGGGTCATCGGGATATGGAGGAAATTCATTCATCTTGCAACCATCGGCTATACCCACCAGATCCGCACCTAGTTCTTTAGCTTTTGTCTTTAAATCATCTGCCGTGATCGGGGATTGAAAAACCGCAACCATTTAACTTGTTTCCTCTTCTTTTTCTTTCTGAGCCTTCTTGAACTCTTGCATCTGCCGGGAAACAATACCTTGATAACCATCTGGACCAACCCAACGAATGTTCCAATCATTTAGTCCAGTAATTTCACTATTATCCTTCCGCGCCTGTTTGAAGCCTTTTGCCTTTTCAACTTTTTCAGCGGTTTTTTCAGGAATAGTCTTTTGCGGTCCTGCTAGAAAAGCGTGATAGTCGTTACCTACTGGACATACCGCAAGGCAGCGAGGGCAGTCGCCGAATGATCCCACGACACGCAAAAGGCCCTGCCAAAACCCAAACACGTCACGTGATTTAAGGTCTGATTTCTTTTTTTCCTTATTACCATCACAAAAGTTTCGAAAAAAATTAGTTGCTGTCATAAAGCCAAATTCTTGCGCCTCTACGGCACAATTTCGCTTATTTATCCCATAATGTTCAACTGCATCAGTCGGACAAGAGTACAGGCAACGCGAACAACTCTCGCCAATACAAACTTGTTCCGTCATAGGAGTATCCGCATCTAGTTCAAGTTCAGTTAGGATTCCAGTAAGGTAAACCCGCGGTCCAAATTCTGGAGTTAAAATATTTACTTCCAATCCAAATGTTCCTAGGCCAGCTTCAATTCCAAGGTGGCGGGTTGAGAGGTATCCATAGCTGGCTGATTTCATATGCCAGTCTGTTTCCTGTGCTGCAGTCACAAAGCTGGGATATCCTTTACGCTCCAGTTTATCGGCAAGTTTATAGGCGATCCGATCCATGCGTCGCAATATCAGCATATCTAGATACTGGACTGGAATATTTTGTTTAGCACGAAAGGCAGCAACCGGAATATGTTGAACGACGACGATAACGCTTTTGCATGTTTTGAGAATTTTTTCAGGTGTTTGTGGCCAACGTGGATCGGGCGGAAACGCGTTTAATGTTTTCGCCGATGCTATTCCAACTAAATCGGCTCCCAATTCGCGCGCCAGTTCCTTTACTTGCTCAGAATTCACTTTAAATCCTCTTGTTACTAATCGATTGTTCAACTAGTTGTGCCAGTGTTTCGTAGGGTTGTGCTCCAACGACGCCGGCACCGCCAACTATATAAGTAGGTACTCCTGTGACACCAATTTCTTGAGCCTTATTCCAATCCTGGTCCACCGCCTTTTTGAAAGTTCGCTCTTTCATAACTTTATTTGCTTCAGTCTCGTTCAGGCCAACTTGTTTCACGATATCAATCAAAACATCGGTATTTCCAATATTTTTGTTTTTTACAAAGTAGGCTTGATATATTTTCTTGTGGATAACATAACCACCTTCTTGGGTATCTGCCCAACTACCTAATTCCTGAGCCAGACGGCTGTTGTAAGTCATTGAGCGACTTTCGTATGGTAATCCTTCCTGAATCATAAGTCTTTTCATATTAGAATTCATGGCTTCGATGTCTTTTTCTGGCCCAAACATCTCCCTTAATGTTTTCCCGCTAAGAGGTGTTGTAGGGTGTAGTGGGAAATGTATCATTTTTACATCTATATTATAATTTTGTTTTAATTTTTCAATACGACCTGTACTAAGATAACACCAGGGTCATACGTAGTCAGTGAAAAGCTCTAATATAACTGGTTCTGTCATTTATTCTGATCCTAAAAATGTTATTTCTGATGTAATATCAGACCATATTTATCGAATAATCAAGGAGCTATAACTAAAAGGCTAAAATAGTTATCGGATGGGATACAAATTTGCTTTATAATATTAAGCATTACGATATATAGCAAAATCAATATGTAAATCTATCAAGTTAAGTTAAAAGTGGAGCTTTAATTATATTAGCGCTTTAATTAATTTGGATTGTGAATTTAATGGCACGTCAATTTGAACTTGTTGAAGAAGTAAAGGCATATGACCCAACTGCCGATGAGGAAGCCCTTAGTAGGGCTTATGATTTTGCTATGCAAGCGCATGGCGACCAAAAACGAGCTTCAGGAGACCCTTATATTTCCCATCCACTTGAGGTTGCGGGAATTTTAACGAATTACCGTTTGGATTCAAATTCAATAATTACAGCCTTGTTACACGATACTGTTGAGGACACCTCAATTACCTCCGAAGATATACGCAAAGAATTTGGGGAAGAAATCATGCATTTAGTCGACGGAGTGACGAAGCTCACGCAAATTGAACTTCAATCTGAAGAATCAGATCAAGCAGAAAATTTCCGAAAGTTAGTGCTCGCAATATCAGAGGACATTAGGGTGCTTTTGGTTAAGCTAGCCGATCGGCTACATAATATGCGTACTTTGAATTTTATTCCTAAACCCGAAAAACGCCGCAGAATTGCTTTAGAAACGATGGAAATATATGCCCCATTAGCCGAGCGAATAGGAATGGAAGAATTTAAGAATGAGTTAGAGGATTTGGCTTTTGCTGAATTGAATCCAGAAGCTCGTGAATCTATAACATCTAGATTAAAATTTCTTCGTAATGAGGGCAAAGATAACGTTGATGCTATCATCACAGAATTAAAAGAAACGTTGGAAGAACAAACGATTAAAGCTGAAGTATATGGTAGGGAAAAATTGCCCTATTCGATTTGGCTTAAATCTCAGAAGAAGAATATTTCCTTTGAAAAGGTCTCCGACATTATCGCGTTTAGAATTATCGTTGATACCGTCGATGAATGTTACAGAGTATTAGGCATTATTCATGTGAATTATATGATGGTCCCAGGGCGTTTCAAAGATTATATCTCTACGCCAAAGTTAAACGGCTATCAATCTTTGCATACTGGTATTATTGGTCCAGAACGTCAACGTATTGAGGTGCAGATCAGATCACGGCGAATGCATGAAACGGCTGAGTTAGGTGTTGCAGCTCACTGGCAGTATAAACGGGATACGGATCTTAAATCTGGCCGGCAATATCGTTGGATGCGTGAGTTGCTCGATATTATGGAACAAGCCGCAGGTCCTGACGATTTTTTGGAGCATACTAAGCTTGAAATGTTCCCTGACAAAGTATTTTCATTTACCCCAAAAGGTGAAGTCGTTGCTATGCCGGCTGGAGCAACTGCGATCGACTTTGCCTATGCCGTGCATTCCGAAATTGGAGATTCCTGCGTAGGGGCAAAAATTAATGGCCAGCATATGCCTCTTCGCACAATTCTAGAAAATGGTGATCAAATAGAGATTATTACCTCTGTAGCCCAAACTCCATCTCCAACGTGGGAGAATTTTGCAACAACAGCCAAGGCGCGAGCATGCATACGTAGATTTATTCGGCTGCGGAAACGAGAGGAATATTTCAACTTAGGTAAATCAATTTTGTTACGAGCTTTTCAAAAGGAAGGTTATGAATTTGCTGAAAAAGCATTTGAGGATGTTTTAATTGTTTTTAATGTAGTTTCGGTTGACGACTTATTTGTTGAAGTTGGCGCAGGGCATTTGACCGGGCGTGAAGTAATAGAGGCTATTTTCCCGGGGACAAAGAAAAGTAATCACAGGGGAAAAGTTGCAAGGTTGTTCAGTCGCCGGAATAAAAAAAAGGCGTCTTCAGATCTAAATACAAGCGTTCCTATAAAAGGATTGATACCAGGAATGGCCCTTCATTTTGCGGGGTGTTGTCATGCTTTACCAGGCGACCGAATAGTTGGAATGGTTACTAAGGGTAGAGGTATTACGATCCATACAATTGATTGCGAAACTCTACAAGAGTTTGCTGATACGCCGGAACGATGGCTAGATGTTTCATGGGAAGAGGATGCAGACAGTGAACGGCGGGTAGGTCGAATTGAAATTGTTGTCGCAAATGAACCTGGTGCTCTAGGTGAATTATCAATGATGATAGCGAAAAATGATGGAAATATTAATAATCTAAAAATAACTAATCGCAGCCTGGATTTTTTCGATATCTCAATGGATATTGAAGTTCATGATATAAAGCATTTACGAAATATTATCGCTGCGTTAAGAGCTTCTCCTGTTATAAAGCAGGTTGAACGGGCTAGAGGCTAGTATTTTCAATCTTTATGAAAGCATAGTTAGAATTGAAAAATGTTTCGTCGAAAAGAGAAAAAATCCGTTTTTTATAATTGTATTCGTTTTCTGTGGCCGCAAATGGGTTGGGCGCGAACGGCAAATTACTGGGCGCTTCGCGTTAACAGATTACCTGGTTCGATTTATTCCATTGCGAGTGGATTTGCCTGTGGTGCCGCCGTTTCTTTTACCCCATTTGTTGGCCTCCATTTTATATTAGGAGGTTTATTTGCTTGGGCTATAAGAGGGAATATTATCGCCTCCGCAATTGGTACTGCTGTAGGAAACCCGTGGACCTTTCCTTTTATATGGTTTTGGATTTACAAATTAGGACTGTGGATGGGATTTGGAATTCACAACTCTTCCCAAATTGATATGGATTTTGCGGCACTTTTTGGTCAAGCTAGTGAGGCAGCACTCAAATTTGATCATGTGTATTTGATTGACAATGCATGGCCGGTTTTATTGCCAATGTTAATGGGGAGTATTCCGACATCTGTTGTTATGTGGCTAGTTTTTTATTATTTGTCAAAATACATAATTAATTCGTATCGGCGTTCCAATCCTAAAAAGGTAGAAATCAAGCCAGTAAAAAATGATAGTGAAAATTTTCAAAGTAAATTTATCGAAAATAGCAAGGATGAATAACGTAATAAATTATGATGGAAAAGCTTAGATTAGGAATAAATATTGATCATGTGGCGACGGTACGCAACTCTAGGGGAGGAATACATCCGGAACCGTTGCGGGCAGCCCAAATGGCTGCCAACGCGGGAGTTGACGGTATCACAGCTCATTTAAGGGAGGACCGTCGACATATAACTGATTCGGATGTTGAGAGATTGATTACTGAGATTGATCTTCCATTAAATTTGGAAATGGCTGCAACCGAGGAAATGCTAGGTATAGCGCTAAAATATGGTCCGCATGCTGTTTGTATTGTACCTGAAAAACGCCAGGAAAGAACCACGGAAGGTGGTCTTGATGCAGTAAGTGGCCAAAACCATTTAAAGCCTTATATACGTGCATTGACTGAAAGAGGCGTTAGAGTTTCTTTATTTATTGAGCCGGATAAGCAACAAATTGATGTGGCAAAAAAGCTAGGTGCTCCAGTTGTTGAAATTCATACTGGTGCTTACTGTGACGCATCGGGAATTTTGCGCAAACAGGAATTAGAACGTATTCGGAACGCGGTAGCTTATGCGTCAGGTCTTAACATTGAAGTTCATGCTGGCCATGGTTTAGATTTTGAATCTGTCGGAGCCATTGCTGCAATACCCGATCTCGTTGAGCTCAATATAGGGCATTTTCTAATTGGCGAAGCAATTTTCGTTGGACTCGAAAAATCAATAAAAAAAATGCGTTCACTAATGAACAGTGCCCGTGATGCAGTTATAAATTAAAGGCGAATAGGATGATAATTGGTATTGGTAATGATTTAATTAGTATTTCGCGTATTGAAAGAACTGTTGAACGATTTGGTGAAAGGTTTATCCAACGTATTTTTACTCAGGAAGAGCAGAGAAAATCAGAAAAACGTCGTTTACGTATAGCAAGTTATGCTAAAAGATATGCAGCTAAAGAAGCTTGTTCAAAAGCTCTAGGTACGGGTTTTAGAAAAGGTGTTTTTTGGCGCGATATGGGTGTTATAAATTTACCGTCTGGCAAACCAACAATGAAGTTAACTGGTGGTGCCTTAAAGCGCCTTGCGGAAATCACACCTAAAGGCCTCGTTGCTCAAATTGACCTGACAATAACGGATGAATTGCCAATGGCTGGGGCGTTGGTAATTATTTCTGCGGTTTCGGCTCAAAATATTAATGGGTAGAAAAGTTTCAAGTATTGTTGTTGGCTGGCGACCAAGTAGTGTTTCAGGTTGGGGCGTTTATAGTCAAAATCTACTTTGTCAGATCTTAAAAAAAGGTCGAAATCCAATTCTTTTTTTATCCCCCCATTTAATGGACCTTGGTCAAGATCAGGAAAGCTTGCTTGAGCCAGTATTTCAAAAACAGGCCCATCTCGAAGAGTTGTTAGATAAAGTCGGATTGTTAGAATTTGATTTTCCTGTGCTGCATGCACTCAGAAATGATTTTACCCCATCCTTGGCAGAGCAACCCGCCTTTGGGGATAAAAATATTGGTATTGTTTTCTTTGAGAACTCAGGAATATCTGAAGAAGGTATAGCCCGAGCTCGAGAATATGATCTTATCGTTACTGGCTCAAGATGGAATAAGGAAATTTTAGAAAATCGTGGCATAACAAATGTAGTTAATATTTTTCAGGGTATTGATGAGAATTTATTTAAACCAATTGATAAAAATAAAAAATTTAAAGATCGTTTTGTAATTTATTCTGGCGGTAAGTTGGAATATCGAAAAGCTCAGGATGTCGTTGCTATTGCTTTTAAAGAGTTTCAAAAAAAACACTCTGAAGCTTTACTAATTTTTGCGTGGGCTAATCAATGGACAAGGATCATGCCCACTATTAGTCAATCAAAATTTACCAAAGGTCAACCAGAAGTGACTGATGATAATATAATGCTAATTGACGAATGGTTAGTCAAAAACGGATTGTTAGAAGACACTTTCATTAATTTAGGTATGCTTCCAAATAAAGACCTTCCTTCTCAAATTTCTTCTTCAGATATGGCAATTTTTCCAAATCGGTGTGAACCAGGAACCAACTTAATGGCAATGGAGGCTATGGCAATGGGGTTGCCATGTATCATCGCAGCTAACACAGGACAGCTGGATTTGATCGATGAGGATAGGTGTTATCCACTTTTTGACCAAACACCTGTTCAGCCTTTTCCTCCATATAGTGAAGTCACGGGCTGGAGGGAGCCGAGCATTGACGAAATATTAGAACGAATGGAAGAAATCTATCAAAATCGGGGCGAAGCGGTCAAAAAAGGAGCTGAAGCTGCAAATTTTCTTACTAAGTTTTCTTGGTCAAAACAAATAGATCGCTTGTTATATGAGATAGATGCTTTATACGGTGAAAAACATATTTGATAGTTTAGTATTGCTAATGATTCGATAAATTCTTTATTAAGGCATAAATTAGTATTGTATAGTGGTTCTCTTATGAAAGACAAAAACAAAGGTGGCTTTTTTGATACATTGAAAACAGTTGTTTATGCGGTATTAATTGCATTGCTTGTTAGAACGGTTGGTTTCGAGCCGTTTAACATACCCTCTGGTTCAATGATTCCTTCTCTGCTGATTGGGGATTATTTGTTTGTTTCAAAGTTTTCATACGGATATTCCAAACATTCGTTAATGTTTAGCCCGCCGCTGATCTCTGGCCGGATCTGGTTTACTGAACCTAAACGAGGTGACGTTGTTGTTTTTAAATTACCGTCTGATAACACTACTGATTATATAAAACGCATTGTTGGATTGCCTGGTGAAAAAATCCAAATGAAAAATGGTCGCCTGTTTATTAATGATAAAATTGTTCAAAGGGAACGGATCAAAGACTTTATTCAACCTGACCCTAATGGTAATATAAAAATGACAGCGCAATATAAAGAGACCTTACCTGGAGGTGTAACCCATAATATCCTTGAGGAATGGGGAGATAAGGGTCCTCTTGATAATACTGGTGTTTATCGTGTACCCAATGGCCATTATTTTGCTATGGGCGATAATAGGGATAATTCACAAGATAGCCGAGTTCTCCCAGAAGTAGGGTATATCCCGAAGGAAAACTTAGTTGGGCGTGCGGAAATTCTCTTTTTTTCGACTAATGGTAGAGCTCGTGTGTGGGAGTTTTGGAACTGGCCAATTGCCGTTCGTTTCGCACGTTTATTCAAAGATATAAAATAATTTTTATGATAAGAGATCTTTCAAAGCTTTCAAATATACTGGGCCATAAATTTTCTACTTCGGAATATCTTAGTGTAGCATTACGCCATTCAAGTCTTTCTGTTAGGGACTCCGGAATGACGAATGAAAGATATGAATTCTTGGGAGACCGAGTTTTAAATCTAGTGATAGCAGAAATGTTATTGGAGAGATTTCCAAATGAGAAAGAAGGGGATATAGCAAAGCGTCATACTGGGTTAGTTAGACAAGAAGCGCTAGCTAGAGTGGCAAAAAAAATAAATCTCGGTGACTACATAGAAATGGATGATGGAACCGAAGCAAAAGGGGGTAGAAAAAGTCTTAAAGTTCTCTCCGATTGTTGTGAGGCAATTATTGCTGCTCTTTATATTGATGGAGGTCTAATAGGTGCAAAAAATTTTATTGTAGCTCACTGGAGACAAATGTTAGATGAAACATTAGTGCCACCAAAGGATGCAAAAACTGCGTTGCAGGAATGGGCTCAAGGTCAAAGATTGCCTCTACCTGAGTATTTTGAGGTTGAAAAGAGGGGGTCTGCTCACGAACCAATATTTATTATGGAAGTGGTCGTTGAAGGAATGAGCGCGGTTACTGCTTCTGGCACTTCTAAACAAAAGGCTGAACAGTCGGCTGCGCAGTTATTATTAGACGGACTTACGAATGAATAAAAAGTCACAGACTTTATGCGGTTTTATTGCTATTTTGGGAGCTCCAAATGTTGGAAAATCATCATTATTAAATCAGATTATTGGAACAAAAGTTTCAATAGTGTCCTCAAAGGTTCAAACGACGCGAACTCGTGTACTTGGTATTGCTTTAATTGGTAGTTCGCAGCTTATATTTGTTGACACACCGGGTATTTTTTTACCCAAACGGAGGTTAGATCGAGCAATGGTTGCTGCCGCCTGGGGAGGGGCGGGAGATGCAGACCGAATTATCTTAATTGTGGACAGCAAACGGGGCTTAGATCTGGAAACAAGAGCAATTATTGATAAGCTGCAGGAGAAAGAAAGCCAAAATGTAGATCTAGTACTTAACAAGATTGATTTAATAAATAAACAAGACCTACTAGGACTTTCCAAAAAACTTAGCAGTTATAATATTTTTGGTGAAATTTTTATGGTGTCTGCTGAAAACGGTGATGGTTTGGATGAACTTGTTGTTTATTTGAAATCTAAAGTTCCAACCAGTCCTTGGTTGTTTCCCGAAGATCAAATCTCAGATATGCCGATGCGCTTGTTAGCGGCAGAAATTACTCGTGAACAAGTTTTTATAAAACTTCATCAGGAATTGCCCTATGCAACAACCGTGGATACTGAGGCCTGGGAGAACAAAGATGACGGTAGTGTTCGTATTGAACAGACAATTTATGTGGAACGTAATTCGCAACGTTCAATTGTTCTCGGTAAGAATGGAAAAATGATTAAGTCTATAGGCGCAGAAAGTCGAAGAGAATTGGCTAAAATTGTTGATAAGGTAGTACATCTATTTATTTTTGTTAAGGTTCGTGAAAAATGGGGCGATGAGCCTTCTCATTATGTCCATTGGGGGCTCGATTTTAATGCCTAGGTAGATGCCGTGCTTTGGTCCTATTATTATTTTCTTATATATGAATCTTTAGGAAATATTTTCAATGAATTGGTCTGATAAGGGGATTATACTATCATCAAGAAAGTATGGTGAGAATTCAGTGATAACCTCTTTAATGACGCCCAAACATGGGCGGCATGTAGGGTTGGTTAGAGGCGGAAGTGGTAAGCGGGCCAGAGGAATATATCAAACTGGTAATGTAGTTTCAGTTCAGTGGAATGCCCGTCTTGAAGATCAGTTGGGTAACTATAAGTGTGAGCTATTAAAACCATTGGCAGTTCTTTATCTACATGATGCAATGCGTCTGGCTGGCTTGTCTTCAGCATGTGCAGTTGTGGAAAAGGCTCTTCCTGAACGTGAGTGCTATCTTGATATTTACGAATCACTGTTTAATTTTCTAATAAATTTGAATACTGAAAATTGGCTTGAAAAGTACGTGCGCTGGGAAATCAATCTTTTAGCAGCACTTGGGTTTGGGCTAAATTTGTCGTCCTGTGTTTCGACTGGAAAAAATATGGACCTTATTTATGTGTCCCCGAAATCTGGTCAGGCGGTTTCTGCTGTCGCTGGAAAGCCTTATAAAGACAAGCTTTTAGAACTGCCGGGCTTTTTAACTCAGAATTTTGACGATTCAAAAAGTACAAGCTATTCGGCAATTTATAAAGGTCTTTGTTTAACTAGTTACTTTCTAGAACGGCATGCTTTTATCCATAATAAACATGGTGCTCCTTCTGCTCGATCGCGTCTGGTTGACCAAGTAAAGCAAAAGCATATTATCGAAGTTGAGTGAAATGGACTAACGATTTAATTGGAATGATATGAACGTCACTATTAAGGCATCGGAATCTACTGGAGATATACGTGATACCCGCCTCGCGGATGCTATCGGTGAACGGTATCTTTCTTATGCGCTCTCAATAATAATGTCGCGCTCCTTGCCTGATGTACGTGATGGCTTAAAGCCTGTTCACCGCCGACTGTTATATGCTATGCGCCAGCTCAAGCTTGACCCTAATCAAGGCTTTAAAAAATGTGCACGTGTTATCGGTGATGTAATAGGTAAGTATCATCCGCATGGAGATCAATCGGTTTATAATGCTCTAGTCAGATTGGCTCAAGAATTTTCGGTACGATACCCACTTGTTGATGGACAAGGGAATTTTGGAAATATTGATGGGGATAATCCGGCAGCCATGCGTTATACCGAAGCCCGTATGACAGCCTTTGCATCAGCAATACTTGAAGGCATAGACGAAAATGCTGTGGATTTTCGCGAGACTTACGATGGTGAAGATAATGAACCAATCGTAATGCCATCATCTATTCCTAATCTCTTAGCGAATGGAGCTGAAGGTATTGCTGTGGGTATGGCTTGTAGCATTCCACCCCATAATCTTGATGAATTGTGCACTGCTCTGATTCATCTGATAAAATTTCCAAATGCCACAAATGGTAAATTGGTATCTATGGTATTGGGACCGGACTTCCCAACAGGGGGCATTTTGGTCGAAGATAGGATGGTTATTGAGGCTGCTTATAAAACTGGTCGAGGTAGTTTCCGAATTCGAGCGCGTTGGCACGTCGAGAAATTGGGGCGTGGTCAGTATCAAATTGTTATAACGGAAATACCTTTTCAAATACAGAAATCTCGAATGATTGAGAAAATCGCAGAGCTGTTAATAGCACGAAAACTCCCAATTCTTGAAGATATAAGGGATGAATCGGCTGAGGATATACGCATTATTCTTGAGCCTAAGAATCGTACTATTGATCCTGATTTGCTTATGGAACAAATGTTCAAGTTAACGGATCTTGAGTCAAGATTTAGTATGAATATGAATGTTCTTGATGCTGATAACACACCAAAAATAATGAACCTTCATGGCGTATTGTCAGCTTTTTTGGATCATCGTCATGTCGTTTTGCTGAGGCGATCGAAATTTCGCCTTGAAAAAATCAATACTCGGTTAGAGGTTTTAGATGGTTACCTCATAGCTTATCTTAATTTGGATGAGGTTATACGCATTATCCGTGAAGAGGATCGCGCAAAACCCACTCTAATGGAAGTCTTTAATTTAAGTGAGAACCAGGCCGAGGCAATTTTAAATATGCGTTTACGTAGCCTTCGTAAACTTGAAGAACTTGAAATTAAGAGTGAGCATGAATCTTTGATTAAAGATCGGGCAGGCTTAAACAAGCTTATTAAGAGTAAAGATCTTCGCTGGAAAAAAATTTCACAACAAATATCTGAATTGAAAAAAGAGTTTTCAGGTAAAGTTTATCCGCTACATAAGCGGCGAACCGAAATAGGATCTGCGCCTGATATTATAGATATCCCTGCAGATGCTTTTATCGAAAAAGAACCAATAACTATTATTTTTTCAGAAAAGGGGTGGATAAAAGCTGCCAAAGGCCATTTAGATATCAATGCAGAGATAAAATATAAAGATGGGGATCAGGGTAAATATATTTTACATGCTGAGACAACAGACAAAATCTTATTATTCAGTACTAACGGGCGTTTTTTCACTGTTTCATGTGATAAGCTTCCTGGAGGAAGGGGTTTTGGGGAGCCTGTAAGGCTTATGATTGATCTTGACAATGATCGAGATATTGTTGGTTTTTTTGTTTACAGACCTGAAGTTAGATATTTACTTGGTTCGAGCTCGGGACGAGGTTTTATTGTTAAGTCTGAAGATGTAATTGCTCAAACAAAAGGTGGTAAACAGATACTCAACTTAAAAGGGGATGATGAAGCGGCAGCGGTCTGCCTAGTTGAAGGTGATTGTATCGCTATAATAGGTGAAAATAGAAAGTTACTTCTATTCTCTGTTGATGAAGTTCCTGAAATGACCAAAGGCCGAGGAGTGATAATGCAGCGCTATAAAGATGGTGGATTGAGTGATATTAAAACTTTTAACAAAGAGGATGGTCTTTCTTGGAAAACGGGAGATAAAACACGAACCGAGACCGATTTAATCTCTTGGGAAGGTAGGCGCGCGCAGGCTGGGAGATTGCCGCCTAAAGGGTTTTCCCGATCTAATCGATTTTCTTAGAGAATCGGACATTCTTGAATGCAATTACTATACGAAATATAATTTAATTTGGTTTAAAGTGAATTTATTATTTTTTTTCGAGGAATGGATAGATGATGGATCAAACAAAACAGGCAAATTTAATTACAACCATAATACCTTCGCTCCAAAGTAGCTGGATCTATAAACTCTTTTTGGCTCTGATTGGTACATTGCTTTTGACATTATCGGCCAAAATCCAAGTTCCATTTTATCCTGTACCTATGACCATGCAGACTTTTGTTATATTAGTGATTGCCATGACGTTCGGAACCAAACTTGGAAGCTTAACTGTATTTTTATATTTACTTGAGGGGGCATTTGGATTGCCAGTTTTTGCGGGTACGCCGATTAAAGGTATTGGGCTTACTTATATGTTAGGTCCAACCGGTGGTTATCTTTTTGGGTTTATTGTGGCAACTTTTACGCTGGGCTATCTAGCAGAAAATGGATTTGATCGCAGTTTTTTTGCTACTTTTATTTCGATGTTAATAGGTACTTTATTAATTTTTCTCTGCGGTTGTGTATGGTTATCTAGTTTGATTGGTCTTGAAAAAGCTATTCAATATGGCGTTTTGCCATTTATTTGGAGTGAGTTATTTAAAATAGGACTAGCAACTGCAATTTTGCCGACGTGCTGGCGTTATATAAATTATAACTCTAGCCAAAGATAAGTTTAGGCAGCCAAGTTACAATTTTAGGATAAAGCCAAAATAAAGATAATCCTACCAATTGGATACCAATAAAGGGCAAAACACCTTGATAAATTTGTTTTGTAGTTACAGTATTCGGGGCTACACCGCGTAAATAAAATAGTGCGAATCCAAAGGGAGGTGTTAGGAAGCTGGTTTGTAAATTAACCCCAATCATCACTCCAAGCCATAAGGGATCGAAACCCAAAGCTATTAGGATTGGCCCAACAATCGGAACAACTACGAAAATAATTTCAATAAAATCTAGGAAAAAACCAAGAAAGAACATCACTATCATTACCAAAAGCATTGCGGAAAATGCACCGCCAGGTAGGTTTTTTAGGAACTCTTCAACAACGGTGTCACCACCAAAACCTCTAAATACGAGAGAAAACATTGACGCTCCTATTAATATTATAAAAACCATTGAGCTTATTTTTGTAGTTTCCAGCGAAACTTTTCGCAGAATGTTGATTGAAAGTGAACCTTTCTGCCACGCCAAGATGGATGCTCCAATTGCACCGACGGCTGCCGACTCTGTGGGGGTTGCAATCCCACCTAATATTGATCCAAGAACAATAAATATTAGGAATAATGGTGGAAAAATAGTTTTTATTAAATGTTTTATGTTAGGGTTTTCTACTCCATCAAATTTCTGAATAGCAGGACACGAGCTTGGTTTAAAAATTGCCAGAAAAATTTGCCAAAATACATATAAACTTACTAAAATTAGTCCTGGAATTAACGCTCCAGCAAAAAGATCTATAGCTGTAACTGGAACCGGTACCAAAATACCCTTCATCTCTGCTGCTTGTTCGTTAGCACCTTGAAGTATATCTCCCAATAACACCAATACAATTGAAGGCGGGATGATCTGTCCTAATGTTCCAGATGAACAAATTAGGCCGGAGGCTAATCTGGGGTCGTAGCCTGCTCGAAGCATAACAGGCATACTCATTAGACCCATAGTAACAACTGTTGCTCCAACAATACCAGTTGATGCAGCTAGCATGGCGCCAACTATAAGCACGGAGATGCCTAATCCTCCCTTTAAGGTTCCGAATAAACCTCCCATCGCCTCCAATAATTCACCGGCCAAATTTGATTTTTCTAACATAACTCCCATAAAAATGAACAAAGGAACAGCAACAAGAGGTTCATTTTTCATGACCCCGAATATTCGCAGTGGATATATGTTAAGGATACCGAGATTGAATATTTCAAGGGAATCGCCGAGAAAAGCGAATAATAGAGCAGATCCCCCTAAAGTTAAGGCTACGGGAAATCCAAGAACTAGTATGCAAATTGTGGATAGAAACATAATTAAACTGAGAATTTCTGGTGTCATAATACTTATTTCTCGTGCATTATTTTTGGATTAATTACGGGAACCTCATGTCCCAGCAATAGCAATAAATTACGCAAAAACATCGAAATAAATTGAAGCAAAAATAAAATTGAGAAAACGGCAATAATGGATTTGAGTATAAATACCCCTTCCATACCGCCAGCTTCTGCTGATTTTTCTAGGTTAATCCAGGATCTTATTATTAGGGGCAGGCTTCGATCGAAAATTAGAATTAAAAGTGGAGCAGCAAGAAACATGCTTCCAAAAATATTTACCAAAGCTTTGTAACGAATTCCCGCATCACGATAAATCAAATCAATTCGAACATGTCCTTCGTGGAGAAGAGTATAGCCGGCTCCAAGCAGGAAAATCACGGCATGTGTCCACACATAAAGCTCTTGCATCCAAATCCACCCGATTGAGAATGAGTACCTTAGCACCACTACGATAAAAACATTCAATACCATCACGACGGTCAACCATGCCACAAAATTTCCGGCTGTATCATTGATAGTATCAATCGATTTTATTAGTAATTTTAAAAATTTCATTGGATTATCCAATTTGTCTCATCAATTTAGAAAAAGGGTGGTTCATAGTTTATGAACCACCCTTTTTTCAGTAAGTCTATATTGAATTTAAACTTAAAAAAGGCTTAAACCGGTTTAAATTTAGCCGCTACCCTTGCTTTAAGGAAGGCAGCTTCAGAGTAGTTGGACCAATCAACCATTGTGCTTCGGAATTTGACGATATGATTATAAAGAGCTTTTCCATTAGCCGACTTGCTAGCAATCTTCGAAATCACTTCAGGAGCACGAGTTCCTACTGCATTTATCAATTCGTCGCCATAATGATTTAATTTAACCCCATGAGTTTTAGTAAGTTTTTGAAGAGCTGAATTATTTATGGCTTGAAATTTCGACAGGATAAACATGTTTGTTGTAACTGAACCACGCCAAATAATTTGCTTTAAATCACTATCTAATTTTTCCCACTCTTTTATATCAAAAAAACCGTCAAGGATTGTACCTGGTTCGTGCCATCCAGGATAATAGTAGTTTTTGACAACTTTAAATAATCCTTTTCCCATGTCTGCAGCTGGGCCGATCCATTCAGTACCATCAATGGCTCCTGAGGTTAACGCCGGTAAAACTTCAGTACCTGGAAGTAAGACTACATTGGTACCAAATGTTTTGAGAATTTCTCCTCCTAGGCCTGGCATTCGGAACTTTAGGCCTTCCAGGTCCTTGACCTTGGAAATAGGCTTAGCATACCAGCCTCCCATTTGATTTCCAGTATTGCCCATTGGAAGGAATTTAAGTCCGAGGGGGTTGTACGCTGCTTTATCAGATATTTCAATTCCGCCACCATAATAACACCAAGCATTTTGTTCTTGAGCATTTAGGCCATAAGGCATAGCTGCCACGAAGGAAATAGAATCGGATTTTCCTGCCCAATAGTAAGGGGCTCCGTAACCCATTTGGGCAGTCCCACTTTGAACAGCATCCATTGCCTCAAATGGTTTGACTAATTCTCCTGCATGGTAAACTTTTATGGTAAGTCGTCCGCTGGAAGCTTCCTTTACAAATTTTGCAAATTCGTTTAACGCTTGGCCAAGAAGCCCAGCTTTTCCAAATGCTGAAACGGCGGTCCACTGTTTTTTTCCTTTCGAGATCGCCGGAGTTGCTAAAGTTGATGCGGCCGCCGCAGTGCCAATAGCTGCAACACCTGTAGCTGTTTTCTTTATAAAATCACGTCTTTTCATTTAATTTCTCCCGTTCAAAAACAAATGATCTTGTTGGTTTGATCTTATATTTTTTTTCAAATTATCCGTTGGAACCCAAGTATAGGCGCTTTTTATTTACGCGCAACTATTGAAAATAGTTTTCAATAAATAAATTATTGCAACTTAATTATATAATTAGGCCAGATTGTGTTCGCTTAATTCCAACCAACCCTTTGAACTATAGTATTCCAGTGGCTGGAATTTATCTTTATAAGCCATTTTTTGACTGCCTTTAACCCAATAGCCTAAATAAACATATTGTAGGCCAAGTTTTTTAGCTCTTTCGATAAGCCAGAGTATCATATATGTTCCTATGCTATGTTTTTTGTGTTCTGGATCAAAATAACTATAAACAGCAGATAACCCGTCCTCCAAAACATCTACGAGACAACCACCAATTAGAGTTCCATGTTTGTTATAAAAATCTATGTGCGAGGTGATAACAGTTGTCTCTTCCACTAGCGCCTGAAAATCATAATAATCCATAGTTGCCATTTCTCCGCCTGTATGTCGAGCTTCTTGATACCTTGAAAATAATTCAAATCGCTCATGGTTTGCTCGAGCAGGGGTTTCATAAGCGGTTAGAGTTTTATTAATGCGTAGTGTACGCTTATGTGAATTGGAAGGAATGAATTTGTTCACTACGTTTCTAACGGCTAAGCATGCCGAACAATTATCACAGACTGGCGTGTATAATAAATTATGGCTGCGTCGAAACCCAACGCGTGATAATTTATCATGCAGGGTTATAGAACTTGTCATTGAAAGGTCCGTTACCATGCGACGTTCCAATTTTCCATCTAGATAAGGACAGGGTACTGGTGCCGTGACGAAAAATGCAGTTGTTTGTTTTGTTACGTTATGCTTCATAAATTTTTTTTAAATCGCGGGTTCTTTTAATACGTTTCAATTAAATCGGATTTTAATCAGATTTATATCGTAGCCTTTTATTGATTAAATTAGCGGCTTCTATGGCAAAATAAGTTAAAATTGCATCTGCACCGGCTCGTTTGAACGATAACATACTTTCTATAATAGCTTTATCGTTGTCGAGCCATCCGTTTTTAATGGCTTCTTTTAGCATTGAATATTCGCCAGACACTTGATAGGCAAAAGTTGGCATCCCGAACTCGGTTTTTATGCGATTTATAACATCTAAATATGGCATACCGGGTTTGACCATTACCATATCGGCACCCTCTTCAATATCTTGAGCGACTTGACGAAGAGCCTCATCTGAATTTGCAGGGTCTATTTGATAAGTCATTTTATCCCCTTTAAGTGCAGCCTTCGATCCTATAGCGTCGCGAAAGGGTCCATAGAATGTTGATGCATATTTTGCTGCGTAGGATAAAATCCCAACATTTTTGAAGCCATTGCTATCCAGGGCTTTTCTGATAGCTCCAACGCGACCATCCATCATATCTGAAGGAGCTATGATGTGACAACCAGCCTCCGCTTGAATAATTGCCTGCTTGCAGAGGAGTTCGACGGTTTCATCATTAAGAATTTGATTATCGACAAGTATTCCGTCGTGACCATCACTATTAAACGGATCAAGGGCTGCGTCACAAATTATTCCGATATCCGGAAAGCTTTTTGCTACTTTGCGCACAGATTGGCAGACAAGGTTATCAGGATTTAAGGCTTCGCGTGCATCGGTCGTTTTTTTTTCAGAGGCTATTTTTGGAAAAATAATAATGGCTGGTATACCAGCCTCATGTGCCTCTCCAACAGTGTCACCTAATAAGTCGAGTGAGATACTATTAACCTCTGGCATCGATTTTATAGGAGTTATCTGCTCTTTACCTTCGTTAACGAAAATAGGTAATATAAAATCATTTGGGGTTAAAGAATTTTCAGCAACGAGACGTCTCGTCCAATCAAAAAGGCGATTTCGTCGCATGCGCACGTTGGGAAATTTTCCGGGTGTTATTGTTTTCATAAATTTTTTGATAACGATTGCCGAGGGGAGGGTTTAATCTCCTCTCGGCTTAAATTAAATCATGCCGCTGCTAAAGCTTGGTCAAGATCAGCGATAATATCATCGATATGCTCTATGCCAATCGATAACCTAACATAACCGTCAGTAACACCTGTTTGTAGTTGTTCTTCAGGTGATAGTTGGGAGTGTGTTGTTGATGCTGGATGGATTGCTAAACTTCGGGCATCACCAATATTGGCAACATGAAATAACATTTGGAGTGAGTCGATGAATTTTCTGCCTGCATCTTTTCCACCCTTGAGCTCAAATCCAACTAATGCACCGTGACCACCATTTAAATAGGCATCTGCTCGTCGACGTGCTTCACCTTTTTGAGCTGTTGGATGTATCACTTTTTGCACTTTTTTATGTTTGTTCAAATACTCAACGACTTTTATAGCATTAGCACAATGTTCTCGCATCCTAAGAGGCAATGTTTCCAAGCCTTGTATTGCATTAAAGGCGTTTGAAGGAGTGGTTGCTGCTCCAACATCGCGAAGTAGAACTACACGTGCACGTAGAATATAGGCTATTGGAGCACCAAGCCCTTTTGCGGCTTCTGTCCAAATTGCGCCATGGTAGCTTGGATCTGGTTGATTAAGGCCTGGAAATTTATCTCCCCCGGCTTCCCAATCAAAATTACCTCCATCTACAAGAATTCCTCCAATGGACGTCCCATGTCCACCAATGTATTTTGTTGTTGAATACATGACTATAGCGGCTCCGTGATCAAATGGCCTGCAGATCAGCGGGGCAGCAGTATTATCCATAATGAGAGGAACACCATGTTTTCGACCGATATCAGCAACTTCTTTAATTGGGAAAACCTCTAGTTTTGGATTGGGTAAGGTTTCTGCGTAATAACATTTGGTTTTATCATCGGTTGCATTTCCGAAGGCTTCTGGATCCGAAGGATCAACAAATCGGCATTCTACTCCAAATTCCTTTAACGTGTTGGCAAACAAATTCCAAGTGCCGCCGTATATATCGGTCGAACAAACAAAATTATCTCCTGCACGGCACAAATTCATGACAGAATACATCGAAGCAGCCTGACCAGAGGCAACGGCTAGTGCCATTGCTCCTCCTTCCATTGCGGCAACCCTTTGCTCAAGGATATTCTGCGTAGGATTCATGATACGGGTATAAATATTCCCCAATTCTTTCAAAGCGAAAAGATTTTCAGCATGCTCGGTATCTCTAAATTGATATGACGTAGTTTGGTAAATTGGGACGGCCACGGAACCGAACTCATTGTCACCCCGGTGGCCTGTATGTAAAACTATTGTTTCTGGATTTGTAAAATCTGCGCACATATTATTTACCCCTGATTAAAATATTTTCTGTATATCTACTTGGCTTGGATAACTATTATTACAAAATTCTAACATAATAAATTACAATTTTATCAAACCAAAAATAAAATTAATACTAAAAATTATTGTATAATAATAATTGATAACATAAATTAGAGTATCAATAGGCAATTACAAGGGTTTATTTTCGTGAGGGTTTTATGCGGTTTTGATTGGAGTTACCGCAGTGACGAATAGAGCAATGCAAAAAAATGATATTTTAGGTGAAGTATTATTTGAGTTTATTCCTCACGGTAACTTTGTGAAAGTGATTGCGGTTGATCCGATTACGAATACAGAAATTATAATTGTAGGCGATCGCAGGGCTGGAAGACATACACTGCAAATGACGGCAATGCAAAAACTTCGATATGTAATATTGAAAAATATGGAAAATAAGACAGCTGATATTGAAAATTCGGGGAACTCTTTCTAAAACTTGCGGGATAAATATATTTTTTGCAAATTGTATATTAAAATTTGCCCTCGCAAAAAAAATATATTTTTCATAAATTTCATATTTAAATTAGGCAATTTGTAGTGTTGGCTTGGCTAATAGTGTCGATATGTGGTATGTGAGGCCTTGTTAATATAATCTAACGAAAGTCAATAAGCTGTGATTTCAAACATTTCTCAAAATACCGTTAAACCAATAGTCATTGCCTGCGATCACGGCGGCCTTGAGATGAAACTTATAATAAAAGAAAGGCTAGTTGAGGAAGGTTATGAAATTTTAGATTTAGGAACTAATAAAACCACGTCGGTTGATTATCCTGATTATGCTTATAAATTAGCGCGGGCATTGATAGATGAAAAGGCTTTACGCGGCGTATTAATTTGTGGGTCTGGAATAGGTATAAGTATTGCGGCAAACCGATATCCGCAAATTCGTGCTGCTTTAGTTCATGATGTTATCGGAGCACGCCTTTGCCGTGAACATAACAATGCTAACGTCATTGTGTTCGGAGGTAGGACGCTTGAAATTGAAATGGCATGTGATTGCTTAAATATATTTTTAAATACAGAGTTTGAAGGAGGTCGTCACGAAAAACGTGTAGCTAAACTTTTGAAACCAAATTCGATATAGTTTAATTTACAGGAAATTATAAATGCCCTCTGCAACATCTTTTTTTATGAAACCTCTTGCTGAGAAAGACCCTGAAGTATTTGATTCTATTTTTAAAGAACTAGGACGGCAACGGGAACAGATAGAGCTTATTGCTTCTGAAAACATTGTTTCTCGTGCGGTATTAGAAGC
Source organism: uncultured Rhodospirillaceae bacterium (assembly GCA_964639965.1). Lineage (GTDB taxonomy): Bacteria > Pseudomonadota > Alphaproteobacteria > Rhodospirillales > UBA2165 > TMED23. Next base: position 35,814 of record CAZXGI010000017.1, read on the forward strand.
TCAAGGGTCAATAATGACTAACAAATATGCTGAGGGTTATGCCGGTCGACGTTATTATGGGGGTTGTGAATTTGTTGACTTGGTGGAAAATTTGGCTATCGAGCGCGTCACAAAGCTCTTTGAGTGTAATTTTGCGAATGTCCAGCCAAATTCAGGATCTCAAGCCAATCAAGGCGCCTATCAGGCGTTAATTTCACCTGGAGAGACAATACTCGGCATGTCGCTAGCGGCGGGGGGACATTTAACTCACGGTGCACCGCCTAACCAATCAGGTAAATGGTTTAATGCAGTTCAATACGGAGTACGTCAACAAGATGCTTTAATAGATTTTGACGAAGTTTTGTCTTTGGCTAAAGAGCATCGCCCCAAACTAATTATAGCAGGTGGTTCGGCCTATCCACGCAAAATCGATTTTTCCAAATTTAGGGCTATTGCAGATGAGGTTGGTGCTTTATTACTAGTGGATATGGCCCACTTTGCAGGTCTTGTCGCCGCCGGTATTCACCATTCTCCATTTCCTCATGCTCATCTTGTAACATCTACAACACATAAAACTTTGAGGGGGCCACGTGGAGGTATTATTTTAGCTAATGACGAAGAAATTTATAAAAAAGTAAATTCTGCTATTTTTCCTGGAATTCAGGGAGGGCCCTTAATGCATGTTATTGCTGCCAAAGCCGTTGCTTTTGGTGAGGCCTTGCAATCTAATTTTAAAATTTATGCTAAAAATGTTGTTGAGAATGCTAAGATTTTGGCAGATAAACTTGCCGAACGTGGATGCGATATTGTATCAGGAGGTACAGATACTCATTTGATGCTAGTCGATCTTAGGCCGAAAGGTCTCACTGGCGTAGCTGCCGAAAAAAGTTTGGAATCCGCTGGAATCACCTGTAATAAAAATGGCATTCCTTTTGATCCTGAAAAGCCCATGATTACTTCTGGAATCCGGTTGGGCACTCCCGCTGGTACTACTCGCGGTTTTGGTATGGCGGAATTTAAACAAATTGGCGAGTTAATAAGTGAAGTGCTGGATGGTTTAGTCGTTAATCCACATGATAACTCAAAAGTTGAACGGCAAGTACGAAAAGAAGTTGGAAATATTTGCGCGCGCTTTCCAATTTATAGTGATCATTGATTTTGATTTGATAATATAGGAGTTTTCCTGCAAAGGGGGTAGAAACATGCGTTGTCCATTTTGTGGTCATAATGATACTCAAGTAAAAGATTCGCGTCCAACAGATGATAATTCTGCAATTCGAAGGCGCAGGTCGTGCCCGGAGTGCGGGGCACGCTGGACAACATTTGAACGGGTTCAATTGCGTGAATTAATCATATTGAAGAAAAATGATAAAAAAGAGCCGTTTGATCGAGACAAATTAGCCCGTTCGCTTAGGATTTCACTGCAAAAACGGCCAGTAGATCCTGAGCAGATCGAACGCGTTGTTAATTCAATTCAGCGGCGTTTAGAAAGCTTGGGTGAAAATGAGGTTCCGTCCAAAGTGATTGGTGAAATGGTTATGGATGTATTAGCAAATTTAGATTCCGTAGCCTATGTAAGGTTCGCCTCAGTTTATAAAAACTTTCGTGAGGCACGCGATTTTGAAGATTTTGTTGGAAATTTAGGTGAAGATTAACGGTTCGGAAAAATACGATAACGCCGCTAAAATAATCCATGAATCGCATATGGATGCCGCATTAAATTTAGCGCAAAGGGGCCTTGGAAACGTATGGCCTAATCCAGCGGTCGGTTGCGTAATAGTAAAGAATAATAGAGTTATTGGACGCGGATGGACCGCTTTTGGAGGTCGTCCACATGCTGAAACAGAAGCGCTTAGAAATGCAGGTCAAGATGTATTAGGATCAACAGTTTACGTGACATTAGAACCATGTAATCACTATGGTAAGACGCCACCTTGTGTCGATGCCTTGATTGATGCTGGTATTAAAAAAATCGTAATAGCTACTTTAGATCCGGATGATCGTGTTTCAGGTAAGGGTATAAAACGCCTTGAGAACGCGGGTATTGATGTTGAGGTTGGCATAGCTAAAGCTCAAGCTGAAAAAATTAACCAGGGTTTTTTTTTAAGAGTTGGAAATTCGAGACCGTTTATAACGTTAAAGATGGCAACTACATTAGATGGAAAGATAGCTACCCAGAGTGGAGAAAGTAAGTGGATTACGGGTGAGCTTTCTAGAAAATTTTCTCATAAATTAAGAGCATGTCACGATGCTGTCCTAGTTGGCAGTGGAACAGTGGTTGCCGATAATCCTTCATTGATTTGTAGGCTTCCAGGTTTTCAAAATAAACATAAGCTTAGAATCATTGTCGATGGTCGGCTAAGAACCCCGTTAAATGGAGAATTAGCCCAAACAGCTAAAGAAGTTCCCGTTTTGATTTATACGCATTCGAAAAACAAAAAACAAAAAATAAAAAAACTTGAAAGTCTTGGGGTTAAAATAGTTGTTTTGGAAAAGAATGGTAAGCATTTGGATATAAAGGAATTAATGAAGGAAATAAGCTCCCTTGGAATAACAAGACTGTTGATTGAAGGGGGAGGGGTTTTAAATTCGTCGCTAATGGCTAATGATTTGGTTGATGAAATAGCTTGGTTTAGGTCTCCTTGTATTTTGGGAAATGACGGGGTTCCTGCTATAGAAAATTTAGGTCTGGACAAACTCGAAAAACGCAAGAAATTCTCGCGCAATTCCACCATTGCTTTAGATGAAGATATATTGGAAATTTTAATTCGGAATTAATATATAAAAATGGACATTGAATGTTTACAGGTATAATTACTGATGTTGCCAAGGTAAGAAAAATCCATCGAACCGGGGATACTCGCTTTGAATTTACATCTAATATAGATACTCATAATTTTGAAGTAGGTGCATCTATAGCTTGTAGTGGCACATGTTTAACCATTATTGAATATGGAAATAATTGGTTTGCAACTAATGTATCAGAAGAAACTTTATCAAAAACAACTATGGTTTATTGGGAGGTAGGTACACCAGTAAACATAGAAAGACCACTAAAAGCTTCTGACGAGTTGGGTGGACACATTGTTTCTGGTCATATTGATGGAACTGGTAAGGTTAGCTCCATTAAAAAACGTGGTGATTCGATTCATTTTTGGTTTCAATTAGATAAAGAGCTAATGAAGTTCATTGCTATAAAAGGATCTGTTGCGGTTGATGGAGTTTCTCTGACAATAAATGACATTATTGATAATAAATTCAGCGTCAATGTTATCCCGCACACACAATTTAATACTACTTTTGGAGTAACTAGAATAGGTGATGATGTGAACGTAGAAGTCGATATGTTGGCGCGTTATGTAGCACGGTTTAAAGAGATGGAATAAGATAGATGAGTAAAAAAAAGGCACCAGCAACTAATGATTTAATAAAATACCTTTCTTCAATAGAAGAAATTATTGGTGAGGCTCGCAATGGACGTATGTTTATTTTGGTTGATGGAGAGGACCGAGAAAATGAAGGTGACTTGGTAATCCCTGCGCAAATGGCGACGCCAGATGCAATTAATTTTATGGCAACCCATGGACGAGGTTTGATCTGCCTTGCTCTTACTGAACAGCGCGTTCAGCAACTTGGCCTGCCTGCCATGAACTCCAACAATAAAATGCGTCATGAAACCGCTTTTACTGTTTCTATTGAAGCAAGAACGGGAGTTACAACTGGTATTTCAGCTGCTGATCGGGCCTGTACAATTGCGACGGCGATTGATTCCGGAAAAGGTGCAAGTGATATTTCTTCACCAGGTCATGTGTTTCCTTTAACTGCTAGAGATGGCGGTACATTAGTTCGGGCAGGTCACACGGAAGCATCAGTTGATATTGCAAGGCTATCAGGGCTCGCTCCTGGGGGGGTAATCTGCGAAATTATGAAAGATGATGGAACTATGGCAAGATTGCCAGATCTTGTTACTTTTGCGCAAAAGCATGGTTTAAAAATTTCTACAATTGCTGATCTTATTGAATATCGTTTGCGAAATGATAGAGTTGTAAAGCCTAGTTTGTCATCAAAAATTGATACAATTGGGGGTGGTGAATTTAAGTCAATCGTTTACGTAAATTCGGTCGACAAAAGTGAGCACATGGCTTTAGTCAAAGGAAACGTTGAAAAAAAAGCACCTGTCTTGGTTCGAATGCATGCTTTCAATATGTTTGATGACATCTACAGTGTGGAAAAGACACTTGAGCTTCATAAGGCTATGGAAATCATAGATGAAGAAGGTTGTGGCGCAGTAGTCATGTTAAGAAATCCTAGTAAAACGTATATTAGTGATCAGCTCAAAAACGAAGATGACGAACCAGAGATAACTTTTCGAGGATATGGAATTGGCGCACAAATTTTATTAGACTTGGGTATTCATGAGATGATTGTTTTGTCGAATACAGAGAGAACTTTGATTGGTCTAAAAGGTTATGGATTAAAAATCATTGAGCGAAGACCTATTAAAATTAAAAAGTCATCACCTGTCCCAGTAAGAGATACATTTTATGAGTAAAATTCTAATTGTTGAATCACTTTTCTACGAAGATATAGCTGAGCAGCTAGATTCAGGAGCCGTTAAAGTTGTTTTGGACCATGGTCTAGCTGTTGATAAGATTGTAGTTCCTGGTGTTTTTGAAATACCAAGCGCTGTTGCAAAAGCTTGGGCTAGTAAAAAATATTTGGGCGTAATTGTATTAGGCTGTGTTATTCGTGGTGCGACTGATCATTATGATCACATTTGTCGTGAAGTCGCTCGTGCTATTATGGATCTTACGGTTAAAAACAGTATACCTCTTGGATTTGGTATTTTGACTTGTGAAAACTATGAACAAGCTTGGGAACGCGCTAATGTTAAAGATCGGGATATCGGGGGTAGAGCAGCTATCGCGTGTATACGGATGTTAGATATTCATAAAAAGATTAGTGATGGCTAGACCTAAATTTAAGGATCCACGTCATTCTAGTGCAGCCCGTTTGGCAGCTGCTCAGGGATTATATGAGATTGAGATAACAGGCGCTACATCGGATGCCATTTTGTTAGATTTTATTGAAAAACGTTGGCAAGGGGCAAATTTGTATAATAGTGAAAATGGTAAAGAAATAGAATTAGCTGAAGCTGATAAAAACAAGTTTAGTGAAATCATAAATGGCGTTCGAAAAAATTCACGGAAAATTGACAATATTCTTGCTACAGCTCTTAAAAATGATCGAAATATTGAAAATTTAGACGTTCTCATGCGCGCAGTCCTGCGGGCAGCAGTTTTTGAACTGTTCTTTCTTGCTTCTGTTCCTGTCCGCGTAATTATTAATGAATATGTTGACCTTGCTCGGGCATTTTATTCAGAAAATGAACCCTCTCTTGTTAATGGTGTGTTGGATGCAGTAGCGAAAGTTGTTCGACAAGAAGAATTAGAACGTTAATAGGCCTGTTATAGTGACTGAAAAACTAGGCGAATTTGAAATTATAGAAACTTACTTCTCGCCTCTTACAAAAGATGAAAAGGGGGCTTTTAATCTAGCTGATGATGCTGCCGTTTTAGAAGTGCCCAAAGGGAAAAGTTTAGTAATCACAACTGATACTCTAGTTGAAGGCATTCATTTTTTAACAGGAGATTTACCTAAAAATATAGGGGCAAAATTGCTGAGGGTGAGCCTTTCAGACTTAGCTGCGATGGGTTCGGTACCAGCTTATTATAACCTGTCTATTGCTTTTAAGGCTTCTTCAATAACATCAAATTGGTTTAAAGAATTTGCAGACGCTCTCCTGAAGGATCAGAACCAGTTTGGCATTACGTTAATTGGTGGAGATACTGTCTCTACGACCGGTCCCTTGACCTTGACGATAACGGCATTCGGAGTTGTACAGGCAGGAAAAGTTTTACGTCGCAATGGGGCAAGGGTTGGCGATGATATATGGGTTTCTGGATCAATTGGTGACGCTGCTCTTGGGCTAAAAGTTGCAAGCGGTGAATTAGTGAATATTTCTAAAATTAATAAAAATTTCTTGTTATCAAGATATTTTAAACCAATTCCACAAACTTTTTTGGGACCAAAACTGGTTAATCACATTAATTCAGCGATTGACATTTCAGATGGTTTAATTGCAGACCTCACCCACATTTGCAAAGCATCAAATCTTGGCGCTGAAATCCAATTAAATAGTATACCCTTATCCAAAGCGACTAAAAGAGTACTTGCAACGAGACCGGATTATATAGATTTAATCCTCGGCGGAGGAGATGATTTTGAATTACTTTTTACAGCAGATAGATCCTTTAGGATTTTACAAAAGTCGCTTACAAAAGAATTAAAAGTAAGTCTGACTAGAATAGGAAACATTGTTGGAGGTAGTTCGACACTAATTATTGATAAAAAGGGTAAAGAATATCCTTTACCCAAAGCTGGATACACGCACTTTTAATCAATTCAATATAGTACTAACTTAAGTTTGCTTTTATAAATTGACCTAGAATATTGTTAAGGATTCAAGTGGTGTGAATTTATGCCTAAAACTTTAATTATCATTTTAGCTATTTTCGTTTT
>CAZXGI010000018.1:0-42125 GCA_964639965.1 uncultured Rhodospirillaceae bacterium
CTCGTTTGGCTACCCGGACAATGGACACCCGTTCACGACCACGGAACTTGGGGGGTTGTCGGTGTCCTTGAAGGCGTGCTCGAGGAACGCAATTTTCTACGAGCTGATAATTTTAAGAAAAATAATAAATATTATGAGCTCCAAACAGGGGGAATTGTGCTCCTAAACTCTGGATCAGTGAGCACATTCGTACCCAACCCGGATCACATCCACATGACTGGTGTACCTGAAGATCGCGAAAAAGTTATTAGTTTGCATCTTTATGGCAAGCACATGAATAGTTTTCACTATTATGATTTGAATCGTTCCACTCGTCGGCTTATCGACGTTTCCCACTTTGATAGCAGGTAATTATATGCCTATAAGAACCATTATTATAAACACACCTCTGCAAAGATTTATTTTTTGTGCGGTTGAGCTACGTGCCATTTTACCATAGTAGAAAGTGGTGCCCGGGGGCGGATTTGAACCACCGACACGCGGATTTTCAGTCCGCTGCTCTACCAACTGAGCTACCCGGGCATATTTAACCATCATATTATTGTTGCAAAACCCTTGTTCGCATAAATAACAAACTTTGATAGCAAGAAGCGCTTATAGGAAAAATGGCGACCTCTGTCCAGCCCCCACAAATTAACTGCAAAATAATACTTTAAGCCATCTTTTTTTCTTCATAGTTCGTGGATATATAATCGTCAACTATTGCCTTAAATTCCTGAGCTATATTCCGCCCACGTAAAACCATTCTTTTTTCACCATCAATAAACACTGGCGCTGCGGGGTTTTCTCCAGTGCCTGGAAGTGAAATACCTATATTAGCATGTTTACTCTCGCCGGGCCCATTGACAATACAACCCATCACAGCCACCTGCATATCTTCAACCCCTATATACCGTTTACCCCACTCTGGCATGTTGAGCTTCACGTAAGTCTGAATTTCTTCTGCGAGTTCTTGAAACACGGAGCTTGTGGTACGCCCACAACCGGGGCAAGCTGCTATTTGAGGCATAAAAGAGCGAATGCCCATTGTTTGGAGTATCTCCTGACCGACATAAACTTCTTGTGCTCTATCACCACCAGGTTCAGGTGTAAGCGATATTCGAATGGTATCCCCAATACCTTGTTGCATAAGAATTGATAAAGCTGCGGTTGAGGCCACAATACCCTTAGACCCCATTCCTGCCTCAGTTAGCCCCAAATGCAGCGCATATTCAGATTTGCTTGCTAATTTTTGATAGACTGCCACAAGATCCTGAACTGAACTGACTTTGCATGATAGTATAATTCGATCCTTACCAAGTCCAATATTCTCGGCCAGAGATGCACTTTCAATAGCTGAGGCTATTAAAGCATCATGCGTCACCAACCTCACATCTCTCGGCACAGAACGCTTAGCATTGTCATCCATATATCTAGCAAGCAAATCTTGGTCCAAACTACCCCAATTTACCCCTATTCTAACCGGCTTATTATACTTAATCGCTTGCTCAATCATGATGGTAAACTGCGGATCTTTTTTGGATTTAAATCCTACGTTACCCGGATTAATCCGATATTTAGATAGAGCTTCTGCACAAGCTGGATATTTAGACAACAATAAGTGGCCATTATAATGAAAATCACCCACAAGAGGAACTGTGCAACCCATTTTATATAACGCTTCACGGATATAAGGAACTTGAGTTGCAGCTTCTTCGGTGTTTACAGTTAAACGAACAAGCTCAGAACCCGCATTAGCCAACAGAGCAACTTGAGCCACAGTAGAAGTCTTATCAGCAGTATCTGTGTTAGTCATTGATTGCACAACAATTGGCGCGCCGCCACCAATTTCAACTCCATCAACTTTCACACTAAGTGTTTTATGCCTCAATACATCGTTCATAACTAACTTATTATATTAGTAGGATTAGACATGCTAGCTTTCTTCTGCAATCATTGTATTATTATGACAAAACGGAAAAAAGATATTTCTTCTCAAAAAAATATTTCAAACGAAAATTTTCCCGTTGGCTCGTGGTTATTACCCAAAATTCTGCGTTCAAATATATTAATATTTTACAATTTCGCTAGGGCAGCAGACAATATAGCCGACGCAACAAATATTGATTCAAGTGAAAAATATCAAAAACTCAATCTCTTTTTTGAAGGCATAACAAGAAAAAATTCTGGGAACATAATGCCTGAAGAAGTCTTGAAAATGGTAAAAAGTCTTAAAGAAACCAATATTTCAGAAAAACATTGCCTCGACCTCTTAGCTGCTTTCAAACAAGATGTAAAAAAAAATAGATATAATAATTGGCAAGAACTTGTTGACTATTGCCACTTATCAGCCGCTCCTGTAGGACGTTATATGATTGATTTACACGGAGGGTTCCGCAATCAAAAATCGAACAACTACGCTGGCCCCGACGCCTTATGCACAGCACTTCAGGTCCTCAATCATTTACAAGACTTCCAGGACGATTTCCAGAAACTAAACCGAATCTATCTTCCTCTCGATATGATGAAAAATCGCAATGCTACTATAGACCACCTAAAAGCTGACGTGATGCCCTCTGAGCTAAGACACTGCTTGAACGATATTTTGGATAAAATTGATGTGCTTATCATTGAGGCAACTGAATTTCCAAAAAAGTTAAATAGTTTACGGTTAGCAATGGAATCACAGATAATCATTAATATTGCTACTAAATTAAGCAATAAATTACGTAAATTGGATCCTACACGTTCACGAGTAAAATTATCCAAATTTGCATATATCAAATGTTTTCTAAAAGGAACTTTTGCGGCATTAAGAAAATGGTAATTATTATTTTTGCCCTTAAATTCGTCATGCCAATGTCCGTTATCGTCTGGTTCGCGATAATCTTTTATCGTGGTCGATTTTGGCGATCAGACCAATACCTATCAAATGTTACCTCTCCACTACCAGAACTACCTAAAATCGTGGCTATAATTCCCGCTCGAAATGAACAGCTAAATATATCCCAAAGCGTTTTGTCGCTCTTACGGCAAGACTATAAAGGAGCGCTGTACTTAATCATTGTTGATGACAATAGTGAAGACGGGACACTTAAGATTTTAGGGTCCATTAGCGAAGGCCTAGATAATATTTTTGTAATCGAAGGCAAAAAAACTCCGATTGACTGGACAGGAAAAACATGGGCTATGGCTCAAGGTGTTGAGCTAGCAAAAAAACAATTCCCAGATGCCAAATATTATCTGTTTACCGATTCCGATATCCTCCACCATCGGGGAAATGTTACTGAACTCGTCTCTAAAGCAATGAATGAAAACCTAGCTCTAGTTTCCCTCATGGTAAAGCTACGCTGTATCTCCATCTGGGAATTCCTTCTCATACCAGCTTTTATATTCTTCTTTCAAAAACTCTATCCATTTTCATTGGTGAATAACCCAAAAAAATCTATCGCGGCAGCTGCCGGTGGTTGCATGCTCATTGATTGTAAAAAGCTTGAAAAATCCGGAGGCTTAGAGGTAATTAAAACTGAAATAATCGATGATTGCGCATTGGCGAAAAACCTTAAACAATCCAACTCTATATGGATAGGTTTAACAAAATCCACTAAAAGCCTTAGGAGTTATAGTTCCCTAAGGGATATCGCCCGAATGGTTGCCCGCACAGCATTTGTTCAGCTTAATTACTCAATCTTTAATTTGTTTGCTACAATAATTGGGATGCTAGTTATCTATACATTTCCCTTGATGGGCCTTCTTATTGGTATTTTAATCGGTGAAATTTCATTATTCGTTCTTGGTGTGATGAGTTTGGCCATGATGTTTGCTGCTTATATCCCTACACTTAAACTCTATAATCGCTCTATTTGGGAAGCCTGCTTATTACCAATCGCTGCTTTCATTTACACTGTCATGACCGTCCTTTCTGCTTGGCAATATTTATATGGTGATGCCCCTACTTGGAAGGGGCGCTCTTTGGCGAAAGTAAAAAAATAGAATGCAATACAGAATTAAACCAGCAAACCTGCAAAAAAAAATACTCGCAATTATCGAGAGATCGGGAACTTCGTTTTATTGGGCTATAAGGATTCTACCATTAAAAAAACGTGAGGCAATGTTTGCTATTTATGCCTTTTGCCGGGAAGTCGATGACATTGCAGATAGCAATAAATCATCAAAAATAAAATTATCAAAACTAAAAGCATGGAGAATTAAGATTGATGAATTATATAAAAATAACCCGTCAAATCTGATTACACATGCTCTAGCCGGGCCCATATCAAACTATAACTTAAACAAAAAAGACTTTACAGCAATAATCGAGGGAATGGAAACCGATTCAGTTGAGCGGCTCAGAATGCCTAATCAAGCTGCACTTGAATTATATTGTGATCAAGTTGCGTGTGCGGTTGGCAGGATTTCTAATACTATTTTTGGCGTTGAACCAGAACAGGGTAAAAGACTAGCTAAAAGTCTAGGAGAAGCACTGCAACTAACCAATATCTTAAGGGACATATATGAGGATAGCCAGCGCAACCGCGTATACTTACCAAAAGGTATTTTAAGTCGTAATGGAATTGATAAAATAACAATAGACGAACTACTTGAACACCCAGGATTAAGTGAAGCATGTAGTGATTTAGCAAAATTAAACGAGGCTAAATACGAACAAGCTATGGAGACTATTAAGGAGTGCGATGCAAAACATATTCAGCCTGCCTTAATAATGATGAAGATATACTATAAATTATTTCTATTATTGAAGCGACGTGGGTGGAAAAACTACAAAGTACCAGTCAAAGTATCAAAGGCATACAAAATTTGGGCAGTTGCTCGAGTTTTGATTTTCAAAAAGTAGCCTGTTATTGTAAAATAAACCAAGACGAAACGGGGCATAATAGGAGATGCAAGAAATAACCGATAAGCAACAAAATAAGAAACCATCAACAGACATAGCTTCTCTGGATGGAGTCATTAAAAAAGCAAAATCCCGTTTGCAGAATCTCCAAAAAAAGGATGGTCACTGGGCGTTTTCACTAGAAGCCGACGTCACCATTCCAGCCGAATATATTATTCTCAATCATTACTTAGACGAAATTAATGACAAACTTGAAAATAAACTAGGAAATTATATCCGTCGCATTCAAAATGCTGATGGCGGGTGGCCCCTATATCATGGTGGGGACTTGAATATCAGCGCTTCCGTCAAAGCATACTTAGCCTTAAAACTCATTGGGGATAGAGTCGACGCACCGCACATGGTCAAGGCTAGAGATAGAATTCTAGCACACGGTGGAGCAAAAGAATCGAATGTATTTACACGCATTACCCTAGCTTTATTCGGAATGGTGCCATGGCGCGCAACACCGGTAACACGTATAGAAATTCTATTCGCTCCAAAATGGTTGCCACTTCACATTAATAAAGTTTCATATTGGACCAGAACTGTAACGGTACCTCTTTTAATATTGACAGCAATTCGCCCTAAAGCAAAGAATCCACGTAAAATTACAATAGATGAGCTTTTCACAAAATCACGGTTCAAGGAAAATTACCGGATTGCTAACCCAACAGGCCATTGGATTGGCAGCCTAATGATAGCTCTAGATCGGATTGCTAGGCCTTTTGATTCACTTATTCCTAAATATTTCGTGAATCTTGGAATTAAAAAAGGGTTGCAATTTATTAACGAACGACTCAACGATGAGGAAGGCCTTGGCGGAATATTTCCTGCAATGGCTAATACACTAATGGCATTTGACGCCATAGGTCTAGATAAAAACGACCCACGTGTCGTTACAGCACGTAAGGCGATAGATAAGTTACTTGTTTATGAGAACAATGAAGCGTATTGCCAACCTTGCCTCTCTCCCGTCTGGGATACTGGCCTAGCAACTCATGCGATGCTTGAAGCAAACTTATCTTCACACCCCAGAATACTTGAAAACGATAGTGTTTCTGAAGCCTGTAATTGGCTAGGAAAATTGCAAATTAAAGATTGTTTAGGTGATTGGGCCGTTTGGCGACCTAACCTACGTCCTGGGGGTTGGGCTTTCCAATATCGTAATGATTATTATCCTGATGTTGATGATACCGCCGTTGTTGCTATGGCTCTACATAGAACTGGCAATAAAGCTTATGAATCAACTCTGCAACGCGCTGCCGAGTGGATTATAGGTATGCAATCAAGAAATGGCGGTTGGGCAGCATTTGATGCCGATAATGAATATTATTTGCTGGAGAATATGCCATTTGCTGATCATGGGGCGTTGTTAGATCCCCCAAGTGTAGATGTATCAGCGCGTTGTATAAGTTTTTTAACTCAAATGGGTTATGACCAATCACACCCAACAATAAAGCGTGGAATAAATTATCTTATAAAGAACCAAGAGGATGATGGCTCGTGGTTCGGACGCTGGGGCAACAATTATATATATGGTACCTGGTCAGTACTGACCGCCCTGAATATGGCAGGTATCAATATGAATGCCCCTTATTTGAAAAAATCAATTGAGTGGATCAAATCCACGCAGCGTGAAGACGGTGGATGGGGTGAAGGCTGCGAAAGTTATTGGCCCAATGATGATAACAACAAACCCAAAACTGTGTGTAATTTATCCCTTCCTTCACAAACCGCATGGGCAATATTGGCGCTCATAGCAGCAGGCAAACACAAAAGTAAATCAGTCGCTCGAGGTATTAAATTCCTAACAGATACCTGCAAAGAAGATGGCGATTGGGATGAAGAATATTTTAATGCCGTCGGTTTTCCTCGTGTATTTTTCCTTCGCTATCATGGTTATCGTCTTTATTTTCCACTTCTAGCATTATCACGTTTCCGAAATCTTCAACAAACAAACAGTAATCACCAAATTTTTGGGCTTTGAAAAATAATTACCATGAAACGAATTGGATTCATTACTGGTATTGAAATAGAAGCAAATATTCTCCGGAAAGGATCCCAATACTCGAAATCAAAAATAATTTCGGTTAGCAGAACTGAGAGCAATGCTTACACAGAAGCAAGTGCGATGGTAAAAAGTGGCTGCGAAATCTTGGTCAGCTTTGGTTTTGCAGGAGCACTTGATCCAAAACTCTCTGCCGGTGATCTAGTTATACCAAATGCGGTTGTGGATACAGAGGGCAATATCTTTGAAGCGAACTATAATCTACACAAAAATCTGACCAGTCATTTTTCAAAAGAACTCAAACCATCAAGTGGTAAACTATTTGGTTCAGAATGTGTCATTTGGAATGCCAATGAAAAAAAACGTCTTTTTGAAAGGTTTGACACAACAAGTGTTGACATGGAGTCTTTGGGGGTAGCTAAAGCCGCGAATGAAGGTAATTGTTCTTTCGTAGTAGTTCGTGCTATCTCTGATACAGCCTACCAAAATCTACCCAAAGAAAGTCTCAAATCGTTTTACCTAAGTAATAGTATTAAACTTGGCGATATTTTAATAGATCTAACGAGAAACCTACGTGAACTTCCTGAGTTTTTTCAACTCGCGCAAAATAGCCAGAAGGCTTATTCTTGCCTAAAAAATGTTACTAGATTAGGATTTGGCATTTAGTCTCTCAGCAACAACTTTTTCAAAAATAAAATCCGCGGGTCTCTGTTCGCCTATTGGAATTTCTTCTGCCATTGGCTGTTCAACGCTTACTCCTTTGATAGCGACTTTCAAAGCCTTAATTGGGTGGGCAACAGTATCTATTACAGCTGTTGGTTCATAACCACAATGCACCATGCAATCTGCACATTTTTCATAATTACCCGTACCATACCTTTCCCACTGAGTATCTTCCATGAGTTCTTTAAATGTATCTGCATAACCTTCGCCTAATAAGTAACAAGGGCGTTGCCAACCAAATATATTGCGTGTTGGATTTCCCCAAGGCGTACAACGATAACCTTGATTGCCGGCTAAGAAATCAAGAAATAATGATGATTGACTAAATTTCCATCGTCTTCCTTTCCCTTTAGCAAAAACCTCGCGGAAAAGTTTTTTTGTTTTTTCCCGATTCAAAAAATGTTTTTGATCTGGGGCCCTTTCATAAGCATACCCAGGCGATACAGTAATACCCTCAACATTCAAGTCAAAACGAACGAAATCAAAGAATTCCGCAACTTCGTCTGCGGTCATTTGGTCAAATAAAGTGCAATTTATATTTACCCGGAAACCCTTGGATTTAGCAGTACTTATTGCAGAGACTGCACGCGAAAACACGCCCTTTTGGCCTACCGCCTTATCATGTTTTTTTTCCAATCCATCCAAGTGAACTGAAAATGTCAAATATGGTGTTGGATCAAACTGGTTAATTTTTTTCTCCAATAGTAAGGCGTTCGTGCAAAGATAAACAAACTTCTTTCGCCTAGTAATTTCTTTGACAATTTCTGATATATCATTGTGTAAAAGTGGTTCACCTCCTGGTATGGAAACAATTGGCGCCCCACATTCTTCAACAGCCTGGATGCAATCTTCAAGGCTCAATCGCCGATTGAGAATATGATTTTCATAATCAATTTTGCCGCAGCCGGGACAGGCTAAATTACATCGAAACAAAGGTTCCAACATCAGAACAAGCGGATAACGCTTAATACCCCTCAGTTCTTTTCCTAGAATATATTGCCCAACTCGGAGTCTTTGAATTATCGGAATAGCCATCACTCAAGCTCTAATTCCAGTATTATTTATCTCAGAATTAGCCAATGATGATGGCAACTTAAATTGTATATTTTCTTCATCTCCTGTAACTATTTCTAATTCTATTTCAGCGAATGACCTTAAATGGTCTAATAACTCGCTCACCAGTTCTTCTGGTGCGGAGGCACCTGCGGAAACTCCAATGGTTTTTGCTCCTTTGAGCCAACTCAGTTCAAGGGCTGAAGCATCATCAATTAAATAACTGGGAATACCTTTTTCCGTGCCGATCTCCTTTAACCGATTAGAATTAGAGCTATTGTGAGCGCCAACAACCAATAATACATCAATAAGACCCACGATTTTCCGTATTGCTTGCTGACGATTTTGTGTTGCATAACAGATATCACGAACATCTGGGCCAATAATTCTAGGAAAACGATCCTTCAAAACTGAAATAATATCTCGAGTATCGTCAACACTAAGCGTTGTTTGGGTCACGTATGCAACTTGACTCTCATCTAAAAGGTTTAAATTTTTTACATCCTCAATACTTGTAACCAAATGAACCTTACCGGGAATACGCCCCATGGTGCCTTCGACTTCGGGATGACCTGCATGACCAATCAATATTACAGATCGTTCTTTACTTGAATGATTCTGCCCCTCTTTATGAACTTTAGATACTAGAGGACAGGTTGCATCGATTATGGGCAAATCACGACTACGTGCTGCATCTTCAACAGCCTCAGAAATACCATGAGCACTAAAAATCGTTACCCCTTTATCGGGTATTTCATCTACTTCATTAACAAAAATAGCTCCTTTTTTCTTGAGCGTCTCAACAACACGCTTATTATGAACAATTTCATGGCGAACATAAACCGGAGCTCCATAAATTTCGATGGCACGTTCAACAATCTCAATGGCGCGTTCAACGCCAGCGCAAAATCCACGGGGTTGAGCTAATAAAATTTTATAACTTAAATTCAATGTATTAATTTCTCGACTAAAATGCTTAATCATTAAAAAAAACATCTACATATTCTAATAGCAGAATCGTTTTAATAAGGTAAACTGTCAAATCAACTAAATACCCTACAAATAGATATAAACAATATTCGAGGTAAAATTGAAAGTTTTTTTGACAGGTGCGACCGGTTTTATTGGCTCAGCAATTTTGAGACAACTAATAGAACGTGGCGACAACGTTCACATATTAGTGCGTCCAGAAAGTAACCAGAAAAATTTAAGAGGCCTTGATTTTAAAATTTTTTTAGGAAATCTCAACGACATACATTCGGTCAAATCAGGGATGAAAAACTGCGAAGCCCTTATCCATGTTGCTGCTGATTACCGCATGTGGAGCCTAAATCCCAACGAAATATTAGAAACTAATGTGATCGGTACACGTAATATTATGACAGCTGCACTTTCTGCCAATGTTAGGAGAATCGTATATACGAGCAGCGTTGCCACCCTTGGGAAAAACATGGATGGCTCTCCAGCTAATGAAGATACGCCGGCATCACTAAAAAATATGATAGGTACCTATAAAAAATCAAAATATCTTGCCGAAAAAGAAGTTAGTCGTATGATCAGCGAAAATTCATTACCTGCAATAATCGTAAATCCAAGTGCACCCGTTGGACCACGAGATATAAAACCAACACCGACGGGTCAAATTATAGTAAAGGCTGCCACAGGAAAGATGCCCGCGTATATTGAAACGGGCCTAAATATCGTTCATGTGGATGATGTAGCTCGTGGACACTTACAAGCTCTCGATAAAGGGGTGGTCGGTGAACGTTATATTTTAGGAGGCGAGAATTTCACTTTTAAAGGAATTCTAGAACTCGTTGCAGATTGTACTGGCAACTCTGCACCTAGAATTAAAATCCCTCGCCAAGTCGTATTGCCGATTGCCCACATTGTCCAAACTTGGGCAAAAATCACTAAATCTCAAGAACCTTTTGTGACAGTTGACGGTGTGAGAATGGCTAAACAAAAAATGTATTATGATTCAGAAAAGGCACAATTGAAATTAGGCTATAAATACCGTCCAGCTAGAGAGGCTGTTCAAGATGCTGTAAAATGGTTTAGTAAAAATGGATATTTAAATTAAACAGGGATAATTATGAAAGCCATCATGTTAGCTGCTGGTATCGGCTCGCGACTCTCGCCAAACGATGAAAATCACCCCCCCAAATGTCTATTAAGTTTTGACGGGAAAAGCCTTCTTGCGCGCCACATTGACGCCCTTAAACTTTCTGGAATTACGAAGTTAACACTTGTGATAGGCTATCAAGCTAACAAAATTAAAGCCGAATTATCTAAAGTTGATAATGCTGGTTTTGTTGAAACTATATTTAATTCAAATTATCTAGATGGTTCTATTGTGTCCTTGTCTTGCGCAAAACAAACTATGCTATCTGGCGCAGACGTTTTATTTATGGATGCAGATGTACTTTATCATTCGGACCTAATCGAAAGACTAAGTTCGTCGACTAATGATAGTCACATCCTATACGATCAAGATTATAATCCCGGTGAAGACCCGGTTTTACTGTGTTTAAATCAAGGTCAAATTGTAGAATTCAAAAAGGAAGCAAATTTGCCATGCGATAGAATTGGCGAATGGCCAGGTTTTGTTAGATGGTCTTCAAAAGCTGCAATCGAACTCGTTAATATAATTGAACACAAGATCAATTTAGGTCAAGTGCACCAACCTTATGAAGAAGCTTTCAGGGAATATATGCTAAAGTCAAAATCTCATAGTATATACTGTGATGATATTACAGGGATCCCATGGATCGAAATAGATTATCCCGCCGATATAAAACGAGCTCAAGATTTAATCTTGCCGGCAATCAAAAATTATACCCGATACACATAATCTTTGTCAGGTTGGCGTTCGATATCTGGCGGAAAATTTTTGCGTTTATCTTCATAATAGGATTGCAGATTATCACCTTCAGATAATTTATTATATGTTGAAAAATACGCCCTACGCTGCCTATCCGAATAATTCTTTGCTGACCTATGTGGTACATAAGAATCAAAAAAAATTATATCGCCCGGTTTAGTAGGGTAAGGTTTAAAATCCAACAAGGCTGTTTGGTCATCTGACAAAGGGGACCATTCATCACCCAACAATATTTTTTCAGCCATTTCCTCGGGGCGATTAGCCATTTCTAAACAACCATTTTCAATTGTTGCTTCATCAATGCAAACCATTACATTAATAAAATATTTTGCATAGATTTCCCAACCAGCTTGAGAATCTTGATGCGGTTTAAAACCGTTCCCACCTGGCATTTTAAAGTTAATTTTATCTTTAAATAATACTGCTTGTTCACCGAACAATTGGCTACAAGATGGGACAAAACAATTCGCCAGACTGCTTAGACCTTTATGGAAAGGCGTCATATTTTCAATTCGATTAATCAATTCTTTTGTTTCGTCCAACAGGCTATTTTCGTGATAGACCCAGTGCTTGCCGATCTCTTCTGGAAAACCTGAAATTTCATCAGCCCACTTTTTAATGTTTTCTGAATCTGAAGCATTAAAAGCTTCAGGTAAAACAAGAAACCCTTGTTCATGGAAAAGACTGACCTGCAGACTGGATAATTTTATAGTGTTTAACATCGCCATCAAAATACTTTAAAAATATCAATTTGAAAATTGCCAAATCTACTAATATCATGCAAACGTTAAGACTTAGATGAATTTCTTAGGATTTAGATAAAAATGAGCAATGACCTCTGCTCTATAGCTAAAGCAATCAAAAGGCCAAAAGATGACGAAATCTGCTCAACTTAAAGAAATTTTGATTTCAAATGAAACTGAATTTCTTATGGAAGCTCATGATGGAGTATCAGCAAAAATTGTTGAAGAAGCTGGATTTAAAGGTATCTGGGCATCAGGCCTTGCTATGTCAACATCGTTGGGCGTTCGCGATAGCAATGAAGCCTCCTGGACACAAATTCTTGAAATATTAGAATTTATGGCGGATGCCAGCCAAATTCCCATCTTAGTTGATGGAGATACAGGTTATGGTAACTTCAATAATCTGCGCCGTGCTGTTAGAAAACTTTGTCAACGCGGTATCGCTGGTATTTGCATAGAAGACAAACTTTTCCCTAAAACAAATTCATTCATTGGCGAAGGACAACCCCTTGCAGATATCGATGAATTTTGTGGTAAAATAAAAGCTGGAAAAGATATTCAGTTGGATGACGACTTCAGTATTATAGCTCGGATTGAAGCCTTGATTTCAGGAATGGGTATGAAAGAAGCGTTAAAACGCGCCAGCGCTTATTTTAAAGCCGGCGCCGATGGAATTTTAATCCATTCTAAACAACGTGATGGTGATGAAGTTATTAACTTTCTAGAAGAATGGGCTAACCGCTGTCCAGTCATCATAGTTCCTACAACTTACTACCAGACCCCAACCAAACGTTTTAAAGATGCCAAAGCTTCAGTGATTATTTGGGCAAACCATAATATCCGTGCGGCAACCTCTGCAATGCGGGAAGTCTCTCTTCGTATTCAGCGAGACCAATCTTTAATTGGAATTGAAGATAGGATAGCTAGCGTAAGCGAATTGTTCAAATTAGCAAACAATAGAGAGTTAGCTGAGGCTGAAAAGCTTTACCTTCCTCCCAATAAAGAAGACACAAAGGCCATTATATTAGCAGCATCGAGAGGAGAAGATCTACAAGATCTAACAGTAGATCGACCCAAATGCATGATTGACGTCAGAGGTCAACCTCTTCTTCATCGGCTTACTTCAACATTTAATCAGGCTGGAATTCGAGAAATTTATGCGGTACGAGGATATAAAAAATCTGCGGTAAACCTGCCCTCTGTTAACTTTAAAGACAACAATGAGTTTGACACAACAGGGGAAGTTTTCTCTTTATCCCGAGCGAAGACGCAAATAAAAGGCAATTGTATTTTTTCTTATGGTGATATTTTATTTCGCCATTATATTTTAGATCAATTATTGAAAACCACTGGTGATATCGTTCTTGTAGTGGATGCTCGGTGGATGGATCGCGACCCTAATCCTCAATCCAGAACACGTGACCTAATAAAATGCGCAGAACCATTCACAATTAAGTATCTCGACGAAAATGAAGTAATATTAAATGCTATAGGCCACAACTTCGCAACCGACGAAATTCAAGGCGAATGGATTGGTTTAGCCAAATTTTCGGAGGCCGGGTCTACCAAGATTCGCAATGAGATTACCTTGATGCAACAAGATGGTACCGAGCGTAACGCATCAATGATCAGCTTGTTTTCTAGACTTTTAAAAAAACATGAACCAATACATATTATATATATTTCTGGACATTGGCTTGATATCGACAACTCCGATGATCTAGCAGACGCCCAAAAATTCCTGTGAGAGAATTATGATTTCTGCAGATGATTTTATTAAACCCGCCCACAAATTAGGCTTCGATTTTTACGCTGGTGTTCCATGTTCCTTTTTAACGCCTTTTATTAACCGGGTGATAGCATCAAAACAAATAGATTATGTTGGGGCCACAAGCGAAGGAGAGGCCATCGCAATAGCTGCGGGGGCTTGGTTAGCCGGTCGAAAAACTGTTGTCATCTGCCAAAATTCAGGACTCGGTAACTGCGTCAACCCGATAACGTCGCTCAATTATCCATTCCGAATTCCGACCATACTGATCTCCACTTGGCGAGGACAACCTGGTGTGCGAGATGAGCCTCAACACGAACTTATGGGTCAAATTAGCCAATCTCTTATGGAGTTAATGCGTATCCGGTGCATGACTTTCCCAAATACAACTACAGAAATTCAAGGAATATTGGAAGCTGCAGAAGCTGAGATTGAAAAGACCCAATTGCCTTTTGGCTTAATGCTGAAAGAAAATTCAGTCACCAAGGAAAAGCTTGATCAACTGACGCCTTGCATAAAGAAAACTGGTTTATACAAAAACTTCCAAACTGGGTCTATTGATTCAAATCGATACGCTACAATAGAAAAGGTAGTTAAAATTTTATCAAATGAAGCGGTTTTAATAGCTACGACGGGTAAATGTGGTCGAGAACTTTTTTCAATCGCTGACCGCCCACAGCATCTCTACCAAGTTGGTTCAATGGGCGGGGCATCTGCCATGGGTTTAGGCCTAGCCTTAAATACAGATAAAACTGTCGTCATACTGGATGGAGACGGGGCGGCTTTAATGAAAATGGGTAACCTCGCCACAATAGGTGCAAATTCGCCAAAGAATTTAATTCATATCATACTGGATAATGGTGTCCACGATTCAACAGGAGGTCAGGCGACCGTAAGTCCACACATTAATTTTGCACATATCGGTATAGCCTGTGGCTACCGTTTTACTGCCACAACTGACAATTTAATGGGCTTTACAGAGGCCTTCTCTGAAGTGTGTAAAAGAAATGGACCGACACTGATTCATGCAAAAATCAATGCAGGTTCCATAGAACCTTTAGGCAGGCCAACAATAAAACCTGAAGATGTCGCTCGTCGGTTTCAAAGTTTCGTCACAAATACTTGATTCAAAACCTATAAGTCATCAATATTTGTAAAATATTAAATTACAATGACTTTATCCCCATCTCTTCAATTGTATCAGCAACCGCCACAACCAAATTCTTTATATCAATCTTTTGGATCTGACCGATACAACCTATCCGAAAACTATCGGCTTTGGTAATTTTACCGGGATATATCAAGAATCCCCTTTTATGCAATCGACCGTAAAACTGAGCAAAATCAAAATCTATCGCTTCCGGTATACAAAAAGTCACAATGATCGGAGACTGCAACTCACCACAAAGGTAAGGTTTAAATCCGAGTGCTTTCATTCCTTTAACCAGCATTTCACAATTCTCACGATATCGATATCCGCGGCCTTCAACTCCGCCTTCCGCATCATGCTCATCTAACGCTTGTCGCAAAGCCGCTAAAACATGGGTTGGTGGGGTAAAACGCCATTGGCCAGTATTTTCAAAATTTTGCCATTGATCATATAAATCAAGACTGAGCGAAGACGCATTGTTTTTACAATTTGATAGAATAGTCTTCTCAACAATAGCAAAACCTATCCCAGGAACACCTTCTAAACATTTATTAGAAGAAGCGACAATTGCTGCACACTTTATGCTACTAACACTTAAAGGAAGCGCCCCAAAGGAACTCATGGCATCAATTATTAATATCCGACCAGCCTCAGCAACTGCATCGGATACCTCAACGATAGGATTTAATATACCTGACGTCGTCTCGCAATGTACAGCAAGCACGTGAGTTATGCTCTTTTCGGTTTTTAATAAATCCAAAACTTGTTTTTTTGTCGGTGGAGTATCTTCATCAGTTTCTAAGGTAACATAAGGGCGGTTATGAAGTTGGCAAATTTTTGCGATCCGCCTGCCATAGGCGCCGTTAATCAAAACCAATATTTTGGTGCCTCTCGGTATTAATGTATCAATTGTTGCCTCTATGACAAAGGTACCACTACCTTGGATTAGAACACAGTTATGAGTAGGAGCCTTTTCTTCAACACCCGCTATTTTCTCGATCGCCAATTTAATTTCTTGGGTCAATGTTATAAATTCGGCATCCCTTGAGCCCCAGTCTCTTAACATAGCATTCTTTGTGGCTTTTGAAGTGCTCAGGGGTCCCGGCGTGAATAAAACTTGTTTATCTGTCATTTAATATCATATCAATAGTTGGGTTTATTCAGAAAGTATTATCAGGTATTTAATTACCAAGTCATTCATAATACGTCTATATCATAAAGGGAGGTAAATTATTAGTCACAATACTTGGCTGCATAAGATAGTAACGATTGGAGTTAAACCTCTAATCAAAACGCCAATTACTCCAAACCACTTAACGACACTCAGGCTAATAACCGGGGTTAGCGCTGCGGCTTGCTTTTCAATGGGCGAAAGTGATTATACAACATTAGGTGCCGGAATTTTTGTATTTTCTATACTTCTAGATCGAGCTGATGGGATTTTAGCTCGTTTAACTCGGAAAATTTCTAGTATTGGCCATAAATACGATTTGATAGCCGATACTATATCTAATGCACTAGCATTTATTGGAATTGGTGTAGGCTTACGTAGTGGCCAACTTGGAGATCTGGCGATTCCGCTTGGACTTTTAGCCGGTTTTGCTATTACTGCAGTTCTTCTTTTAGTTATGACTATTGAAATCAGAAAAGGCTTTCGAGCAGCTGAGATCAAAATCTCAGCAAGTTTCGATCCGGACGATGCAATGTTATTAATCCCGGTTGCTTTAATTTTGGATTTTGGTATTGAATTAATTATTGCTGCCGCAATCGGTGGCCCTATTTTTGCAATTTTCTTCTATTTCAAGTTTAAACATTTATTATGACCCTAATCTTATATAAACCAATACCGTCCAAACTAAATAAATTATTGCGCCAAATGCTGCGACTAAAAAAAAGGGAGTCAAAAAACCAAACCATGTGACTGGAGCAATCAAATAAATCCCATCTTCTAACTCAAAACCGGCAACCTCAGGATACCCAGTAGCTTCAACAACGCCCAAGCCTTCTGTTCGCATATCAATGCCTAAATTTGAAAAAAGTGAAATTAAAGAAGCCAAAGCGCCTGCCCCTCCAAGAACTATTGCCCAATTTCCGAGATTACCGTCCATATGACCCAAACCCAATCCAATGAATAATGCAGCATAGCTTATTCCCCCAACTACATAGTCAAAGTAATAACCAAACCTTGATGAAGTGCCTTGTTGTCGCGCTAACTCACCATCAAAATGATCAAAAAAGCGGGCAAGTACGAAAATTCCAGCGGCCCAATCGGAACTAACGCTATCTCCGCGCGAAAATAGAACACACGCCGATAACGCCATAAAAAGAGTAAATATTGTTATATGATTAGGACTAATTACTGAACCGATAAGTGGTTTAACTAAAATTCTTGCCAGTTGCTGATCATAAGGCATTTTCTGCTTTTTTGTCATTACATTAAAATGTTTAAATAGACCCGGTATGTCAAGTTTGCGAAAACTTACAAGCGCTAATCAGTCCAATAAATTAGGCAGAATAAATTGCGTGCAATACTTTTTGATAGATTTCAATATGCCCTGATCATCTGGCTGGGTTTTATATGTAAAAGAGCTATAGCTACAATTATACTTGCAAGTATAATTTCAGTTTTTTTATTCTATTATACAGCCTCGAATATAAGCATAAACACTGACGCATCCGACATGCTGTCACCTAACTTACCTTTTCGTCAGAACTCTATTTTAGTCAGCAGGTCATTTCCACAATTTTCTGATAATATACTTGTTGTCATTGATGGTCCCAAAGCTGAATTAGTAAATGAGGCCGCAGATCTATTTTCTATTCAATTAAAAAAAGACCCTCATTCATTTGGAAACGTTTTTGATCCTCCGAGTATGAAATTTTTTGAAAGAAATGGGTTGCTGTATTTATCTAAATCTGAGCTCAAAGAATTGTCGGACCGTCTCATCCGCGCACAGCCATTCATAAGCAGCCTTTGGATAGACCCTACATTATCAGGCTTATTTAATCTTTTAGGTTTGTTCTTAAGGGAGGAATCAAACAAGGCGGGACTAATGGGCTTAGCTAAGCCAATGTTTGATGACATAACGAAAGTAGTTGTTTCTCAAAATATTGAAACTACCACAGTACTTTCATGGCACAGTCTAATTTCTGAGTATAGTAACTATTCAAAAGACGATGTAACGACCCGTATTATTGTTATTCAACCTGAAACAAACTTTAATTCTTTAGAGCCTGGAAAAACCGTAATAAACAAACTGAGATTAATTAGCCAAGAATTAAAATTGGAAGAAAAATACAAGGCTAGATTACGGCTTACTGGATCGCTCCCCTTAGCTCAAGAAGAATTAGAAAGCGTAGTAGACGGACTAGGATTGGCGGGTATGTTGTCTATAGCACTTGTCATTGGATTTCTACTTTGGGGGCTGAAATCCGTCAGATTAGCATTAGCCACGTTGGTCACTCTTTGCTGTGGTCTTATTTGGACAGCGGGATTAGCAACCTTAACAATTGGAACTCTTAATTTAATTTCAGTTGCATTTGCCGTTTTGTTCATCGGCCTTAGTGTAGACTTTGGGATCCATTTTACTCTTTGTTATTTGAGATTTTTTCAAAATAAAGAAAACAGCATTTCCGCCTTCCAGGAATCAGGGAAAAAAGTCGGGAATGCCTTAATTCTAACAGCGATATCTGCCGCTATTGGATTTTATTCTTTCCTACCAACGGATTACCATGGACTAGCCGAACTCGGCTTCATTGCAGGCAGCGGAATGTTTATTGCATTGTTCACAAATCTTAGCATTCTACCAGCACTCATTTGTCTAATGCCACCGCGGAAGTCATTAAAAACAAACAAGAAATCACAACAGACATTATTTTTATTCAAACAATATAGATATCAAATTATATTTTTTTCGGGGATCCTATCGGTTATCTGCATTTATATCGCGCCAAACGTCGTTTTTGATTTTGATCCGTTAAACTTAAAGAATCCAAAAACAGAGTCCGTATCTACATTGCTCGATTTGAACAAAACGGGTAAAATTAGTCCCTATTCGATTACAGTTCTAGCTGATAATTTACAATTGGCCGATTCAATAGTGAAACGAGCAGAGAAACTGCCACTTATTAAATCTGCTTCGTCACTTTTCGATTTAATACCAATGGAACAGAGAGAAAAGCTTGACCTCATAGATAACCTAGCCTTCACAATAGGTTCCGGACTTTCACAGCCGTTTTCAGGCGAAAGATCTGAAAAAAACGAACGGTATTCTTCGATTCTCAATCTACAAAAACAAATTAAAATATTTAATAAAAGAAGCCCGGATTCCATTTTATCAACAACACTTTATGAATTTGATTACGCGCTTAGTAAGCTTCTAAAAAGTGCTAATTTAAATAAAGTATTAGATGAACTAGAACGACGGTTGTTAGGAGGTTTTCCAAATCAAATATTAAAACTAAAAAGTTCTTTAAACGCTCAGGAAATTAAACCAGAGAATATTCCGAGAGCTTTATTTTCTCGATATGTTTCGACCGATGGATTGGCAAAAGTTGACATTAATCCAAAAAATGATCTGCGCAATAAAGATGACTTAACAGCTTTCGTTTCAGCTATCCAGAAAATTGAACCAAAAGCGAGTGGCACTCCAGTCGTTATATTAGAAGCCGGAAAAACAGTGGTTAATTCCTTTATCCAAGCTGTTACGATTACACTCATACTGATTGTCATACTGGTTATCGGCTTAACAAATAGCTTTCGTGAACTTATTTTAATCTTAATACCGCTTTTTCAAGCTTCATTATTCACGATAGCTGCCAGCGTTCTTTTAAACTTACCGTTCAATTTCGCCAACGTGATAGTCTTACCTCTTTTGTTTGGGCTTGGTATTGCTGGCTCCATTCACCTAGTATTAGCAGACCGGGAAAGTGAAGCGAACGTTATGAAAACATCAACTCCAAGAGCAATTACTTTTAGTGCGTTAACCACTATTGGCTCCTTTGGCAGTATTGCTTTATCTAATCATCCGGGGACTTCAAGCATGGGGATTTTATTAACTATCGCTCTCATATGCTCGTTATTCTGCACATTAGTTATTTTACCTGCTCTGATAGCTTCATGGCCCAAAGCGAATTCAAAATGAAAAATCCTTTCCCTCTAATTCAATATTTTTCAAAACCCATAAGTGCAATTCTTATCAATCTGCCAATTACCCCTAATCAAATAACGGCATTGAGTTTAACATCAGGTATCACAGGTTGTATGTGCTTTATAAGCACAAAATTTGAACATCAAATACTTGGCAGCTTAATACTAGTCACATCCTATATTTTGGATAATTGTGATGGTGAAATTGCGAGATACAAAAAACTAACATCTAAGTTCGGCGAAAGATTCGACACTTTTTCTGACTGGATTGTCCATGCCGTGTTTTTCGTAGCCCTTGGCTATGGAACCTCCCATGAAACTCAAAACAACATTTGGCTTTGGATAGGTTTAATTGGAAGTATAGGAGCCACAGCAAATTATTTGATAGTAACGGCCCTCGATTTTTATAACGATGATACCAGAAATTCCCAGGAAGTAAGCTCAACAATGACAGCGAAATTTATATTTATTTTTCGCGAAACTTTTCGCGCTGATTTTTGTTTTATTGTTTTAGTCTTAGCCCTAACCAAGTCTCTTTACATTTTGTTGCCTGTCGCAGCAATTGGAGCTCAGGTGTATTGGATTTTAGCCATAATAAGTCGTCAAAAAAAATATAACATATAGTCCTCAGTCAAGGGAACCAGATGAAATTTTTTAAGGCTCTATTTTTGTTAATTGGTTTGTCCCTTTTGGCTTGGGCTATTCAAGATATAGATTTTGACGAAACGCTCGTTTTAATAAGTCAAATTGGTTGGGGAGGAGGGATTATAGTAGGAGTTTATTTTCTAGCCTTCTTATTCGACACTTTAACGTGGCACATAACAGTTTTATCGGCCCCTTTAACAACTAAATGGCTGTATCGATTTTTCCTGTTACGGCTTGCAGGAGAAGCTTTTAATAATATCCTACCAGCGGCAAGTGTTGGCGGAGAACCGATAAAAGCTGCCATGCTCAAAAATCTCTATGACTTTAATTACGGCGAGGGGATTGCTTCCCTTATTTTATCCCGGACAATCAATACTCTTTCCTTAGTTGTATTTCTCACCATCGGACTTTTTCTAGTAATAAACAATGACGTGCTTGATGACAATTATACGGCAGTCGCTAGTTCCGGCCTAGGAATATTAAGCTTAGGTATATTATTATTTTTCTGCGCCCAGCGGTTTAGAGTAGCGAGCCATGCTATTACAGTCCTCAGCAAAATCAAATTATTTCATTGGCTCAAAAAATTTCTTCGTAACATAACAGAGCTAGACGACATTTTGATCAACTTCTATAAAGACCACCATACACGGCTGATTTACGCCCTAATTTTAGCCTTCACAAACTGGATTCTTGGAGCTGTAGAAATCTATGTAACAATGCACCTTATAGGAAATCCTATCTCATTAGTTGACGCCTGGATTATAGAAGCTATTGCCCAACTAGTTCGTACCGCAACGTTTTTTATTCCAGCAAGCATAGGAGCTCAAGAGGGGGTTTTCTTAATATTTGGCACCGCATTCACAGGTTCGCCTGCCACCGGGCTTACCATGGCCATTACGCGGCGTATTCGCGAAATTATCTGGATCATTTGGGGCTTGTTGGTATTTTACGTGGTCAAACCTAATACTAAGACAGTTGCCAAAAAATAAATCAGTCCGAAATAAGTTCATCAGCCTTCTTATTCAAAATTCTAGCCAAGCCAAGAGCGCCTTTAGTCCTGAGAGTTGCACGATATTCCGAATATCTAACAGATAATTCGCTAATACCTCCAGCAAGAAGTATATCTATTATCTTCCAAACTGGTCCAAATTTTTTTGTTACATAAGTTAATTTTGTAATATCATCTTTCCCATTTTTACTGGGAGAAACTACTTTCGTAAAAACTAGTTTTGTTTGACGCATCCCTGGTGCTGTTTTTATCGTTACGAAGCGCTGATCAGAATAGCTTTTAAACCGATATGCGTAGGTAGCTATGCTCATTCGCCGAAAAGCCTGTGTTAGATAGCTCCTATGCTGCTTACTAGCTTTACTCCACGATATTCCTGAAGCCAGCCTAACCATAAACTTGAATTCAAAGGCACGATCTAATGCGTGTTCAAGCTTTTCATAACGTTCTTTGGCACTCAATGATTTTGCGTTTTTCATAACCTTTAACAAAGTGCCATGAAATTCATCAATCATTTCAGATGGTGATATTTCAGAAGCTGAAGCATTGGGTAAATTAAGTCCCAACGAGACAAGTACAAAAAAAAACGCAAAGTGAAATTTGACATTCTGCATTGATAGCCTACCTTCACAATTAATAGTTTAAACACTAAAACATCCTGAAGGGAAAAAAATCAATGGAAAAAGCAACATTTGGGGCCGGATGTTTTTGGGGTATTGAATATGCCTTCCGTAAAGTCGACGGTGTGATAGAAGCTCCCGTTGGCTATGCAGGTGGAAATACTCGAAACCCAACATACGAACAAGTGTGCTCCGGCGGAACGGGCCATGCTGAAGTAGTGCAGGTTAAATACGACCCAAACAAAGTTACATACGAGAAATTACTTAACGTATTCTGGGATATTCATGACCCAACAACATTAAACCGCCAAGGGCCTGATATCGGCACCCAATATCGCTCCGCTATATATTACCATTCCCAAGAACAAGAACAGGCTATTAGAGATTCTATTGCCAAACTGGAGAAGGAGGGCCGGTTTCTAAATCCAATTGTCACCGAAATTTTACCAATCGACAAATTTTACTTGGGTGAGGACTATCACCAAAGATATTTTGAAAAACAAGGCCTTCATTAAAGATTATAATTACAGATGTTTTCAGGTTTCTATGGCTTTTGCCTCTTCAATACGGTTGCCTCCGAAACCTCTGAACGTTCCATCTTCATCTATCGTAGCCATATCACAAAATATTTCTAGGCGATGCCCATCGGGATCAAGAACATAAAAGCTCTCGTTTTCCCCCCAAGATCCATCGCCACGAGGATCATAAGGACTGTGAACAACGGGACCTCTAATAATTTCTAGATCCATACCTTTGGCCCGCTCATGCATCTCGGTCCATCCATCTCTATCGTGGCATTCCCAGGCAATATGGTGGTGAAGGGTCGTGCCCTCTATATTATCCTGTTCATTTCGCGCCCGATATTTCTTACCTGGTGTATGTGAAAGCACGAGATCATGATGATTTTTCTGTATTCTTAAAAATGCAAGCTCTACAGGGATAGCCTCAACTTCACTGGCTGCATGTCGTTCTGTTAATTTATATCCAAATAATTCACGATAAAATTTAATAGATGCATCCATATCAGAAACGTCAATCGCCATATGGTGAAAAACTTTTATAGGATTCTTTTTATCTACCATTGATTGCCTTCAAAAATGATCTCACAATATACCAATTATATATAAACGTAGATTAATTCAGTCAAGTTTAGCATAAAGCTAGGGGATAAATTTGGTAATATTGATATTTCGGGCAACTTCGCCTAGCAGTGTGGGTTAAAGTCTAATAGAGCCAATATAAGTGCTCTCACCAAGAATTACAGAAACTGTCTTTGATGAATGCTCTGGATGAGAGACTTCTACGTCATAATTCCCACTGTTTGGTTCCAGGTTATCAATTTTAAAATCACCGAAGATATCTGTCCAAGTTTCAGCAATCTTATTACCATCTTTAATAAGCGAAACCAATGATTTCTCAATACACTCCTCAATACCTTCTATATCAGCAATCACACTTCCACCAATAAAACATTTAGTGTACAGATTAAGGTTTCTATAATAAACGCGGGGCTTTGTGCCATACTCTGGATGAAGAACCTCTAGATTTTCATCCTTTACCATTCTTTGCATCTCAGAATCTTCAATAAAAACAGATCTCAATGCACCCGTAGCACAAGCTTGAACTGGTCGTGGTTCCTTCCAACCTCGGTCCAGTAAGTGAGCATCGAAAATCCAAGTTTGCGGAATTTCTTTTTCATCATTCCACCATATGGCTCCATATGGACAGGAATCGACAAGCTTTCGCTGACCTTTAGCTTTTTCTGGATCAATGATCACAATCCCGTCAGAGCGTTTGGTAACAGCGCCGTTCTCGGCCAACTTTATGCAAGGTGCGTTATCACAGTGGTTGCACATAGTTGGCACATAAGTCAAATCCACCATAGGGGCTTGCCCACGTTCCTTTCGCAGATGATCAATCCAATGATGACCATGTTTAGGCATGGCGGCCGAATATCCTGGGTGATCATTACCCTGATATTCGTCTACCACCGATAAGAAGCAGTTATTAGAGTTATGGCACTTCCCAACGTCGATGATTAGGTTCCATTTTTTCATCCTATACTCCTATAACCTGCTCTGCTGCAATTTTTTCTTCCGCAGCACTATTGTTATCTTGAATAGAATCTGTTCCATCCCATCTCTCAATTTCTATCAGACAGGAATTATATGCCGCCGAATGCACTTTTGAGGTTTGCATGCGATTGGGTGTTAGTAAATTTACGCAGCCACCGCGATCGGCTGATTCACCGGGCTTACCAAGTGGATCGTAAACTGCCGACGCCTGACGACAATGGATTATTCCCGGCTTCAGTCGTTCTGTTACTTGTGCCGCACAAATTACAGCTCCTCGATCATTAAATAGTTTAACGAGATCATTTTCCTTGATCCCACGATCGTTTGCATCAGCCATACTAATTCGAACAATCCAATAAAAGTAACCGTCTATATTGACACGGTGATCCCTGATGTCGTTGATGGCACTATCCTTACCGTCACCTTTGGTGTGAAAACTATACCGAGCATGAGGCGAAATCAATTGGAGGGGATATTTTTCAAATAGTTCTTTTGAATGTATGCCCTCCCAAGAAGGTATATATTTATTAAGAGGCGGTCGTTCCGGGTCCTGCCCAAAACGTTTAAGGCTCTGACTTTCAAATTCTATTTTACCTGACTGGGTTTGCAAACCCTCCAAAAATTCTTCGCCATAAGAACCCGGGAGTGGGTGGGGCTCTTGGATATTTTTTTTCTCTCCATCGGCAAACCATTTGTATGATGTTGGCTGACGTAACGTATCCTTCTCAGCCGGTACAACATAATAACCTTTTTTACAGAATTTTTTCCATGAAATACCCTTGGGGAGATCAGAAGCATCAAACATGCGTTTTACCCAGTCTATCTCTCGATGTCCTTGTGTAAAATACATTGAATGTCCCAATCGAATCAGAACCTCTTGAAAGATTTGATAATCGGGCTTTGACTCACCCAGTGGTTCAATACATTTATGCTGCAAACCAATTACACGATGATTAAGCTGACCAACCCAGTCATGTCCGTAGCCTCCAGGATTAGCCCATTCACCGATGTCCCAACGTTCAAAGTTAGTACATGCTGGCAATATTACATCAGCAAACTTAACTTCACCCTCATTCCAGATTGATTGGCTGACAACAAATTCAAGATTACCGGTTTGATACATTTTTACATAGCGATTGCTGTCAGGTTGAGTTCCAATATAGGACGAGCCATATTTGTACATCATCTTTGCAGGCGAATGACCTGGCGAAGGATATCGTATGGGGAAGAATTGACCTTCAATTGAACGAATATCTATCGGATACCCCTCGGTCTTGCCATCCATAATTGCTTCGGGCAGCTTAAGTCGAGGAATACTTTGTTGGGTCGGATTCAAGCTAAGCAAATGCGGCATCCGTTGATACAGCGATACACCATTTGCTGAATTCTGGCCGTCACCATTAAATCCGCCCTCGGCGTAACCCGGAAAATAAAAATTGTAGTCAATGGGCGACCCAAATTGAAGCCCTCCAAAATTAATGCCAGGCTTACCTAATCCTTGCATAGCCATGAGACAAATCATCGAACGGGCCCATTGTGCACCAGTAGCTGATCGACATGCTCCACCGAGTGTAGTCCCCATTGAGCCCGCTGATAGATAGGTTTTTTTTGACGCCCATTTACGTGCCAAGGCTCTTATTTCTCGTGCAGCAACCCCTGTTTCCGTTTCAGCCCACTCGGGCGTCTTCGCTACTCCTTCTTCGTCTTCGCCCATAATATAAGCGCTCCACTTATCGAAACCGGTCGTTCGTTTTTCGATATAATCCTTGTCATAGAGGCCTTCTTTGATCCAGACGTATGTTAGCGCCTGAGCTAAAGCCGGGCTTGTCGTAGGGCGAGGTGCCAACCACTTGCCGCCCATGAAGGCCGCTGTTTCGTTCAAAAATGGGTCAATGTGTACCATTTCAATACCTAGTTCTTTAGCCCATTGACGACGCACAGTGCCCTCAAAGGAACCATAAACACCGTTGGTCACTTCAGGGTCACTTGACCAATAGACAATCATTTCAGCCTCCTGCAGACAGTCTTCGACCTGGCCATATATCTCAGCAGCGCCATTCCTCATGGAGTGGCCGTAGTGATGCATCGCCCCCCAATACCAACCCTCCCAACTGTCAGGATTGAGCAACGTCGTTGTGGCTCCAATAATATTTATAAATTTCTGATAGGCGCTAATATAATATCCAACATTTCCCCAAGTGTGGTGAGAACTCCGCCCCGCATAAATCGCTCCGGGGCCGTATTTCCTGTTCACTCGTTTGATTTCCGAAGCCACAATATCAATGGCCTCCTCCCAAGAAATGCGCTCATAACCAGAAATGCCTCGATTTTGAAAGTTTCGTTCGCCATCTGGATCAAAGTCAACTCGCTTCATCGGATAAAGGTTGCGTTCTTTTGAATAAACTAACGATTTTGAAGCCAAGCCATGAGGAGAGATGCTTGTCTTTCTTGGTGGCGAAAATTCTTTTCCTCGCGCTTTTATTGTCCATGTTTCACCGTCGTCGTCCTGAAAATCGATTGGCGTCATTCTAATAATTTTACCGTCTTTAACGTAGACATAAACAGGTCCGCCATTTGTATTATTTACGTAACGCATTTCTCCATTTCCAACAGGCGTTCCGAATTCCCATCCTAGGGTCTGACTCATCATTATGGTTTCTGAGAACCAGGTAACAAGTTTATCGGGACCTTGCGCAATAAGATTAAAATTCTTAATGGCATCTATTTGGGCTTGGTAGTTAATTGGTGGTATCATAAGTTCGGCAGCTATTGTTTCTGACTTAAAACTTATGCAAACGTCGGGTTTGGGATGTATCCCTCTGACAGAGATGATTTTTCCATCTTTGAAAGAATAAAAGCGCCCGTTTGAATCATCAGCAATTTTTATTTGGACTACTAGATTTTGTTCCTTCAAACGATCCCTAAACTCCTTATGACGCCATGATTTAAAGCGCAACATCCAAGGTAGTGCATAAAGAATCAACGAGAATTTCATGAGAGCATCCTTAAATAGCTAAATTTTCATTACCACTTAACATTGTAAAATATTCATAGGCTAAAATTATAATTAAAATTTTGCCGTCAATTTTATCATATGAATAATAATAGTGTACCGCAAACGCATAGTGCAATGCGCAACCACGTAGCCCTAACCCCGATTAAACCGGATGATAACATTGCCAGTGCAATTCCGACTTTGCACATAATAATCAGCGCCAAAATCGGCATTTCTCCCAACTTGATGAGGGTAGGGTTGGCTATCATGCCGAGGGGAATAAGATATAAACCTAGACCTAGCATCATTGCTTTTCCGGCAACTTTAAGCCAGTTTTCATTGACCATCCCTGCAGCTATGAAAACCACTCCACACACAGGTGGCGTAATTGTTGAGAGTAAGGCAAACCAGAAAACAAATAAGTGGGCCAGCAAAGGCGGAATACCGAGCTTAATCAAAGCAGGTCCCGCTACCGATACACAAATTACGTAGGCCGCCGTAGTAGGGACTTCCATACCCAAGACAAGGCAAGCTAAAGCCGTTAATAGTAAGGCTGGCCAGATCATTCCTCCAGATCCGGATAAGATTAGAGATGTTATTTTAATTCCCAACCCAGTGATGCCAAAAACCCCAATGATTATGGAAGCACATATGATTATTGATGCAATCGTGCTGATTTGTTGGCCAGCATTCAGGAATGTTTTATTCAGCCTCTCAATAATTTGGTTTAAATTGAACGTAAAAGTTCCGTCCAACATTAACAAAATAACAGCGACCAATATCGCTATCGATGCTGAATATTGGGGAGTAAATCCTAGACCAAACATAGACCACAGCAAAACGAAAAAAGGGACCAAGAAAAATCCTGAGGTGATCAATACATTTCGAAATTCTGGTAACTGTTTTTTTGACAGCCCCTTTAAGTCATAACGGCGGGCAAAAGCATTAATCCCAACCCACACAGCAAAAAAATATAAAAACGCGGGTAATAATGCGGCTTTCATAATTTCCACATATCTAACGCCAGTCAATTCGACCATGACAAAGGCACCTGCACCCATTAAAGGTGGCATTATTTGCCCTCCAGAAGATGCGACGGCTTCGATTGCTGCAGCTAGAGATTTTGGGTATTTAAGCTGCACCATTGCAGGAAGTGTAATCGCGCCGGTCGATGCTACGTTTGCCGATGCCGAACCAGAAATTGATCCAAACAAAGCCGAGGAAATTACCGATACTTTAGCTGCTCCCCCTTTTAATCTTCCAGCCGCAGCAGCAGCCAAATTCATAAATCCTTTACCAGCCTCACCTGAATTTAATACTGCGCCGAAAATGACAAAAATAGATACTATATTTACTGAAATACCAGTAAGTTTGCCCCAAATACCTCCTTCGGCTATTGTCAAAGTACCCAAAAAACTGTTGATAGGAACTCCTGGATATCCAAACTCCCCGGGTATATATTCACCCACTAATCCATAGATAATGGCTAATAGTGCTATTAATGGGAGCGGCCAACCTATAGCCCGCCTTGCCATCTCCAGAACTATTATTAGCAATGAAATAGCTATGACAAGTTGGAAACTTCCTTCCAATGCACCATATTGATCTCCTAAAGCAGCTTCATTAATAACAACCCATAAACAACTGAAAATACCAACTGCCGACAAAAACAAGCCACTAAACCATTCCATCCGCGATTTTGAAATGAAAACCAAGATCCAGGGCAAAGCTAATGCCATGTGTATCGGCCGACTGACTAGGTTTGGAACCAAGCCTGAGAAAACAAGATACAAATGGAGTGTAATTGTAACAAGGCCTAAAAAAGGCCAAATAAACTTGCTGATCAGAGACTTCATTGGAGTTCCAATCGGTGGGGGCGACGACCCAGATTCTACATCTTAATCTGGGTCGATTCCAAATCAACTAGAATTAGTTATTTTTGATTACTGGAGATGTCAAATCCTGCTTCTGTATAATATTTTAGGGCCCCAGGGTGAATTTTTCCTTTTATATTAGACATCAACCCCTTATCAACACCGTTCCACCAACTTGCGTTCACACCCATTTTTGACTTTTGTGACCAATAGGTCTTAGTTAGCGCATAGGCGGTCGCCGAATTCATCCGTGTCGTGGTATATGCAACCACTGGCAATGACGTCGTCGTGATAGGGCTTTTTTGTCCCTTATACGTGCCACTGGGAATGACCAAACGGGTCCTTTTCGTCTTTTTAATTTGCTCTGGCGATAGCGTTAGAACTTTTACACCAGTGCTGGCAGCAGCTTCTATAACGTTTGGTGCTGGCCAGGAACCAGCAGTAACAAACCCGTCAATCTGGCCATTCTTTAATGCAGGAACAGCGTTAGATAATTCGACATTCGCAAGCTTAACACTACCTTTCAAACCAAATAATTTTAGGTACTTTGCTCCCTCACGAGCACCAAAAGAACCCTTACCTATAAGAATTGTTTTGCCTTTTAAATCAGCGAACCTTTTCACGCCACTTTTATTGCTCAAAACAAAATGCATGGTTAACGAAGGAATTGGGAATAGAGCCCTAATATCATTATATCTGGGATTTCCTTTTCCTTTGAACATTGCTTTGGATGCTTTAGCAAGCTTAACTAGTACAGGTGGTGTTGTAAAAACGTAATTCCCAGGACGAGAAACTGCTTCCTTGACATTCTGGACCGAACCCTGGCTTTCTTCAACAGTTACAATAATCCCTCCTTTTGAACCCGCCTTCATTGCTTCGGCAATTTGGACCGCCATTTGATAGTATGACGAAGTAGATTTAGCCGATTTATAAGTTACTCGTGTTTCCGCGCTTACACTCCATCCACCAAACATGAGTAGAGGAACACCAACCAAAATAACAATAAAATTTATCTTATTCTTTATCATAACAAACTCCCGTTAGGGTCAATTTTATATTAACCAAACAATTTAATTCACATGATGATCAAAGTTTATAATAAACTACTAGGACGTGGTTTTCAAAAAACATAATCAAGGCCAAATTGCAAACACCAATCGGCAATTGTTATGGGTAACCGAGAGTGTATTATGCATTGAAAGGGAAGAAAAAATGTTAGATGCCATAAAAGTTATAATTAGAAATCTTCTGGCTTATGCACCGCTGGACTGTACTTTAGAGATTAGGGAAGCAATTGAAATTGAAACAGAAAAAAGAAATGATTTGCCATACTGCCCTCCTGATGAGGGTGACTTATTATTTTCATTAATTCACAGGCATAAATTTAAGAATTGTCTTGAGCTTGGTTTTTTGACTGGAAGCACTGCACTCTACATGGCTTCAGCAACAAGAAATACGGGTGGCCAGGTTATCTCAATCAGCATTGATGATGATAAAACCATGTCCCGCGGACTAAAGCTATTAAAACAAGCAAATTGCGATAAACATCACCAATTAATAAATAAAAATAGCAATCAAGCATTGCCGGAATTATTCGTATCAAATAAACATTTTGACTTTATTTTTGTGGATGGCTGGAAAACATTTGATCATTTAATATTCGAAATTTACCTTTTAAATCATATTCTAAACAACGGTGGTATAATTGTTTTTGATGATGCTTACATGCCCTCCGTACGCCAAGCTATATCCTTGATGAAACACTACTACGGTTATCGCGAAATTAATTACAGCGACTATAATCAACCAATTCGGTTAAGGGTATATCACCTACTGACACGCAGATCATTTTATAGGCCTTATCGAGCTCTTCAGAAAACGAAGGAAATACACGACCAGAACGCATTCCAGGATTGGAACTTTTACCATAAAATTTCCACTTAAACGGGTTTTTATTAAAAAGGCCACTATTATAACGAAAAACAATCAAACCTTTTTTAATTTTTTATATAAGTTAAAATCAAAATCACATCGTGCAAGTTAATCCAGAAACAATTATTTAAAGGGAAACGATGACAAGCAAAGCAGAATTTGAAAATCATTGTTGGCAAGGCCTCTATGGTGAGACTGGTTACGCCACTTATTCACCTTAGATTAGAGAAACATTTATTGGGAAGAATCCCGCTTAGCTAGCGATTGATCTTTACAACCTAGTAGTTAAGGGAGGGCCAAAACCACCTCACGAAATAATTTCGCAATTCCCGAGTACATGCGACAATTTCGCTCATGATGCAATTAATCCAATTGTTGATCTACTGAAAGCAAGCCGGCAAGCAAATTTACCAATCTATTATGTGACAGGGCTATTTTCATCCAACAGATTACGGTCAACTAAGCGCGCACGAACTCGGTTAACGCAGGATGATTATGAAATTTATAGTGCGTTCGCGCCGAACCGAATGATGTGATCATACGTAAAGAACGTGCCAACTCCTTTTTTGGTACTCCACTTGCGGCTCATCTTGGTCAGGAAGGGCATGACAGTATTATTGTTTTTGGAGAGAGTACACCTGGGTGTGTTCGGTCAAGTTCAGTGGACACCTATTCGCATGGCTTCCATGCATCCATTGTTGAGGAATGTGTATTTGACAGGAGTGAAATAACCCACAAAGTAAGTCTATTTGATCTCCATCATAAATATGCGGATGTTATGAAGTTATCAGAGGTGATAGAGACAATAAAAAAGATAACTGATACAAATTAAATAGAAAAAAGAATGTTGCTAATGCGTTGTAATCTCTGCCAATAGTTCTTTCCAACGCTGTTCTTCTTCGGAAAGATTAAATAATCTGGACCTAACTTCGCAGCTTTTGACTAACGTTTGCATGAAGCTCTTATCGTTTTCACATTTAAGAAGCAAAGCTCGTAATGAGGTTTCATCCCCAACATCAAAATAACCTAAATAATCCTTGCCAAGCATCCCCACATTTCCGTTTATCATAGACGCAACAACAGGAACCCTCGCTACCAATGCTTCTGATACAACATTGGCCCCTCCCTCGGCAATTGATGAGATTAACATCAAATGCGCTTTAGAAAATTCTTTCCGCACCTCCCAACCCGTTTTTTCTCCTTTCCAAATGTATCTTGGGTTACGTTCCATTTCAGTATTTGCTTTTCTTTCCCAAGCCTTATTATAGGCTTTACCAAGATGAATTAGGCGTAATCGAGAACTTTCTGGAAGACCTCTAAGTGCATAAGCCCCTCGCAAAGGATCTTTTTCATCCCTCAAATGACCAACAAGACAAATCTCGAAATGAGATTTTGACGGTTTTCTATCTTGGCTTAACGGGAGTGCAGATTGATAAATTATCCGTAATTTCTTATGAAACTCCTCGGGGATGACTTCAAAAACTTGATCGTGTAAACAGATCAAGAAATCTGCTGATCGCATCGAATTAATCGTGGGAGTTGAATCAGAATAAATATAAGAATTTATATCAGTTCCCGTTAAAGCTAATAAAAGCGGGCCATCTGGATACCTGTTCTTATAATTTTTTATCGATTCCGCACTCCTCCATGCGTGCAAAGCAACCATCAAGTCAGCTTTTCCTCTATCATATTTGACGGAAACCTCTACTTGGTGCCCAAGACCCCGCAAAATACGGGCCCAGCGAAGAGCAGTCGCGCGGTTACCATTTCTGGAATATCTTTTTGCAGGGGTAATAAGACTAATCTTCATTTACATACTCTGGGTAATCCTGATAAACATAACTATATCATGACGAAACGCGTTAGCACCCAATATTTAGCCGACCTCCTCATCGATTCAAACAAGCGAAGCATGGAACTTGTTAACGGTTTGGATGACAAACAAATGATCGGTCCCAAATTACCAATAGTGAATCCATTACTTTGGGAAATTGGCCATGTAGCCTGGTTCTACGAACAATTTATCCTGAGGATGCTTTATAAAGAATTACCCATCTTGGATAATGGTGACGACCTATACGACTCAATCGATGTTGAACATTTTGCTAGGTGGGATCTTCCACTACTGAATCTCGAGAAGGCAATAATTTATATTGATGATGTTCGTAACAAACTGATTAATCGCCTAGGCGAGATTTCTGAAACAAATATGGCCTCAGAACAAGATAGCTTCATATATCAGTTTGCCACATTTCATGAAGACATGCACACCGAAGCCTATACCTACTCACGAAATACGCTCAAACATCCACTACCTAACTTTGAAACAAAAAATTATTTTGATAACAAAGAACTCGAAACAGGCCCCTTACCCGGAGATGTTGATATACCCGGAGGCTCATTCAACCTAGGGGCGTCTAAAGATGCAGCCTTTTTATTTGACAATGAGAAATGGGCACACGAGATTAGGGTTTACCCCTTCAAAATGGCGCGCGCGCCCATTACCAACGCAGAATTTGCCGCTTTTATCTCGGATGAAGGCTACCAACGGCGTAATCTTTGGCATGATATAGGTTGGAACTGGCGGCAACGAGAAAATGCAGAACATCCAATTTACTGGATCCCCGACGGCCCAGATAAATGGCTTATGCGCCACTATTCAACGACTGTGAAACTGCCATTGCACCAGCCAGTTATTCACATCAATTGGTACGAAGCTAGTGCCTATTGCAACTGGGCAAAACGCCGACTTCCAAGTGAAATCGAATGGGAAGTTGCCGCTTCCACCGAACCGGTGAATGATGGTAAAGAATTTTCCAAAAATAAAAGAATTTATCCTTGGGGTGATAACCCTGATACACTTGCACGGGCAAATTTGGATGGCCGTGGACTAGGGCCTGCAGATGTTAGCGCTTTTCCTTCAGGTGATAGTGCTTGGGGTATACGTCAAATGTTGGGTAATGTTTGGGAGTGGACTTCAGACACGTTCGAACCTTACCCTGGTTTCAAGCCCGATTCATATAAAGAGTATTCCAAGACAGTATTCGGCACACGCAAGACATTACGAGGTGGGGCATGGGCAACACGTTCAAGAATAGTAAATAACACATACCGTAATTATTTTACACCCGAGCGACGAGATGTTTTTGCTGGATTTCGGACTTGTGCCCCGCATAATTGGTCGTAAAATAATCACCTAGTTGTGACAAATTAATAAAACAACTTAAATAAAATTAAATTTGGACAGAGAGGCGAACGAATCCATGATCACCATGACTTCGGCATTACTTCGGACGGAACAGCTTTATGGTAGCCGACCAGCAATAATAAATTCTGAAATAAACTATACGTGGGAAGGTCATATTGAACGAGTAAAAAAGCTAGCTGGAGGGCTAGCAGAGTTGGGACTCGTGAGTGGTGACCGTTATGGGATAATCGGGCCAAATTCATTTAGATATACAGAACTCATTCACGCCGGTTATTGGGCCGGCGCAATACCTGTCCCGATAAACCACCGCCTAGCTCCACCTGAAATATTACATATTCTAAAAGATGCAGATGTCAAAATTCTAGCTTTGGGTGATAACTATCTCAACTTAACCGATGACAAACTTTTAAATCCTTGGGCTGACAAGCGCATCGCTATTGATAAAGCTAATCAAAAAAAATCAATAAAATCAGTCGATCAAATTATTAACGATGCCGAAGTGTTATCACCTCGGGAGTCTGCCGAAGATGACCTTGCTATTCTGCTATATACTGGCGGCACCACAGGTCTTAGTAAGGGTGTCCAATTAACGCATAGAAATGTATGCTCAAATGGCTATCAAGTCATAAACGCCATGAATATTATTAAGGAAGATGTTTATTTACATGTCGCCCCAATGTTCCACGCAGCAGATCTACTAGGCTCGGGCTTTACAATGAATGGATCTGCTCATGCCTATGTTCCTGTATTTTCTCCTGAAGCCACCCTCCAAGCTATTCAAGATTATAAAGTAACACAAGTTATGATGGCCCCGACCATGATTATTATGATTCTACAAGAACCTACATTTGACGATTATGATATTTCAAGTCTCCAAAATCTTTTTTATGGCTCCTCGCCAATGGCTGCCGAATGGGTTGAAAAGGCAATGCAGCGCTTCGCAAATGCCGATGTGCAACAAGGTTATGGTCTGACAGAAACTTCACCAATTCTAACCACCTTTGATGCTGAAGACCATCAAAAGGCTGTGGAAACTAATAACACTGATATCTTGCGTGCAGCTGGACGCCCTCTCATCGGTATTGACCTAAAAATACTTAATGATGATGGAATAGAATTACCCACCAACGAAGCTGGTGAGGTATGCGTAAAAGGCCCTAATGTAACATCAGGTTATCTCAACAGACCTGAAGAAAACAAAAAGGCTTTTAGAAATGGTTGGTTCCATACCGGAGATGTAGGCAGAGTCGACGAGAATGGTATTTTATTCCTCATGGATCGTAAAAAAGATATGATTGTGAGCGGAGGTGAGAATATATATACCTCAGAAGTTGAAGCAGCTATATATAAACACCCTGATATATTTGAATGTGCTGTAATCGGTGTCCCTGATAAAACATTCGGCGAGTCTTTGTTCGCAGTTATAGTTCCGGTGCCCGGTAAGGTTTTGAATGAGGAAATAATAATAAATCACTGCAGAGAACATATTGCCGGTTATAAAATACCGCGACAAATGGATTTTATTGACGAATTACCAAAAAGTGCAATGGCAAAAATACTAAAAAACAAGTTGAGAGAAATTTACGCTAAAAAACAGGAGTAAACGGAAGATATGGGACAATTTGCATCGGGCCAGTCCGTTCCCCGCACTGAAGATCCGCGATTGCTTACCGGGCGCGGCAACTATGTTGGCGACGTAAACCTTCACGGTCAAGTCTACGGACATGTCTTAAGATCTCCCCATGCCCACGCGAAAATAATATCAATTGACACAAAAAATGCTGGGGCTGCTGCGGGGGTAATTTCAATTTTGACTGGCGCTGACATTAAAGCAGCCGGCCTTGGTACAACTCACGTTACTCAATCACATAAACG
Source organism: uncultured Rhodospirillaceae bacterium (assembly GCA_964639965.1). GTDB lineage: Bacteria > Pseudomonadota > Alphaproteobacteria > Rhodospirillales > UBA2165 > TMED23. Next base: position 36,585 of record CAZXGI010000018.1, read on the forward strand.
AGCCGACGGATCTCCTTTATACAGTGTTCCCCATCCGGGTCTTGTTTCAGATCGTGTAAGATATGTTGGTGACTATGTTGCTTTTGTTGTTGCTGAGACAGTTGAGCAAGCGAAGGATGCAGCGGAACTTATCAACGTAGAATATAAGCCGTTACCTTCAATCACAGACACAAATACAGCACTCGATGATACCGCTCCATTGGTCTGGGATGACTGTGAAAATAACATCTCCCATATGATCCAGGGTGGTGATAAAGAAGCAACAGATGTGGCATTCAAAAAAGCCGATAAAATCATTAAACACAAGTTTGTAATCAATCGAATTTCAGCAAACTCAATGGAACCACGTGGCTGTGTAGGTGATTATGATGAACGTGAGGGAAGATATATCGTATATAATGACATTCAAGCTCCGCACGCGCTTCGTCAAGTTCTATCTGAAGATATTTTTGACGTTCCACAAAAAGATGTTCAAGTCATTGCTGGAAACATTGGTGGCGCTTTTGGAATGAAAGGACCTGTTTATCCTGAAATTAGGCTGTGCGCATGGGCCTCGAAATTGATTGGCCGTCCCGTCAAATGGATATGCGAACGCAGTGAAGCATTCCAGTCTGATGAGCATGCACGTGACAACGTTACTGAGGCTGAAATGGCCTTAACGAATGATGGTAAGTTTCTTGGTATTCGAGTGAATTCTATTTGTAATATCGGTGCTTACCTGTCACAAGATCGCAACATCCTGTCAACATTCCTAAATGTTGGCTGTATCGCTGGTGTTTATACAACACCAGCGATACATACCATTACCCGCAATGTTTTTACAAACTCCAACTCGACATCCCCATACCGCGGCGCAGGTCGACCGGAAGCAGCTTATGTTCTCGAGAGTATGGTTGATTTAGCTGCGCTGGAACTTGGCATGGATAAAACTGAGATACGTCGGAAAAATATTATACCCATCAATGCCTTTCCATACAAAACGGCGCATACTTATACTTACGATTGTGGTGAATTCGAAAAAAATATGGACCGAGTAATGGAAATGATTGATTATTCTGGCTTCACAGAAAGACGGGATGAAGCCGCATCTAGAGGCAAACTACGCGGCATTTCTATCTCAAATTCGATTGAACGAGCGGGAGCCCCTTTTCCTGAAACGGTTGAAATTAGATTTGATCCAACCGGGACCATAATAATCTTTGCGGGCACCAAAGATCAAGGACAAGGCCATGATACTATGTATAAGCAGCTAATCTCGGACAAACTAGGTATAGACACTGACTTGGTTAGATTTATAGATGGTGACACAGACAAAGTATCACATGGATTAGGTACTTTTGGTTCGCGGTCGGCAATGATTGGAGGAACGGCTCTTACAGTTGCAGCGGATAAAATAATTGAAAAAGCAACCAAAATAGCTGCTGAAATACTTGAAGCAGCTGAAAGCGATATAATCTGCAAGAATGGTGAATTTACGATCGATGGAACAGATAAATCAATTAATATCCATGAAATCGCTAGAATTGCTTACGACCCAATGCGTTTACCAGATGGTATAGAGCCGGGCTTAAATGAAGTTGGTAGATTTAAACCGGAAAAACCAAGTTTTCCGAATGGGTGCCACGGGGTTGAAGTCGAAATCGACCCAGAAACAGGCTACACTGAACTCATAAGCTACTATGTAGTTGACGATGTTGGAACAGTTATCAACCCTCTTACTTTAAAGGGCCAGATCCACGGAGGAATTGCTCAAGGCGTGGGACAAGCATTGATGGAAGACATAGTATTTGATCCCGAGACAGGCCAATTATTGACGGGCTCTTTCCAAGATTACGCCATGCCACGTGCCGACGATCTATGTACTATCAAAATTGAATCAAATCCAGTCCCAACTAAAGCCAACCCCCTGGGCATTAAGGGAGCGGGAGAAGCTGGATGTGTAGGTGCTCTACCTGCTGTTTTAAGTGCTGTGACAGATGCTCTATCGGGCCATGGAATTAATTACATTGAAATGCCAGCAACTCCCCAAAAAATTTGGGAGGCCATCCGAAATGCAAACACCAGTTAAAGACCAACCTTCGGAATTTTCATGATGCCCAATATTGATACTGAGAAATTTCGTCTCCGGCGTTTCGTCGAAAAACTGTATGACCATGGAGAAGTTGAAATACTTGATGAGCCAATAGAATTTTCCAAAATTGCGTCAATAATTGAGGACAATCCAAAAGTGGTTTGGCTCAAGAAAGTAGGGTCTGATAGTCTTGAGTTAGTAGCTAACGTCAATGGAAGTCGTAAGCGACTAGCTGTGGCCCTGAATGTAGAACCCGATAAACTCGTTTCGGAATATAGAAAAAGATTGGAGAATCCACAGCCGGTAATCAACGTCAAAGGTTCTGACGCCCCGGTTCAGGAAATTATATTAACTGGCAAAGATGCCGACCTAACACGACTTCCATTCTATTTGCAACACCATTTAGATGGAAGCCCTTATATTTCCTCTGCCGTAGATTTTACGATTGATCCAGAGACAGGTACAACCAACGTAGGGTGCCGAAGATTAAGTCTTAGAAATTCCCGGGAAGCTGGAACCAACCTTACCGCACCGTCTGACCTAAAACGAATTTACACTGCGGCATGCAAAAAAGGGGAAAAACTGCCCATAAGTTTTGCAATAGGATCACATCCCGTTGACTACCTCGCAGGTATGATGCGTATTCCCGCGGACGAGATAAGCCTTGTAAGCACTCTCAGGGGGGAAGCTTTGCCCTTGGTGAAGAGCGTGTCAAATAATATAAGAGTGCCTGCAGATGCAGAAATGATAGTTGAAGGTTATTTAGATGAACGAGGCTACATTGAGCCTGATGGCCCTTACGGCGAATATGTTGGCTTTTATGGGCCAATGCATCAGGATCCTGTATTTCACGTAACTGCCATTACTATGAGAAACGACGCGATACACCAAACAATTTTTCATGGCTCTGCATCTCAAATACATAGAACTGAATCAGCTAACCTTCTAAGTGTTGGGCTTGAGGCTAAAGCATTAAATATATTAGAAAAAGAAAATATTGATGTAAAAGATGTTTACGTGCCTATCTCCTCTGCTGAAGGGCAACATCTCAGGGTTGCTATTTCTCAGAAAGAATCAGGTGACGCCGAAAGAACTATCTCAGCCTTGATAGACAATATGTTTGTCTCTAAACACGTTTTCGTAGTTGATGATGATATAGATATAAGGAATGAAAATCAGTGGGAATGGGCTTTTGTTTCACGCTTTCAGGCTGACCGAGATATGATCCCTTACCCGAATCGGCCAGGCCTTCCGATGGATCCGTCACTTGATAGTGCGCCATTTGGGACGAAAGCTGGCTTTAACCTGACACTACCCATTGAAAAAAAAGGAGACTTATTGATGACGCGTGCAACTGCCCCAAAAATTCACTCTAAAACCAGCCATCAAACTGTTAGACAAGTACTATCCGAGAACGGCCCAATGTTCCTAGTGGAAATAATATCTGCCGTCGGAAGTTCAGACGGACGAGAAATTATGCCAGCACTTGACGAAATAAGGCAGGAAGGCAAACTGATGAGGGATGGCGATGGTCGTTATCTCATTGGAAATGCGATCAAAGGTACTACCGGCCTCTTTGGACCACAACACAGAGACCCAAATTTGCACTCTTAACAATAAAGTTGATTCAAATTTAAACCACAACTAATGTAGGGCTGCCACTTGATTTGACTTAAAATAATAACGAAAGCTCCTTAAATTTGCTCAATCATTCTGTCACTGTCTTTCCGTCAGAGAAAGTTATAAAAAAAGAGGATCAATTAGCATGGAAAATAGCTGAAGTCGCTGCAGATCCAGTAAGCGTAAATAATGACGTAACGGAAATGATTATTAATCGAATCATCGACAATGCCGCTGTCGCAATTGCATCAATTGACCGTCATTCGGTTTCAAGCGCACGCGCGCAAGCAATTGCGCATCCTCGGCAACATGGGGCTACAGTTTTTGGCTTACCCAATGATCAACTTTTTCATGCGGAATGGGCGGCTTGGGCAAATAGCACAGCTGTTCGCGAACTTGACTTCCATGACACCTTTCTAGCCGCTGACTACTCGCACCCCGGTGACAATATACCACCTATCCTCGCTGTCGCCCAACAGACAGGCAGATCAGGTGCTGATATTATTCGCGGAATTGCAACTGGGTATGAAATACAAATTAATTTAGTTAAGGGTATTTGTCTTCATAAACACAAAATAGACCACATAGCACATCTTGGTCCTTCTGTCGCTGCTGGACTTGGCGCATTGCTAAAACTAAAACCAGAAATAATATATCAATCAATTCAACAAGCTCTGCACACAACGATTTCAACCCGCCAATCACGAAAAGGACAAATTTCAAGCTGGAAAGCTTTCGCTCCTTCCCATGCTGGAAAATTAACGATTGAAGCGGTAGACCGCTGTATGCGTGGCGAAGGTTCTCCCTCGCCAATCTACGAGGGTGAAGACAGTATTATAGCTTGGATTCTTGACGGTCAAAACGCAGAATATTTTGTGCCTCTACCCGAACCAGGCGAAAAAAAAATGGCTATTCTTGAGAGTTATACCAAGGAACATTCTGCCGAATATCAAAGCCAAGCAATAATTGATCTGGCATTTCAAATTAGAAACAAAATTAAAAACTGGGACGATGTTGCAAATATCAAACTCTATACAAGCCACCATACACACTATGTGATTGGAACTGGCGCACGAGACCCACAAAAAATGGATCCGACCGCTAGTCGGGAGACCCTGGATCACTCAATCATGTATATCATAGCAGTTGCTCTTCAAGATGGTGAGTGGCACCATATCAAATCTTACACTCCAAACCGTGCTCAACGTCCTGATACAGTTAAACTTTGGCATTTGATTAGCACTGAAGAAGATCCTGCCTGGACAGCACGATACCACGACCCCGATCCAAATAAACGTGCATTTGGTGGACGCATAGAAATCACTCTCAAATCAGGGGAAAAAATTACCGATGAATTAGCTGTAGCAAATGCTCATCCAGCTGGCGCTCGACCTTTTTCGCGAAATAATTATATTGAGAAGTTCAAAACGCTTACAAGGACCATTATCAACCACAAAGAAAGTAATCGATTTATCAAACTAATAGAAAACTTGCCTGATCTAAACGCCAAGGATATAAGTCAGCTCAATGTCCAACTTGATGAAATTAAAGTTAAGAGTGATACTCCCGACCTGAAGGGGATTTTTTGATGTTGTTTGGGACCAAAAAAGCGACTGAAAAACGAACAAAATTCAGAAAAGACTTGGCTTCTGGGAGGCTTCTACAGTTACCTGGCGCGCACGAACCTATTGTTGCTCGTATTATAGAGGAACAGGGATTTGATGGTATATATATTTCCGGAGGTGCTTTATCCGCATCAATGGCAATGCCTGATATTGGATTAACAACACTCACTGAAGTGACCCAGCGTGGCCGGCAAATTGCACGCGTAACTGATCTACCGGCACTCA
>CAZXGI010000019.1:0-41501 GCA_964639965.1 uncultured Rhodospirillaceae bacterium
ATTAACGTTAAGCTGTGTTTCATATTAATGGTTAATTGGTTTGAATGATAAGAAAGCATTTTGATGAATTGTATTGAATTTGGTATTTAATAGAAAGATATAGAATTTAATAATATTCCGATTTTACTAGGAATAATAAATTTCAGAAAAAAATAATTTGCAAATACTAATATAGGACTTTTTTCAAGCTTTTGCTATGAAATCTGTCAGTATAAGAAAAAAGCTATCTACTTTCCATGCGTTTTTTGGCGGCGCATCCGAAGGCTTCGTATAATTTTCTTGAGAGTGTGTGTTCCTTCCTTTCAGGATGGTATTCAGTATGCCATTGCACAGCAGCCGCGAAATTTGGGTGTTTGGTAATTCTAATACCTTCGATTACATTATCTTCAGAAATTGCTTCAACAAAAATTCCCTCTCCTAATCTATCTATACCCTGACCATGTAACGTATTTACTAAGATTGTATTCTTTCCTACCATTTTTTCGAATGAACCGCCTAGTGTAAGGTCAACAGAATGACGAAGGGAAAAAATCTCTTCTTCAGTAACCTGGTCTCCTCGTGGCATTCGGTGATCATTTTTCCCAGGTATTTCGTTGATCCGGTAATGTAAAGATCCGCCCATTGCGACATTAATTTCTTGTAAACCTCGGCAAATACCCAGTAGGGGGATCCCAGATTTGATGCAAGCTGGAATGATGCGAAGAACCGTCGCATCTCGTTCTGGATCGATAGGCTCATCTGGAGGAAATGGTCTACCGCCATAGTGATGGGGTTCGATGTTGGCTCTACCACCTGTCAATAAAATGCCATCAAATCGTTCGAGTAAATCATCGTAATCATATTCACTGCCGAGAGAGGGTATTTGGACAGCAATGCATTTTGAAAATTTATTAACTGATGTTATATAACGTTGGCCGTTAACGTGGGCGGTAAAATTACTGCCAGGAATTTGCATTAGTGATGTAGGTACTCCGATAAGGGGAAGGCGAGCATTTTTTTTTGTATTTATTTTTTGCATATTACGAAATGGTAACAGCCATCTCTTATAGTGCTATTCTGCGAAAAAGGCTTGCAGATTTGTTTGGGCTCTTCCCAAGATGAGAGCATGAACGTCATGGGTTCCTTCATACGTATTAACGGTTTCAAGGTTCATTAGGTGCCTTATAATATGAAACTCATCTACAATGCCGTTGCCTCCGTGCATATCTCTTGACATTCTAGCTATATCTAAGGCTTTTCCTGCATTATTTCTCTTCATCATCGATATAATTTCAGGAGGACAGCGATTCAGATCCATAAGTTTTGCAACCTGAAGTACCCCTTGTAGTCCTATTGTAATTTCTGTTTGCATGTCGGCTAGTTTTTTTTGGATAAGCTGATTTGCAGCCAATGGCCGCCCAAATTGTTTTCGGTCTAGAGTATATTGTCTAGCTGCATGCCAACAAAACTCGGCGGCACCAATTGTCCCCCATGAAATTCCGAAGCGTGCCTTATTAAGGCAACCAAAAGGCCCTCCAAGACCGGTGGTGTTTGGTAAAATATGATCGCTAGGTACAGAAACATTATCCATTACGATCTCTCCAGTAATCGATGTTCGTAATGAAAATTTTCCCTCTATTTTTGGAGTGCTAAGCCCCTCCATACCTTTTTCCAGTATAAAGCCTCTGATGTCACCATCTAATTTAGCCCAAACGATAAAGATATCTGCAACGGGGGAATTTGAAATCCACATCTTATTACCAGTTAGAATATATCCATCACCTTTTTGTCGAGCTCGAGTAGTCATTCCACCAGGATCTGATCCATGATCAGGCTCGGTTAAGCCGAAGCAGCCAATCCATTCACCGGTTGCAAGCTTTGGTAAATATTTTTTTCGTTGTTTCTCACTGCCGTAGGTGAAAATTGGGTGCATTACGAGAGAGGACTGGACTGACATCATTGACCGGTAACCCGAGTCTATTCTTTCAATTTCTCGATTAGCTAGTCCATAGCATACATAGTTAAGGTTGGCGCCGCCATATTCTTCCGGTTGGGTAATACCAAAAAATCCTAGCTCGCCCATTTCATTAAATATTTCCCGATCAAATGTTTCATTTCTATTGGCCTCTAGAACTCGAGGCATCAGTTTTTCTTGGGCATAATTGCGTGCCGTGTCTCGAACGAGGCGTTCTTCTTCGTTCAGCTGGTCCTCAAAGAAAAATGGGTCATCCCATTGAAATTTTATTTTCTCAGTCATAATTGTCTCTATATTGTCTCACTAACGGTGGTCAAATAAGTAATTATTTTAAGTCTCTGGCAATTTGCAATCAAACACTTAAAAGAATTTTCGGAAAATCATTGCTCCAAGAGTATTTATAATTCTGCAATTAAATTGAGTTAAATAAACTTAAACTGCAAGTTCCTTTATTAGTTTTTTCGCGACAGCCCCAACAACGCGGCGACGATACCAGGGGGCCACTGTTGTTGTTTTCATTGGCTTAGCTTGCTTACGCACGCTATCCTGCAAATCGTCTAAGCTTTTTTCGTTTAGAGATTTGCCAATATGCTCATCTGTGCCAGTAATAATTTGAGGAAACGGATTTACACCAGTCAATGCAATTGAGATTTCTTTAACCTTTTTTTTGTTCATTTTAAGTCGAACAGCTACTCCAGCCAATGGGAAGTCTATAGAGCCCCGAATACGTATTTTTTCATATCGAGAAGGGGTTCCGGATAGAGACTTGGGCAATTGAACCTTACTAACCAATTCACCGGGGGTCAAAGTCAAGTGATTCATTCCATCATTTCGATACATCTCGGCTAATGGAATACGCCTTTCACCTTGAGGGCCCAACAGAATGACCTTCGCTTGATATATAAGCATTGCTGGTGCAACATCTCCAGAGAAAGCTGCAAAGCAGCGTTTCCCCCCAGGTGCTACATGACAAACTTCTCCACGTTCTTTCATACAATAGTCATTGCTTTGGCGCCACCATTCACTTTGATTGTAGAATAAGCACCTAGTATCGAGGCACAGGTTTCCTCCAAGTGTCCCATACTGCTGGTGGGTGCCACCCGCAACAGATGCGGCAGCTTCTGCGATAGCAGGAAAATTAGACTGAATTAAGGAATTACTCGTCAACTGGTTCAGCGTTGCTCCCGCTCCTATTTGAAGTCCAGTGCTATTTTCTTTAATTTCTCTGAGTTCAGCGATAGAACTGAGGTCGATTAAGTTCTTTGGTTGTTCGATTCCCCGACGGACATTAACGATAAGATCTGTTCCACCTGCGACGAATTTAGAATCTGAGTGTTCGCCCAGGAGTTTTACAGCTTCTTTCGAGCTTATTGGTCGATGGACTTTAAAGTTAGGCATAAATTCCATTATCTAGCTGCCTTATGTGTCTTTTGGTAATCTTCAATCAATTGAAGCAGACGATCGGGGGTAACTGGAAGATCAATTGGTCGAACTCCTATGGCGTCTGCTATTGCATTCGTTAATGCTGGAATAAAAGCAACCAAAGACGTCTCGCCAGCTTCTTTTGCTCCAAAAGGTCCATTTGGATCAATACTTTCAATAATTCCAACTTCAATTGGTGGAGACTCAACAATAGTCGGAACTTTATAATCAAGCATGCTATTGGTGATACCTAAACCATTAACATATTGTGTACCCTCCGAAATTGCTTGTCCCATTCCCATCCAAACTGAGCCCTCAATCTGTCCTTCTACAGCTAGTGGGTTTAGAGCTTTGCCAACATCTTGGGCCGCCCAGACCTTTTCCACCTTAATTTCGGCTGTGTCGGGATCAACACTAACTTCGACTACTTGAGCGGCATAGGCATAGGCCATGCTGCCGCTGATAGCTCCACCACGATATTTTTTTGTACCCCAAGATTCGGGAAGTGTATCAAAATTACCTTTAGCCGTAATAGTCCCTGTTCCCTCTAAGGCAACTTGCACAACCTCATTGAAGGTGAGCCCCTCGTCTTGGGTGCCGGCTCGATATACTTCACCGAGGCACTCTATATCTTCTGGTTTTACTTCCAATTTACGTGCAGCTGCGTCTATTAGGATATTTTTTAAATTAGTTGCTGCATCGATAGATGCGTTACCCACCATATATGTAACGCGCGAGGAATATGCGCCGTTGTCCTTAGGTGTCAACTTGCTGTCGCTAGTAAGACTTTGGAAACGAGACATATCAAGGCCAAGTGTTTCTGCTGCACATTGAATTGCCATAGTGGTGGATCCTTGTCCGATCTCAGGGGCCCCTGTTAAAAGCGTAATTGAACCATCCCAGTCGAGTTTTAGGTGAACAGTCGCATGAGGTTCACCAGTCCAGTTAACCGGTTTTGAAGCACCGCTAGGGTAATGTGCGCAGGCTACTCCGAGGCCTCTATTTACTCCTAATTTCCCCTTTCGTTTTTTCCAACCACTTTTCTCTTCAACCCAATCGAGACATTCTGGTAGCCCATAAGAATTTATGAACATTTCGTTGAGGGTTTCGTATTTTGGGGCTTTTAAGAAGTTTCTGCGCCTCAACTCAATTGCATCAATACCCAACTCAATAGCAACTTTATCAAGTAAGTTTTCGAAGGCATATCGCACGTCTGTTGTGCCATGACCACGCATAGCACCAGGAGGAGGTGTATTGGTAAGGATTCGCAATCCTTTATAACGAACAGCAGGAAGATGGTACACTCCGAACATCAGGCCGCCAGCATATAGAATTGTCACGACGCCATAACCGCTATAGGCACCGCCGCGTTGAATTGCTTTAAAATCGACAGCTGTAATTTGGCCATTTTTCTTAACGCCAATTTTTATTTCCACGTCTGTTTCTGGACGGCCGCGATGGGTTATAAAAGTTTCCTCACGACTTATTGCGATACGAACTGTGCCTTTTGCAGCGCGGGCGACAAGAGCACAAATAAGCTCAACATTTAAGCACTCTGTGCGACATCCAAATCCGCCGCCAACAAATGGTTTAATCATGCGGACCTTGCTCTCTTCCATTTTGAGCGTTTTTGCTAGCATTTTATGCCCATAATATGGGACTTGTGTGCTGGCATGCACTGTCATGAAATCTCTAATAACGTCATACTCTGCAATGGCGGCGTGTGGCTCGCTCTGGACTTGGGCTACCTCCGCGCAGTTATATGTTTCTTCCATTATTAGATCGGCAGTTGCTAAACCGGCGTCAGTCTCTCCTAAATCAAAATCCACTTCTCGTTCGATGTTGCCTTCTCGGTGATCATGTATATTAAGCGAACCTTCTGCCATTGCTTCTTGTGATGTAAAATATGCTGGTAGTTCCTTATACTTGAATTTAATTAGTTCAATTGCTTTTTGAGCGGTTTTAGTGTCAATTGCAGCAACGCATGCTACAGGTTCTCCTTTATAACGGACCTTGTCGCGGGCGAGAGGATATTCAAACCGTGCGATTGGTAAAACGCCAAAAGGCTCATCAGTCTCGTCACCAGTTATTACTGCTTTTACACCTGGCAATGCTTTTGCTTTCGAAATGTCAACTTCAATAATCTTGCCATGTGAAATAGGGCTTCGAAAAATACGCCCGACTAGGCAGTCAGCTGGAAAGAAATCAGCAGAGTAAAGTGCCTTTCCAGAAACTTTTTCAGGACCATCCACTAGTGTTTTGCGAATACCAATCGATTTGGTTGGTTTTATTTCATTCATTCCACTTTTTCTTTCAACTTTAATTCATTAACTGCAAATTGAACCGATTCAATAATTTTAATGTAGCCGGTACACCGGCAAATATTTGACGCCAGCCCTTGGCGGATTTGTTCCTCGTTTGGTTCAGGATTTCTTCTTAGTAAACCTTCAGCTGCCATAATCATACCTGGCGTACAAAAACCGCATTGAGCACCTAATTTCTCATGAAAGCCACGCTGAAGGGCAGAGAGGTGACTCGCTTCTGATAAAGATTCTATGGTTTCGATATTTGTGCTTTGGCAAGTCGCTGCCAAACGCAAGCAAGCATGCTGAGGCACGCCATTTATGAGAACTGTGCAGCAACCGCATTCGCCCCCGTCGCAACCGATTTTTGTACCAGTGAGATTGAGTTTCTCACGAAGATAATCTGCTAGAAGCATATTATCTGAAACAAAGTCGTCGCGTTCTTTTCCATTTACCTTGCAATTAAGGTGGGTTTTATTTTGGGTTTCATCCATAATTATCTCCTCGGACAATCCTACATTGCATCTGGATTGGAGTTAGCGAGTATTATCAACTGATTCACTTCGGCCGCAATTTCTGAATGATTATTTGATAATTTCTTTTCCCAATCTGTAAATAACAAATCGAGTTTTTTCATTCCTGTTTTTCTTACGTTGCCATAACCTCGGGCTAAGATGGCCAGGTTTGCCGTTTGGCAAGCAAGGTGATAATCGAGAGAACTAGCCTTAACCACGGCATCTAGCCATTGATCAATTGCTTCTTGCTCTTCAATAAATTGGCTGGTTTTCGATCGCAACGGTTTTAAAACCGATAAAAATTTTAGCAAGGCAAATCCAAAAGCTGATCCGGTCGGTATATGAAGAGCTACTCCTTTATTGAGAGGTGGTACCAACCAACTCAAGCTTTTTGGTATTACCCCCAAAGCTTCTTCCCTACCTGGTTTGAAATAATCTGTTAGTTTTAACGGTGTCTTTGGATCAACTTTTAGTTCGCTTCGGATTCTGGAAAGTCGCCCGGGCCGGGTTTTCAATTGGGCTACACGAATGACATCTTCAAAGCTCATCCAGCGGGCTAAATGTCGCGCCATGTCAGAAGTAAGTTGATGCGTTTGATCTTCATCAATATCTAAAATCTTTTTTAAACGCTTAATATACTGTCGGGCATAAGTTCGGTCTTGGTAATCAATTGTTCGAGAAATTCCATGGGAAATAATGTCGTGGGTGGTCTCTGGGAACTCAGCAATTTCAGGACCGAATTCATCTGGAGCTTTATTAAAAATGTGACTATTATCTTGTTTTTGTGGTTGGATACCTTCCTGTACTGCTTTAAACCCAATTTCAAATCCGGCTAGATTGCTAGTAACTGCAACTCCTTTCGCCTCGATAGCGTTTCTACAATCTTTTGGATTTAAAGGAAGAATCCCGCTACCTATGACAGCACCAAAAGCTATAGAATTTCCTCTAGCTGATGTGCCAACTGAAAGGGCTTCCACATCAAGTTGGATCAATTTTTTTGATGCTTTTTCAACAGCTTCAATAACTGGGACAACGTCTATGCGCCCATCGCCTGCCGATACTTTTTCTGAGGTAGAATAAACTCGCTCGGTGGTCGTTATAACTGTGGTGAAGTCTGTAACGAAACCACGCTCTATTGCACGGCCAGCTTCAGTGGGTTCCATTGCAATCATTATATCTAAATCATCTGAACCAGGAAAGAATGTAAAAATGGGTTTTTCAATTGGATCCCTTTTAGGAAACAACTCAAAGTAATATGTTGTTGCCCCTGTTCGTTGTGCTACGCCTGGCGTTGAAGTGGCTTGTGCCGGATATCCTCCGTTCTTTGCAGCTGTAACCAACCAATCGATTAATACGCCGCCACCTTGTCCACCAAGTGCGCCAAGCAAGACACAAATTGGGCGAACGGTTGAAATATTATTAATTTCGTTCATTTCATTTATCGCTACCCAAAAGGTTCAGAAAAGAGCGATTTACTGACGATGCAAGTTTACGAATTATACCGGCGTTTTGGATAGCTTCTGCCTTATAAAAGGACGGACAAAGTTGAGCTGCATGGGCAACTTCACCACAATTACCACATGCAACGCAACTTTCATCTACATGAGCTACAGGAGTTTCTTTTAAGGGATCTTTACTATGTTTTAAAGTGAGCGAAGGACACCCACTTAAACGCATACAAGAATGATCACCAGTACATACTTCTTCATCAACACCAAATTTTTCATGAGTAACGGTTTTACCGGCATTGAGAGCTGCGGCTTTAGCGGGTTTGACGCGACGTTGTTTGGCTAACATGCATTCATTATTTGATATGACAACCCTAAGACCTTCACCCCGGGCATCCATCGCATCTCTGAGTACGTTGATAGTATTTTCCAGACTGTAGGAATCAACATGTTTGATCCATTTGACGCCAACTCCCCTCAAAGCACTCTCGATCGATAGCAGTGATTCAAGCCCGCGCGGTGTCGCCCCTGTTGAAGGTAGTTTATGCTGCCCCGTTGCAGCTGCATAGCCATTATCTAATATAACTAAAACGGAGTCGTACTTATTCCATTGAGAGTTTACTACGCCAGATGTGAAGCCATTATGCCAAAAGCCACCGTCGCCCATAACAGCGACATTCGGTTGATCAAGAGCGGGACCAATCGCTCCGCTACTCGCTAAACTAAGTCCATAACCTAAGACGGTATTTCCGACGTTGAAGGGTGGGAGTGAGCCAAACAGATTGCAACCTATATCCATCGATATGTGAAATTTACCACGTTCCTTCATCAACATTTTTAGGGCAGCCATTATTGGTCGTTCTGGACAACCTGTGCAAAATGAGGGTGGTCGCGGCGGCATAGGATTAGCTAGATATGATTGAGCCTTTTTCGTTTTTGCTAGTATTTTTGTGTTTTGTTCTAAGGCTAATTTACTGATCTCTGTGGGGCCTTCTTCGGCTAGGTATTGTGCAACTCCTTCTCTAACAACGTTTGATACATATTCTCCAGCCATCGGCAACATATCTTTTCCGTGGATGCGGCATTTAATCCCATTAGTATGTGCTATTTCAGCTATCTGGGTTTCTATGTAGTTGGGATTACCTTCCTCTACCACTAAAATACTGCTCTTGTTCTCCATAAAGCCAACTAACTCACTCTGAATCAATGGGTACACCAAGTTCATACAATAGATTTCCACATCACTATTTCCAAATGCATCTGCCGCTCCCAGTCGATGGAGTGCACGCATGACAACGGTATAGGTCCCACCTTGAGTTATGATTCCTATTTTATTATTTTTTTGAGACCCTTCAAAAAACTCGTTAATTTTATTTTGTTTAGCGAAATTTGCTGCAGCAGGTAGGCGCTCTTCGAATTTTGCAATTTCGTGCTGATAGGATGCTGGAGGGAGAACAATTTTAGTAACATCATATCTTTGTTCTGGGATTGGATTGTTCGAGTTAAAATTAGCTATCTTATTGTCTTTGGCCGTAAACGTGCCAGTTAAGTGGCAGGCTCTAATTCTCATATTTAGAAAAACCGGCATATTAGATGCTTCTGAAATACCAAAGCTCTGCTCTGTTAGTTCGACCATGCGTTCCATATCGTATCTGGGATCGATTAAAGGGATTGAAGATTTCATGGCAAAGGTATAGGTCCTCTCTTGCATTATGCTGGATCCCTCACCGTAATCATCCCCCAAAATAATTAATGAACCGCCCGTTACACCAGTGGAAGCCAAATTAGAAAGAGCGTCTGAGGCAACATTTGTTCCTACAACGGATTTCCAGGTAACGGCCCCACGGATAGGATAATGGATAGATGCTGAGAGAAGTGAAGCGGCTCCTGCCTCGGAGGCTGCTTGTTCATAAGTTATCCCCATTGGCTCAAGAATTTCTTCACTAGCGTCAGCGAGTACATCAATTAAATGAGACATTGGAGCACCAGGATATCCGCCAACGTATGTCACACCTGACTGGAGTAAAGCTTTCGTTACCGCAAGAATTCCTTCACCATGGAACTCCTCCCCAGCGCCCAAGGTAAGTTTTTGAATTTCACTGTTAAAGGATCGTTCCCCAGTATTTGCAACGCGTGCTAATGCTGTGCCACCGTCCATTATTTTAAGTTCCCTAACTATTGCTTTATTCAATAAAATACATATTGTTTGGTATTTGAGCAACATCGGCCAATATATTTGACGAGTGCACTGGATACAACATTTTTCACATGATTTGTAGATGTTCCCAAACTAAAGTAAGGTTCTAATAATTTTTCTATGAATTTTCCATTTACTAAAAGCCGACGAATATTATGGGGCGAAAGTGACCCGGCTGGTATTATTTATACGCCGCGTGTCTTCCACTATGCTTTGGAAACTATTGAGGAATGGCTAATAGAGATTTTAGGACATAATTCAATGACGCTCCGTGACGAACATAAAATTGACACTCCTACTGTTAAAATGTGCTGCGAGTTCATTCATCCAATGCGTACTGGTGAATACATAGATATTTCACTTGAGATTAAAAAACTTGGGAATGCCTCGTTAAACTACGTTTTTAATGGTTTTGACTCTGAAAAACATCATTGCTTCCATATTGATCAAGTGGTTTGTTTCGTAGATGCGGAAAGTTTTGAGCCTATTTCCATTTCAAAAGATTTTCGAAGAAAAATCCAATCCTACAAGAATTCTTGTGATAAATTGTATAAAAAATAGGAGTGACTAAAGTGGAAAAAGAAACTTTTGAGAGAATTATTGATGAAGTTACCAAGGTAATTGCTGCAAAACCTTTGAACGAGGATATGGCTGTTGATTTGAATAAAAAATTCCCATCAGATGGTCCGATTTTTGCTGAGTTACAACAAATCTGTGAAACGGCTATAACTGAAGGATGGATGTGTAAGCAAGAATTTGGTGGTATTAAGTTTGGTAGAGTAATTAAAGAAATTAATGGGTTTAGCGTTGATGTAGTCCAAATGGAGGATGTTGTCGGTCCACACCATCGCCATCCAAAAGGAGAGATAGATTTAATTATGCCAATTAATGATGAAGCCGAATTCGACGATCATGGTGCAGGTTGGATTGTGTATGGAAAGGGATCGGCCCACAATCCAACAGTAACAAATGGCAAAGCAATCGTGCTTTACCTATTGCCAGGCGGTGAAATTGAATTTACTCGCCAGTAGAAATTTTTTAAGGGGTTCAGCGTGATTCGTACGTGAACTATATGATTATTTGCTAATTATTATCAAAATATTTGGTTGTCACCACGATTTTTCCAAGTGCGGTCCGGTCTGCGATTGATTGAATGGCAGGAATAATTTCATTTAATGGAATGATCTGGGAAATTGCGGGTTTTATTTTTCCGGATTTCCAAAGATCAAATATGATTTCTACGCCTCTATGGATAACATCTATAGATTTTTTGAAGTTGATGTCGAGTGGTGCTCCAATTATTGAAATATTTTTTAACAAAATATGATGACCTTTCGGCATTGAAATATCCATGGTTGCAAAACCAACGATGACCATCCTACCCCGGTAAGCAAGGCATCGCATCGCAGCGTCAAAAACCTTACCTCCGACCACATCGAAAACTACCTCACATAAATCTTCGCCAACTGCGGCAATGACCTGATTTTTTACTCCTTCATGCAGGTCGTCTACACTTAGGTCTATCCAATAATCTGCACCGTGTTTAATTGCGATATTCCCTTTTTCTTTAGAAGTAGCCCCAGCTAGAACCGTTGCACCGCGAGCTTTTGCCATTTCAACCATTGCAAGGCCAACGCCACCTGATGCTCCTGTTATAAAAACTGTTTCACCAGACTGCACATTGCCTCGTTCATATACTGCGACATGAGCTGTATTATAGGTTGTAATCATACCAGCAGCGCTAACGAAATCTACTTCGTCTGGAAGTTTAAATACCTTGGCTTCTGGAGCACATACTTTCGTGCCAAATGCACCCCATAGCACCTGGCATGCAACACGATCACCGATTTTTAAAGTCTCAATATCGTTTCCTACACCTGAAATGACACCTACGGCATCACGGCCCGGAACAAAAGGTCGGTCAGGCCACATTTGATATTTACCTTGGACCATTAATGTGTCCGGGAAATTTAGGCCAATAGCATGAACGTCAACAACTACTTCACCTTTACCTGCTAGCGGATCTTTAAATTCTTCAACTTTATGGCTATTAATTGGGCCGAATTCATGGATAACTAGTCCTTCCATCTTGCACTCCTCAGGGCTTAATTTTTTGTGAGGCCATTAATTTTGGTCAACAGTTTTCAAATACGTAGTAATTTGATTAATTCGCCTTTTTGTATTTTTCGGGTAGGGGTCATTGGCATTTCATCAATAATTTCTATTCTTTCAGGCCAACGCATTTTGGCAATTCCATTTTTTTCAAGATAGCTAGTCATTTCTTCAAACGTGATTGAGGCATTAGGAGCAAGAGTAATAAATACACAAATCCGTTCACCAAGAACATCATCATGCATTGGAACTAAAGCCGCTAAAACAATATTAGGATGCGCCTGAAGAATATTCTCGATATCTGTGGGATTAATTTTAATGCCACCCCGATTAATAACGTCTTTGACGCGACCTGTTATTACTACATTTCCATCCGAGTCACATGTAGCCAAATCTCCTGATCTAAAATATCCATCTGACGTAAAAGCGGTTTTATTTGCGGCGTCGTTGTTTAGATATCCAGCCATTATTGCGTAACCACTAAGAAGTAGTTCTCCCTCTTCGCCGACAGATACAACCTTATCGTTTAAAGGATTCACAATCCGGATCTCGATTCCTTCCGTTTTACGCCCTGTACTTGAATGACGTATTTCTGGACTTTCGTTTAAAGGTGTTTGCATGATTAGTATAGTTTCAGTCATACCAAATAACTGGCCAGAACGCCCATTAGGCATCCGCCTTTCTAGATCCGCGGCCACTTCTGGGGGGCAAACCGAACCTGCAATGATCACATCTTTTAGGGATGACAAATCAACATCATCAAGTAATCCCGCCTTTATTGAGGCTGCAACGTGAGCCGGCGCTGAAAAAAGTATGGTGGGTTTAGCATTGATTATACGGTCCGTATAAAGTTCTGGCGTAAACAATGACATCAATACATTTGTTGACCCCCAGCAAAGAGCGAGTGTTGCACATGTAAGCCCGAAAACATGGGTAAAAGGTGGAGCTACCATTACACGATCATCTGCCGATAGTTCAATTGTTGGAGAATAAATTCGGGCGTTGGCTGTTAATGTCTCGTAGGTTCGGACTACGCCTTTGGGTGATGCTGAAGTGCCTGATGTAAAGCAAAGAATACATGGGTCGCTTGCAATTGGTGGATCTTTAATGGGTGAAAGGGTTGCTTTTTTGATTAATTCCTTGAAACTATGTTGTCCCTCTTTAGGTTTTCCGACTACGATAACGTGTTCAAGTGTTGGAACTTCTTCTTTTAATTCTTCCATGGTTTGCGGAGCATCATATTTATCGTCGCCCTGCCAACAAATCACGGCCTTTGTTTTCCCATGATTCATTAAAGGTGCCATTTCACCACCACGATAAGGCATGTGGAGAGTACACATTACACCTCCCATTAGGGCTATGCCGATATAAGATATTAGAAATTCGGGCGTATTTGGATATTGAATAGCGATTACATCGCCACGTTTTAGGCCAAGGTCAAGTAGAGCATTCGCAAATTTCAAAGAAGCAGAGTACCACTCCGCATAGGTTAACTCTTGCTCAGGGTCGACAATTGCCGTTTTTTCAGGAGTTTCCTTAGCCCATTTTTCAATATAGGTTGATAAGGTATCGTCGTTCCAATAGCCAGAATCTCTGAACTTTTCTGTCAGTTTCTTTGAGTGACGGGGAAAATCTAATCCTGTTGCCATTCCTTGGAGCCTCCTTAGTCGAAATAATTTAATAAGTGGTATTTTATGATTTTTTGCTTCCTAATTTCAACTTCAGCACATACCATTTAATTGAATTTAATACACCATGTATCTAAAGTGAATATTTGTGGGGTGCAATCAAGAAATTTGGGGCTAATCTTTTGCCGGTTTCAAGGAGCGATAATATTACGACACTGCGAAAAATTAATAAGATACAAGAATCAACCGTAAAAGTGCGAGGACGCCCAAAAGGAACGGGCGCCCAGAGGGTGTTTCAGGGGTTGAAAGAAGATATTCTCCATTTGCGGCTATCGCCAGGGGAAAATATCGAAGAGACCACGTTGGAGAAACGCTTTAAGGTTTCGCGCACACCGGTTAGAGAAGCGCTTATTCGTTTAGCCTCAGAGGGATTGGTTGTGCTACTTCCCAATAGGGGAGCTAGAGTAGCTGAAATTGATATATCGGATGTTCCTCAATATTTTGAGGCCTTAGATGTGTGTCAACGAATGGTTTTGAGATTATGTGCGGCGAGGGCATCGAATCAACAGATAACCGAACTTGAACGCATTAATGACTATTTTATTAAGGCTGCAAAAGCGCATGATATAGTCAAAATGAGTGAAACTAACCGTGATTTTCATGCAATAATGCTTGATGCATGTGGTAATAAGTATATCAGCGCTATTTACGCGGAGCTGCTAACAGTTGGATTACGTCTTTCTTTGTCCGCTTTTGGAACGGGCTTATCTAACGTTTCAATTGATGAGGGTTATTATCAAAATGTAATTGGGCAGCATATCTCCATGATAGACGCCATTGCATCACGGGATGTTGACTTGGCGGAAAAAGTTGCACGTCAGCACACAGATTTGTTCCGAAAACGTATAATTGATACTATTGGGTCTGGATTGGGTGGAGATTTAAATCTATCTAGATGAGCTTTAGCATTTATATTTTCGGAATGGTGAGGTTTTTTCTAATTTTATTGTTAATAATATAAATCATAATGGATTGTTCAAACAGCAGTTGGGATTAAAAAATGCGGGATCTGATAAAGAAATTAGAATCACAAGATGAATTACTCGTTGTCAGTAAACAGGTAAAATCTAATTACGAGCTAGCCGCTGTTACCAAAGCTGTTCAGAAATCGTCGAACAAAACTGTTCTTTTTGAAAAGGTCTCCGATACCAAAATACCAGTGGTTACGAACATTTATAACAATCGACAAAGGCTTTGCAATATTTTGGGCGCGGAACCAAATCAATTCTGTGGACGATGGAATGATTTATACGATTGCTCGCAATCATTAAACCGTGAACCTTTCGAAACTATTGAACGACCCACAGATTTAGTTGATTGTCGACTGAGTGATTTACCTCTTATCACTTATCACAGTAAAGATGCTGGAGCTTATTTTACGTCGGCAATTTTTTTGGCGAAACATCCTCAAACAGGAATTGAGAATCTATCTTTTCATCGCGGTATGTATGTTAGTGATTCTGAGATTAGGGTCCGCCTCGGTTCGAGCCATGATTTATTTCGTTATCAGGCAATTGCGGAACAGCAAGGGACTGCTATTGATGCCGTTATGTTGATCGGAGTTGATCCAGAATTATTTCTTGCGGCAGGTGCTACGTTACCTGAAAGTTCAAATGAGATGGATTTCGCAAGTGCTATCAAAAACGCTCCTATACCTTGCTATGAGGCAATAAATAGTGACTTGTTAATTCCAGCATCAACAGAAATTGTGGTTGAAGGTCGAATACTCCCCAATGAGAGAAGACCCGAAGGGCCTTTCGGTGAATTTATGGGCTATTATGTTGACGTTGGTGATAATAATGTCTTTGAGGTTTTATCTGTGTATACGAGGCCATCGCCTACGTATCACAGTTTGCTTTGCGGTTCTAACGAAGATATTTCTCTCTTGGAAGCAAGGGTTGCCGCTAAGACCTATCGGCATCTTAATGAGCTAGTTCCTGGCATTATAGATATTTCTTGTGTGCCTTCAGTTATGAATACCACAATCAAAATTAAACAACAGTACGAAGGACATTCCAGGAAAGTATTAATGGCAGCCTTTGGCGGTCATTTGGACTATAATAAAGTTTGTATTGTTGTTGATGAGGACGTTAATATTTTTGATTTAAATGAAGTAATGTGGGCTTTTACAACACGCGGTAGAGCCGATAATCGGACCATGGTTATACCGGATGTTCCAGGTTTTTACCGGGATGTGCATAAGGACCATTGGGGAAGATTGGGACTAGATGCCACATTCCCATTTGGACGCGCAGCTGAATTTGAACAAAAATTTGTACCTGGTGAAGACAATCTAAATTTAGAAGATTACCTTTAAAGAAATGTGAGTGAAAATATTGACTGCGAAAGACACAATTCGTTTTGGGGTTGATGTTGGCGGAACATTTACCGATTTTGCTTTGGCGACATCAGTGGGAATTAAAACGCTTAAATTGTTGACTACGCCGGAGGCACCAGAACAGGCAATAATCAATGGTGTTGGACGTCTAATTGAGGAAAATTCGCTTTTGCCAGAACAGGTGGCAGGTTTCATCCATGGCACTACCTTGGCTACAAATGCTATCATATCTAGAACTGGCGCAAGTACTGCTTTAATCACTACGGAGGGTTTCCGTGATGTCATTGCTCAGGGTGATGAAAGCCGATTCGATCAGTATGACATAAATATATCGAAACCTGAACCTTTAGTGCCAAGATGGTGGAGGTTTACTATAGGCGAAAGACTTTCAGCAAAGGGTGAAGTTCTGTTGCCTTTGGATGAAGGTAGAATTGATATTATTGCCGAGCAATTGGTTTCACAAAAAATTGAAAGTATTGCGATCTGTTTTCTTCATTCTCATAGAAATTCGGACCATGAGACGCGCGTGGGGGAAAGATTGCTGGAGCTCCTACCCGATTTGAATATCAGCTTATCGAGTGAAGTTAGCCCAGAAATCGGCGAATTTGAACGATTCTCTACGACGGTTGCTAACGCATATGTGCAGCCAGTTATAGGTTCCTATCTAGAACGCCTTAAAACAGGATTGATCACTCTCGGTATTAAAGCACCAATTTTTATGTTTTTATCAAGTGGAGGCTTATGTGATCTTGATACAGCTCACAAATTTCCTATCCGTCTCGTGGAGTCAGGTCCGGCTGGCGGTGCTATATTTGCAGCTAATATAGCTGATGATCTAGATGAGGATGAAATTTTAGCCTTTGATATGGGTGGAACCACGGCAAAGGTTTGTCTCATTGATGGTGGGGTGCCTCAGCGAAGTGATTCTTTTGAGATGGCTAGGGAACATATGCACAGGAAAGGTAGCGGATTACCAGCGCGAATTCCTGTAATCGATATGGTTGAGATTGGTGCTGGGGGAGGATCGGTCGCTCATGTAGATACTCTAAAACGTATCCAAATTGGACCGGAAAGTGCTGGGGCAATGCCCGGACCTGCCTGCTATAATCGTGGCGGAAAATTTGCTACTGTTACCGATGCAAATATTCTAATAGGCCGTTTGTCCGCAAAGGATTTTGTCAAATCAGATATTAAAATTTCAGAACAAAAAGCACAGTTCGCTATAAAAGAATACGTTGGATCCAAATTAGCACTTGACGATCCAGTTTCTGCTATTGCGATCACAGAGATGGTTGAAGAACAAATGGCAGCGGCAGCACGTGAACATGCCCGCGAAAAAGGTATCGATTTGAGGGAAAGAACTTTGGTAGCTTTTGGTGGTAGTGCTCCCCTCCACGCCGCAAAAGTTGCCCAGAAACTTGGCATAGAACGTATTATTATTCCATTGGATGCTGGAGTTGGCGCCGCAGTTGGGTTTCTTCAGTCTCAGGTGACTTTCGACATTTCGCGTAGCGTTAAACTGAATTTATCTGAGTTTCAAGCCGAGGAACTCAACCGGGAGTTTCTCAATATTTCTAAAGAAGCGAAGGCTGCAGTTAGTTCTGCAGCTCCTAATTCACCAATCGTGGAAAACCGTTATGTTTTCATGCGTTATATTGGTCAAGGTCATAGTTTATCTATACCTATCACCAATCAAGATCTTACCAATAATGATGATAGTCTCTTACATGATTTATTTGTGGAAAAATATGTTTCGGTTTATAGCCGATCACTTCAAGGTGTTGCCATTGAATGTGTTGGGATAAGTCTTTGTATTTCTACACGTGATCCGTCATTAGTAGCAAAAAATTTGAAGGGAAAAGAGATTGATAAAATTTCTTCAAAAGAAGAATTATATGATCTTAATAAAAATTCATATATTAAAGCAGTTTCCAAGGCGCGCAATGATTTAAACGTGGATGAACATTTCAATGGGCCTGGTTTAATCAAAGATTACGGTACAACAATTTATGTGCCCAGAGGTTATTATGCTCAATGTGTTAAGAATGGCCATTTGTGTGTGTGTAAAGCGTCTGTAAAATAGGAAGGAATTTATCTTGAAGCCAAGCGATGAGATACGTTTTCAAGTTATTTGGAATAATTTGATATCTATTGTTGAAGAACAGGCGCGGACGCTAATGCGGACTGCCTTCAGCCCTGTGGTACGTGATTCAGGTGATTTGTCGGCAGCTCTGTTTGATCGACAAGGGAGGATGCTTGCGCAGGCATTGACGGGTACACCAGGGCATGTGAACTCAACAGCCGCAGCAGTACCTTTAATGCTTCAAGAAATCCCGGTTACCGAGTTAAACGAAGGGGATCATTTAATTACTAATGATCCATGGCTTGCTTCAGGACACCTCCATGACATCACGATACTGTCGCCGGTGTTTCGTGCTGGGAGAGTTGTTGGTTTTTTTGCTTGCACCTGCCATCAGCTCGACATTGGGGGACGAGGACAGGGGCCAGACGCTTCATCTGTATTTGAAGAGGGGCTTGCTATTCCAGTGTTAAAGCTTGTGAAAAAAGGTATAGTCAATTCCGAGTTAATCAAAATCATCCGAAATAATGTTCGAACGCCTGAAGAAGTTGAAGCTGATATTTTATCCTATGTAGCAACAAATGAAGTCAGTGCAAAAAATTTGTGTTTAGCACTGGATAATTTAAAGATAGAGAATCTTGAAAAAATTGGCGATGAAATTATCAATCGCTCTCGCTCCTCCATGATTGAAGAAATTAGGAAACTACCTAGAGGTAAGGCGCACAATCATATTGTTCTTGATAGCTTTGGTACGCCGGTTAAAATTAACTGTACGATTGAAATTACTGATGATGGTTTAATAATTGATTTTTCTGGTTCAAGTCGGGCCATCAATAAAGGTATTAACTTAGTTTATAATTATACCAATGCTTATTCCTGTTTCGGTGCTCGCTGCATTATTGGACCCCAAATACCTAATAACACAGGCTCAATTTCTGCAATTACTGTCAAGGCACCCAAGGGATCTATTTTAAATGTTGAAAGCCCTTGGCCGGTTGCGGCTCGTCATATCATTGGGCAATTTTTACCAGAGGTTGTTATGGGCTGTTTGTCTAAAATTGTGCCAGACCGGGTTCCTGCAGAGGGATCTGCTTGTCTCTGGGGAATCCAAATTCGAGGGGGACCTGAAATCGATGGTAACTTTGAAGAAAATAATAATTGGGCAAAGGATCGTTACGAGACTTTATTTTTTAATGCAGGTGGGATGGGCGCGCGAACCAAAATGGATGGCCTTTCAGCGACCGCGTTTCCGAGCGGCGTTAAGGCAATGCCCATTGAAGTGGTAGAAAATAGTGCTCCTATTGTTATTTGGCATAAAGAATTGCGCCCCAATTCAGCTGGAGGGGGTCAATTTCGCGGGGGATTTGGACAAAAGATAGTGTTAAGTACTATCGATGGCCGCCCGTGTGGTTTGTTCGCCATGTTTGATCGCACTACGGTTGAGGCTAGAGGTCGATCCGGAGGTGAAAATGGTAAGGCCGGCAGGCTTTATTTGGAGAGTGGAAGAGAATTAGATGCAAAGGGTTTCCAACTTATCGGACCAAACGAAAGGTTATGTTTTGAATTGCCTGGGGGTGGTGGTTTTGGGGCTATCAAGGATCGAAATCCAGATCAATTTATTAAAGATCAGCGTGCTGGCCTTGTTGTTAGCGGGTCTAAACTGAGTGATGAAGAGATTTAATGTACGGTAAGAAAGGTAAAATAGGGGTCATTGTTCCATCCTTAAATAATACTTTGGAACCTGAATTCAATAAAATGGCACCTGATGGGATAGCAATTTACGCTACGAGATTACCTCTTGAGTTAGGATTGCCTGAAAATTTAAAAGCAATGGCTAAAGAAGTTGAATTCGCCGCTAAGCTATTAAAACACGCTGAGGTCGATGTGATCGCATATTGTTGCACGTCTGGGAGTCTGATTGATGGGATCAATTGGGATGAAGCCATAACGCAGCGAATAAGAAAGGTTGCTGATTTGCCGGTTACGACCACGGCTACGTCAGTTGTTAGAGCGATGAAGAAACTGAAGTTTAAATCTGTTTCAATAGCTACGCCATATGTTCAAGAGGTAAATGAAATTGAAAAAGAATTTATCGAAAGCCATGAAATAAGCGTAACAAATATTGAGGGACTCAATATTATATCTGGATCGGAATTGCATCGACTGGATCATGACGTGGCAAAGAGTTTTTGCCTAGCCTCAGCAAATAACGACTCAGATGGTTTGTTTATTTCGTGCACCGATTTTGCGGCTATCGATTTTATTGAAAGTCTGGAAAATGAATTAAAAAAACCTGTGATTACAAGCAATACTGCAACGCTTTGGGATATATTACGGATTATGGAAAACAACCAAAAAATTGACGGCTTTGGACGATTGTTTGATATTTAATTATCGGCTTTATTGATTTTACAATAATTCATAGGTCGCATTGCGACGGCCCACTAATGTTTAGGTTTTTTTCAATCATTTTATCTGAAAATTATGGAGATTATTGAGTGTTGCTGAAATAGAACCTAATCCTTAATTGCATGGCAGAGTTTACCTTTTTTCATTAGTCCCATGCTATCGTTGAGCTTATAAGATCCAAACTCGTTGGATCTAATTTAAATGATTTCTTTTTATAAAAATTTTATTTGGTGGTTAAAATGGACAAGTTCCGTACTTCTAATTATTGGTATGATCTTAACCTCAGCCAATCTTTATCCTCTCAATATGTATTTTCAGTTAACTGGCATTATCGGTTGGTTGATGGTCGGAATGCTCTGGCATGATCGAAGTTTGATTGTCCTTAATACCGTCGGTGCATCTATCTTCATAAGCGCAATTATTTCGAGTTTTCTCTAATTGTTTATAACCATAAAGAAACGGCTAGCAGTTAGGGACGTTTGTGTTTTTTAATTTGGATCAATAACTATAAATCTGTTATTTCTCGGAGTAACTCGTGTAATGCTCTGCGGCATTCCTGTGGTTTCTCAATTTGCAGTAAATGGGTTGTGTTATTGATCAATCGCGATGGTATTGGGATTTCATTGGTAAGTGAAGTGCAGACTTGCGCTGGTGCTTGTCCTGCCGGATGTTTTGGGTCGGCATTGATTATAGCTATTGGAATATTTACTTTGGAATAAAAATCCCAAATAATCAAATTTGCATTATCAAGATAAATTTGAGATTCAATTTTTGGAGAACATATTAAATGCCATCTATCATCTTCTTGCCTTAAAATAGATTTTGCCATCAAATAATGAGCTCCAGAAATCCATCCAGACAAAGACCTAGATTCTAAGAATTGGCCAGCTAATTCATCGGGCGAAAGAAATTCGTTTTGTCGCTTGCTCGACCAAGCTGACAGCTTCATCTCAAAGTTGTGTGCTAATTGGTAAAGGGCATGGCCTTTAGGAGGTTGCAATGGCGGATCAAATAAGATTAATGCATCCAATTGTTTATTATAGGTCGTTGCATGTAACAGCGCGGCTACCGCCGATAGTGAATGAAATATACCAAAAAGTGGTACACTCTTATATATTTCGCGCAATCGAGTTATTATCTTATCAAGATCGTCCGCAAATAATTCAAATCCGGTTTTTTGTGTTGGAGCTGGATCATTCCAACCGTGGTGTCGTTGGTCGTAAACACAAAGTTCATAGTTTTTCCTTAGTGGATCCCAAAAGGGAGCATAGGCGTCAATAGCAAAGCCGTTACCATGGCTGAGTATTAAGCAAGGTTTTCCATCATTTGCATAACGCCGAACTTTAATTCCGGCACTGTCATTTAGATTAACTAGAAATACTTCATCAGGTTTAGGGATGCTAATTCGAGACGTCAATTTGGGGACCACTGTGGATAATTTTGTTTCATAAAGCCTTCTCCGAATTTCTCGTTATTTACATCTTCAGTCAAGTCTTCATTGCTACGTTCTCTTGGAGGGCCATATCCTCCAGCTCCTGGCGTTCTGATTATCACTGCCTCTTTTTCATTAATATTTATGCCAATTGGTTTGTTAGGAAGTTGTTCTTGATTGCCTTTACAACCCAGTTTTAAAAATTCTCCTGTCATTCCGTCCGAACCTCCAAAGATGCCCCAAGGTTTCTGTGCAAAGCGCTCACCAGCACCATTGAAAACGCAACCATGGCCAACTGGCTCGATAATTCGCTCCAGCCCGAGGCCTCCACGATGGCGTCCTGCACCCCCTGATTCTTCGATTAATTTATATGAGTGTACCATTAGAGGGTATTCCATTTCTATAGATTCAACAGGCAAGTTTGATGTATTGGTAATATGAGCCTGTACACCATCTTTACCGTCTTTTTGAGCGCGCCCGCCAAAGCCGCCAC
This sequence comes from uncultured Rhodospirillaceae bacterium, assembly GCA_964639965.1. GTDB lineage: Bacteria > Pseudomonadota > Alphaproteobacteria > Rhodospirillales > UBA2165 > TMED23. Next base: position 22,392 of record CAZXGI010000019.1, read on the forward strand.
CAAGAGTTTCAAGATAGACATAGCTCTCTCCAGTTCTCGGGTCTTCCCCGGAAAAAACTGCGGTCGTATTGGCGCCATTTGCAGCCGCAACTGCCGCTTGCGGTTTTGCCGGTGCTAGTGCCCCTAAAATTACATCGATTATACGCTGGCAAGTGTTAGCCCGAGCTGCGACTGGCGCTGGGAAATTAGCATCTAGCAATGAACCCTCGCTAATCGTAATTCTGGGCAAATCAAGAATACCTTGGTTATTTGGAACATCTGGGTCTAATAACGCTTTTAAGGCGTAGCATACTGAAGCCTGCGTGGCATTTCGTGTTACGTTAATATTCCCAGTTACTTGATTTGCTGTTCCTGTGAAATCAAAGTGAATATTGCTGCCTTTTACCGTAATTTCCACTCGAACTGGGATCTCAAATGTTCCCATACCATCGTCATCCATAATGTCTTTAAATTTATAAATACCATCGGGTAATTCTTTGATTGCTCGCTTCATCCGAAGTGTTGTGCGAGAGATGATCTCTTCAAAACATGTAATGATAGAATTTATGCTATATTTTTTTATTATTTCATTTATGCGTAATGCCCCGATCCTGCAGGAGGCTATTTGAGCAAAATAATCTCCGCGGCGCTCATCTGGCACTCGGACATTTAATAGAGCCAAATCCAACAAGTCGGTTTGGAGAACACCCTTTTTGAAAAGTTTAATTACTGGAATTCGCAGTCCTTCTTGGTAAATTTCAGTCATGCCACCAGCCATACTACCGGGTACAGAACCGCCGACGTCAGCATGATGAGCAATATTGCACATAAATGCTACTAATGTGTCATCTTCAAAAATGGGCATGGCCATATTAATATCTGGCAAGTGGGTTCCACCTGCGACATGAGGGTCGTTAGCAATGAAAATATCACCGGGGTCTATTTTATTTTTGAATTTCTTTAAAAGAGCTTTCATTAGCCCGCCCATTGAAGCTAGATGCACAGGTAAAGATGAATCAGCTTGGACGATGAGGCGGCCATTTGCATCCATAATAGCCGTTGAATGATCCCGACGTTCTTTGATATTTGTTGAATATGCACTCTTCATCAATGCGATAAAGGTTTCATCCGCAACCGAACGGAGCGCATTGAACATGATTTCTAGGGTGATCGGGTCCAGTGTTTTTGATTTTGTTCTTTTCATAAGTTTTTTTTAAGCCTCCCGATTGTCATGGACGTATGCTTATATTTAGGTTTAGCGCGTCATCAACTTTCAAAACATCATCTGGAAACAGTACTGTCGTAGAATCAAATTGTTCGATTACTGCTGGACCTAAGATTTTACTGCCAACCCCCAAATTGGTTCTATTATATATTGATGTTTTAACTGGCTTGTTTTTATCGAACCAAACCATACGCGAACCAATTGGTTCTGGTTTTCTTTTGGATCTCGGTTGGCTCTGGGGTTGTTTTATAGCATCTAGCTGGCCCATTGCCGTAAGCTTAATATTGACGACTTCAATCTGTTCTTCAATATTGCTAAAACCATAAAATTGTTCATGCACTAAATTAAATTGCTTAATAACCTGTTCAGTTTGTGATGGAACAGGAATTAACGACTTGTCGTTTTCTTTAAATTCAACCTGAAGTTCAAAGTTTTGCCCGACATATCGAGCGTCAAGAATTATACCAAACTGTTGGTTGGACATCGGCACTTTTTCAATACCAAACCAGTCTTTTGCTTCTTGTTCTAATAGTGTGGTAATTTTTTTGATTTTTCCTGGCCAATTTTTATCGACAATAAATCGTCCGCTATGGACAAAATCCTCTTTAAGATCTGACGTTATTAATCCTTGGGCGCATAAAATTCCGGGTGCTATTGGAACAATAACTTCATCCATATCCATTGCTCTAGCAACTTCCGATCCGTGCAATGGGCCGGCTCCTCCAAACGGCATAAGGGCGTAATCGCGCGGATCGTGACCTCTTTCGATTGAAATGGCTCGAACCGCCCTGACCATATTTGCTGTCACTATCCCTAAGATTCCTTGAGCTGTTTTTTCAATAGTAAAGCCAAATTTATCAGCAATTGGCTTAATTGCCGTGCGAGCTGAATCAACATCTAATTCCATTGCGCCACCGATTAATCCTCCAGCTGATAATCGCCCCAGAACTAGATTTGCATCAGTTACAGTCGGGTTTGTTCCCCCTAAGCCATAACATGCAGGCCCAGGATCTGCCCCGGCACTAGAAGGTCCAACTTTCATTAAGCCATCACGGTCTATCCAAGCTATGGATCCTCCTCCTGCTCCTATTGTATGGATATCTACCATTGGAAGTTTTACTGGGAAACCGGCAACATCCCGGTCCGAACTTATTCCAGCGTTGAAATTTCTAATTAGGGCAACATCCGCGCTAGTTCCCCCCATATCTAAGGTCGCGATATTTGGTTGGTTGCCTGCTTGAGCATTATGGACAGCCCCTACTACGCCAGCGGCAGGTCCCGAAAGTGCCGTTCTGATTGGGAATGCTTTTGCAGTCGCAATTGACATTAACCCGCCACTTGATTGGTATATTTTTATTGGTGCCTTAGGAATATAATCACGTAGCTCTTTTTCTAAATGGGTGAGATATTTTACCATTACAGGCTGCAGGTAAGCATTTAGAACGGTTGTTGAACATCGTTCATATTCTCTGAATTCTGGGCGCACATTTGACGAAAGTGACAGTGCTAAATTTGGAAAACGTTCCAGGAATAATTCTCCTATACGAATTTCAATTTCCTTATTTAGAAATGAAAACAAGCAGCAGACAGCAACAGATTCCGCTTTACATTTTTCTATTGAATCAAAAACGACCTTCAAAGCAGTTTCATCAAGTTGTTTAATTATTTCACCATTCGAGTTCACACGTTCCTCAGCTTCAAATCGCCGTACTCTCGGAACTATTGGCTCGGGCTGGTCGGCCTGAAGAGAGTACATATGGGGTCTGGTTTGTCTTCCTATTTCCAATAAATCGCGAAAACCCTTCGTAGTTATTAAGGCAACTTTCCCGCCATTTTTTTGGATTAATGAATTTGTTGCTACCGTGGTGCCATGGCTAATTCGCTCGATTTCGCTTGGATTAATTGCAAGTTCTTCGCACATCTCTTTCAGGCCATTGACAATCGCCTGTTCTGGATTATCGGGTGTTGAAGGCCTCTTAAAATATTTGATTTTCCCTGATAAAGCTTCAGTCGCGAAGAAGTCTGTAAAAGTTCCTCCAACATCAACACCGACAAACCATTTCAATAGAAAACTCCTCCACATGTTGATTAAAATACTTCTTGTATATAAATATTCCTTGAACTATACGCAATGATTAGATTTGTTCGGTGGTTATATTTGTTTTGTTGGCATTAAGCCTTGTGATTGACTAGTGTCCTCATATTCGCTCTATAACTTAAATTTTTCTCGTTAATATTATTTTTTTTAAGGTTGATGAGCAGGGAGTTGAAGGGTTTATGACCGATTTTTCTATCCCAGTTGAGCAGGAAAACAAAGAAAAACATGTCGGGCGCCGAATGTTGCGGGTCGAAGATTACGCGTTGCTCAAAGGTCAGGGGCTGTTTGTCGATGATACTCCGGTAAAAAAGAATACACTGCAGGCGGCATTTTTAAGGTCTCCGCATGCCCATGCAGAAATAATCGCGATAGACTATTCAGAAGCTTTAAAGTTACCGGGAGTGTTCGCTGTCATAACGGGTAAAGATATGGCTAGGGAGACAGATCCGCTTATTGTGGGATTTGAAAATCCCATAGATTATTATGGCTTAGCCGTGGATAAAGTAAGGCATGTGGGAGATCCTTTAGCCGTAGTAGCGGCCATTAACCGATATGTTGCAGAAGATGCCATCGATCTTATCAAAGTTGAATATAACGTTTTGCCCGCTGCCGTTGACCCTGTTCAGGCAGCTTCCATTGATGCCCCATTAATACATCCACGCGCTACCTCTAATTGCGTTTCTAAACGGCACTTTGTCCATGGAAATCCAGAGCACGCATTTGATCAGGCAGATAATACGACAAAAATTAAGGTGCGTTACCCACGTAATTCAATTACGCCAATGGAAACCTACGCAATTGTAGCTGAATATGTTGAAGCTACAAAAGGCTTTGATGTTTTGTCTAATTTTCAAGGACCGTTTTCAGTACATACCGTAATGGCAATGGCTCTTAGGATTAGAACTGCAGCCTTGAGGCACAGAAGTCCAGAAAATTCCGGAGGAAGTTTTGGATCTAAACTAGTGATATTTCCACATATTGTGGTCTTGTGCGTTTTAGCGCGTAAAGCCAAGCGTCCTATCAAATGGATTGAGGACCGCCTAGAACATTTATCAGCTGCAAGTGTTGCCCCTAACCGAGTGACCGAAGTGGAAGCGGCTTATACTAATGATGGAATTGTCACAGGACTTCGTTTGACACATTGGGACGACCATGGTGCCTATCTCAGAGCGCCAATGCCTGCACCAATCTATCGGATGCATGGTGTTTCAACGAATGGCTATAACATTCGCAATTTAGAAGTCACAAATCATATCATGATTACAAATAAATGCCCAACCGGTGCGGTGCGGGGCTTTGGTGGTCCGCAACTGTATTTCGGGGTTGAGCGTATAATTCAGAAAATTGCAACGGAACTTGAGATTGACCCGCTGGAGATGATACGACGCAATTTAATAAAAGCTGATAAATTCCCCTATAAAGCAATTGCCGGGGCCTTACTGGACTCTGGAGATTATCATAAAACAATTAATGAAACTGTTGAAGAGGGGAGGCTTAACGAACTGATAGAACGCCGGGATCAAGCTCGAAAAGCGGGCCGGCTATATGGTATTGGTTATGCTTCTTGCGTTGAACCCAGCCAATCTAATATGGGCTATATATCAACGTTGAAAACGGGAGAAGAAAGAGAACGCGCCGGTCCAAAAGATGGCGCTGTGGCTTCTGTTACCGTGGCCGTAGATGCCCTTGGGTCGGTTAATGTCATTGGAGATTCTGTTCCGCAAGGGCAAGGTCATCGGACAGCTCTTGCCCAAATTGTAGCTGATCAATTGGGAATTGATCCAGAAAACGTTGTTGTAGCCCTCGATACAGACACAGCAAAAGATGGATGGTCGATAGCTGCAGGCAATTATTCCTGCCGGTTTTCCCCAGCATCTGCTAGTGCAGCAGATCAAGCTGCAGAGAGGGTGAAGCTCAAAATGGCTCGAATTGCGGCAACCATGCTAAATGTTAGCGCGAGGGAAATTGAGTTCGCTGATAATAAGATATTTGCAAAAAACAATCCCGAAAATTCTGTGCCTTTTTACCGGGTGGGTGGGATTGCGCACTGGTCCCCTAGTAGTTTGCCCGAAGGCATGGAGCCGGCTATACGCGAAACGGCGATGTGGAATGCCCCCGAATTAACACCGACGACAGCGAACGATGAAATTAACACCTCCTTAGCATATGGTTTTGGATTTGATTTTTGTGGTGTTGAAATTGATGCCAATACTGGCGTAGTAACAATTGATAAATATGTTTCAGCCCATGACTGCGGAACAATTTTAAATCCAGGACTTGCAGAAGGCCAAATTAGAGGCTCATGGGCTGCAGCTTATGGCGCAACTTTTTTGGAAGAGTTTAAGTATGACGATGATGGCACGTTTCGCTCAGGAACATTTGCTGAGTATACAGTGCCGACGGCAGCGGAGTTGCCCGATTTTAAAATTGTACATCCGACGCCGAACCCATCGCCATATACACGGTTAGGCGCAAAAGGTATAGCAGAAGGAAATCAATATTCAACGCCCGCCTGTGTTGGCAATGCTGTCGCGGATGCCCTCGGATATGAGAATGTTGAACTTCCGTTAAATCCCGCGAAGGTGTTAAGTTGGATAAAGGAAAGCGAGACTAAGCCCTCAAAACCGATTGAAGATATTTTAAAAAATGACTTTAAGAATCGACCTGCTATATATGGTTCTGGTGAATTTGAGATAGGAGCTAGCCCGGCGGAAGTTTGGGACTTGTTGTTAGATCCTGATAAACTTGCTGATATTGTGCCCGGATGCGAGTCTCTAGAGTTATTGGATCAAAATAAGTTCTCGGGCATTGCTTTGTTGGGTGCTGGGCCAGTTAAGGGACGATTTTTATTTAAAATTGAATTAAAGAACCTCGAAAAACTGAATAAGGCTACGATTATTGGTTCAGCAGAGGGGCCGCTCGGGTCATCAAGGGGATCTGGATACCTTGAATTAATAGAGATCTCTGCTGGCACTTCTTTAAAATACAGCTATGAGGTGGAACTCTCAGGAACAATTGCATCCGTTGGTGGAAGGCTAGTGCGTGGAGCCGCGCGCCAATTGATAGATGTTTTCTTAAGAAGTTTAGCTCGGCAGATTGGAGATGTTGATGGCGTTGGTTTTGCAAATAAGACTTTTTGGATCAAATTAAAACGTATGCTAGGGATAAGGTAATGAAGCCGCCACCATTTGACTATATTCGTGTTGATACTAGCGAAGAAGCTATTGAACTTCTCGCAGAGTATGGTGATGAAGCCAAAATAATCGCTGGGGGCCAGTCGTTAATGCCTATGCTGAACATGAGGTTAGTGCGGCCACAGGTAATAATTGATATAGCACAAACAACAGAGCTTCATGGAATTGAAGAAAAAAATAAGGTTATAAATATTGGAGCTATGACAACTCAGGGTGAATTAGGAGTTTGGGATAATTTAACATCAAATTTGCCGTTATTGGCAGCCGCTATCCCGAGCATAGGGCACTTCCAAACACGGAATCGCGGAACTGTTTGTGGCTCGATCTGTCACGCAGATCCCAGTTCGGAATTGCCAACATGTTTAAAATTGCTGGGAGGAGAAGTGGAATTAAAAAATAAAAAAGGCAGTCGGCGGGTAAAGGCGGACGATTTCTTTATTGGTGTCCTAACGACTGCGAAACAGCCAGACGAGCTTGCTACAAAGATAATTTTTCCAATTGCGAAAAATGCTGAAAGATACGCTTTTATGGAATTTCATCATCGCCACGGAGATTTTGCAGTTGTTGGTATCGCCGGTATGGCAGTTGACAATAAGATTAAACTAGCTGTGGGTGGAGTTGCCGATCGCCCAGAAGTTCGCGAATGGCAATCTCTTGAAGGTAGTGCCATTGAAGATGCATTGAATGATTTTGCTTGGGAAATGCGCGGCAATGACGATATACATGCGACTGCACAATATCGCCGTGAATTGGTTCGTTATCTTGGTAGGCAGGTGATCGACAACCTCTTAAGTCAAAACGATATGGGTTAGCTAGATGAAAAAATTTAGTAAAGAAGAGAAATACCAAGTTAAATTTATTCTTAATGGTGAAACGGTCGAGGGTATGGCAGAGCCGCGGCTGCTTTTGACAGACTTTCTTCGTCATGAAATTGGGTCTACTGGAACCCATGTTGGTTGCGAACATGGTATTTGTGGGGCTTGTACTATCCTTGTAAATGGTAAGGCAGTTCGCTCTTGCTTGATGTTAGCAATGCAGGTAGAAGGCATGGAAATCGGAACGATTGAAGGTTTGGCAGATACTGATGGAAAATTTAATGTATTACAGCAGGCTTTTCATGAAAATTTTGCGTTGCAGTGTGGTTATTGTACGCCAGGATTTCTAATGACTTTAAGCGAATATCTTCTCAGTAATCCAGATCCCTCAATCGATCAAATTAAAATAGCCTTGAGCGGAAATATTTGTCGCTGTACTGGTTATCATGAAATTGTCAATGCAGCGCTTGATGCTGCGAAGGCTATGCGCCAAATTTAAGCAATTTTCTTAGCGATTCAATAGTTCTATTAAAAGATTGTAAACATTGCAAAAATAGATAATTAGTTTTATAAAACAACCTGTTAATTGTTCTAAACTAGAATTCGTAGCATTATTTAGCAAATAAGCTGACGAAAGAAGTATTATTTCTACTTGAGATTTCGATGTAAGTTTATAACTTCCTCATTATCACTGTAGTTGAATTTATTAGTTAAAACACACGGGAGAATATTTTATGTTTAAGAAAATTATTTTGGCTGTGCCATTAGCAGCCATGCTTGCAGTGCCAACGGCTTTTGCGGCTGATGATACTATAAGAGTAGGTATAAACTTAGTTCTAACTACCCCAGCCTCAATTATAGGTAAGCAAAGTAAAGCTGCATTTGAGGTTGCACATAAACACTTAGGCGGCAAAGTTGCTGGTAAAAAATTACAGTTAATTTTTGAAGACAATCAATTTAAGCCAGCTATAGGAAAACAAAAAACTGAAAAACTTATCAAAAAAGATAAAGTTCATTTTTTAACCGGGTTCATATTTTCTCATATTCTAGGTGCTTCTGCGCCAGTTGGTCTTAAGGCCGGAAAATTTGTGATTAGTTCAAATGCTGGTCATACTCTATATGCAGGTAAGAAATGTCATAAAAACTTTTTTAATGCTGCTTGGGAAAATAGTCAGACACCAATGGCTGCCGGAGCTATGTTAAATGAGCGCGGGGTTAAGAGCCTCTATGTTTTAGCTCCTAACTATGCTGCTGGCAAACAAATGGTTGAAGGTGTTTCACGGACTTATAAGGGTAAAATAGTAGCTAAAGCATTAACACCAATGAGCTTGAGAGATTGGTCTGCAGATATAGCTAAAATTCGAGCAGCAAAGCCAGATGGAGTTTTTGTATTTTATCCTGGAGCTTGGGGTCCTGCTTTTTTTACACAATATGCACAGGCTGGACTTCATAAAACGACACCGCTTTATAATGTATTTTCGGTAGATGGTGCAGTGCTTCCAATTTTTCAGAAACGTAAAATGAATCATTTGCTTGGAACATGGAATACAAACTTCTGGGCACCAGATCTCGATAACCCTGCGACGAAAAAATTCGTACCAGCATTTAAAAAGCATTATAAGGGACAAGTTCCAGCTCACTATGCTGCTCAAGCATATGACACTTTGATGTTAATTGCTGCCGGCGTAAGAGCTGCAAAAGGAGATATGTCAAATATGGATGCCGTTCGTAAAGGTATGGAAGAGGCAGATTTTGACTCTGTTCGTGGTAGGATCAAATTTGGTAAAAACCATTTTCCAATACAGAACTTTTATGCGCGCAAAGTTGTAAATAAAAACGGTCTTTGGCAAATGTCGCGTGTTGGTCCGCCCGTTTTGAAAGATCATGCTCCAGTGAATTCTGGAAATTGCAAACTATAAAGTAAAATTACTTTGTTTTGATACATATAATAGTGCTGGTGTGCAAATTGCCCCAGCACTATTTTGTTTAGGATGTTAAAAAACTAATATGAATTACGTTCTTCTTGCCGAGCAGTTCTTTAATGGTTTCCAGTTAGGTATCATATTATTTTTGGTAGCAGCCGGCTTGACTTTGATATTTGGAATTATGGATTTGGTCAATCTTGCTCATGGAACGCTCTATATGATTGGAGCGTTCTTTGCGGCCACATTAGTGGAATTAACGGACAGTCTTATACTCGGTATGATACTAGCTTTACCAGCGATGTTGGTCGCCGGCTTGCTCCTAGAATTGTCAGTTTTGCGAACTCTCTATGAGCGTGATCACTTGGATCAGGTTCTCGCAACTTTTGGTCTTATTCTTTTTTTTAATGAATTATTCCTGTTGGTTTGGGGCCCCGAGGGAACTGGTATTGATTTGCCACCATATCTTTCCGGTACAATAAAACTACCTGGCGGCATAACCGTTCCAGATTATCGTGTAGTTATTATCATTAGCGGGCTATTAGTTGCAGTATTGTTATATTTATTAGTTTCTAGGACTCGAATTGGTATGCTTATCCGCGCAGGAGCTTCAAACCGTGAAATGGTGGGGGCCCTTGGAATAAATATTAAATTACTTTTTACACTGGTATTTGGCCTTGGTGCCGTGCTTGCTGGATTTGCTGGGATGATTATTACACCAATTACTCAAGCTGAGAGTGGTATGGGTGAGGGGATGTTAATCCTAGCTTTTGTTGTGATTGTTATTGGTGGGATAGGTTCAATAAAAGGGGCTTTTATTGCAGCAATCTTAACTGGGGTAATTGATACGATGGGCCGGTCTTTTATCGACGTAGCGCTTTTATCTTTTATGGATTCTGTGGCGGCCGAAACCGCCGGTCCGGCTCTTTCGTCTATGTTGATTTATATTTTAATGGCTATCATTCTTGCCATAAAACCGAGTGGCTTATTCCCACCGAAAGGTGTTTAGGGAAGGTGCCATGAATTTTCAGAAACTAAAAACACCGCGAGGTATTTATAATTCAGCATTAATTTTATTATGTGTTTTTATGCCGCTGATAGCTCCTCTTATTGGTCAAGAATTCTATACTGACGTCATCGCACGTGTCATGATTGTTACAATAGCTGCGATTAGTTTGAATTTTATTATGGGCTACGGTGGTATGATTAGTTTTGGTCATGCTGTTTTTGTCGGAATTGGAGGTTATTCTGTGGGTATTTTATCATCCCATGGAATAGAAAGTGCCTATATTCAATGGCCTGTAGGAATCATAACAAGCGGTCTTTTTGCTCTTATTATTGGCGCTATTAGCTTAAGGACACGAGGCGTTTATTTCATTATGATAACTCTTGCTTTTGCGCAGATGATGTATTTTTTGAGTGTTAGCATTGAAAAATATGGTAGTGATGATGGCTTAACTATTGATGCAAGAAGTGATTTTGGCCTATCATTTTTTGATTTGAATGATGCAATGACGATGTACTATACGGCTTTTATTTTTATGATAGCATGCTTGTATTTAAGTTTTCGTCTTGTTAGCTCGCGATTTGGTCGAGTGCTTAGAGCTGCCAAATCGAATAATGAGCGTATGAATACAATCGGTTATCCTACATTCCGCTATAAATTAGTCGGTTTTGTTATTGCTGGTATGATGTGTGGCTTGTCAGGATTATTGACAGCTAATTTTGAAGACTTTGTCAGCCCTGATTTACTTTTCTGGACTTTCTCCGGCGAGCTGATTTTTATGGTTGTGCTTGGTGGAATGGGGACCGTAATGGGGCCTCTAGGCGGCGCGATGATTTTTCTATTTTTATCGGAAATTTTATCAAATATAACGGAAGCGTGGCATCTAATATTTGGGCCATTTTTGATTCTGGTAGTTCTATTCGCACGGGGTGGTGTTGAAGGATTCCTTAAGAAATATGAGAATCCAAATGGCTGATATTTTGCTGAAAGTTGAAAATTTGGTAAAGCGATTTGGCGGTTTGATTGCGACTGACTCAATTAGCATGGACGTAGCAAAAGGAGAAATTCACGCAATTATTGGTCCTAATGGAGCTGGAAAAACAACCCTAATTCATCAGCTTTCAGGCATATTAGGGTCAGATAGTGGGGCTATTTATTTTGATGGAAATGAAATAAGCCATCTTTCAGCTCCAAAGCGATGCCACGCAGGAATGGTTCGCTCATATCAAATTACTTCGATTTTTAAGGATTTTTCCGTACTTGATAATGTATCAATGTCTATACAGGCTCGTGAAGGCCATAGTTTCAGATTTTGGGATAACGCTGATAATGATGCTAATTTAGCTGATAAAGCTATAAAGATTCTCAATGAAACCAATCTTCAGGATAAGGCTAATGTTTTAGCCGATAATTTAGCCCATGGTGAACAACGTCAATTAGAAGTTGCCATGGCATTGGCTACATCACCAAAAATGTTGTTATTGGATGAGCCAATGGCAGGGATGGGGCCCGAAGAGTCCTCAAGGGTGACTAAATTCCTTAAATCAATGAAGGGTAGACACACCATGCTCTTAATTGAGCATGATATGGATGCGGTATTTGCTCTAGCAGATCGGATCACTGTATTAGTTTATGGAAAGGTAATAGCCTCTGGCTCGCCGGAGGAAATCCGAAATAATAAAGAGGTTCGCAACGCCTATCTAGGGGAAGGCTAATGGGTGAATTATTAAGGTTGGATAATATCGAAAGTTCGTATGGAGCTTCGCAGGTTCTGTTCGGAATTTCAATCAAGGTGGGTGCTGGTGAAGTCGTTACGTTGCTTGGCAGAAATGGTATGGGCAAGACAACAACTATTCGTTCAATTATGGGTTTGATTAAACCACACTCGGGTAATATTTATTTTAAAGAGCGATCGATAACGGGTGAACCTTCCTACAAGGTCGCTCAGGCAGGATTAGGTCTTGTGCCAGAGGGGCGTCAGATATTTCCTAATCTTAGCGTTCATGAAAACTTAGTGGCAACAGCATCAAATCGAGGTAATATTTCTGATCCATGGACAGCTGAAAGAATTTACTCTCTTTTCCCAGCTCTAGCAGGCCGTCGGTTAAATGCTGGCAATCAGTTATCTGGTGGTGAGCAGCAGATGTTAGCTATTTCGCGTGCTTTAATGACAAACCCTGATTTGCTCATATTAGATGAAGCTACTGAAGGTTTGGCTCCTTTGGTTCGTGATGATATTTGGAAAGTTTTGCAACAACTTAAGTCCGCTGGTCAATCTATACTGGTTATTGATAAGAACGTTGAGACGCTATGTAGAATGGCCGACCAGCACTACATTATCGAAAAAGGTGTTGTTGTATGGTCTGGTAATTCTGATGCTCTTCTTAAGGATAAAGAGTTACAGCATCGTTACTTGGGTGTTTGATTGATTTAAATAGTTCAATCGCAAAAGCGGTCCTATCTATAGGCCCATTAGTAATTTCTTTTGAACTTCACGACAGCTTTTTAAAATATTTTGGTTTATTTCATGGCTAGGTAATCTTTATTTAGTGCTGCAACAGCCGTATCAATTAACTGCTGACCCACTTTACTATTGGCCAATGCTGAGTGAGATCCAACTCGGCCATCTGGGAATTTTTTACGATGTTGATCTGGTGGTCCATGACGATCTTCGGCATGTTTTTCCATAAAGGATAAAGAAATTTTTTTGGGTCGGTTAATGGCTTCACCAGGGGCTATAACTCTATGTGTTGCCTGCGTGATTGATATTTCAGAGGGAGTAGCATGCATACCCTCCCAATCACCAAAGTTATCCTGTCGCAAAGCGTTTACAGATTCAAAATCCCACCAACTCTTAATTCGGATGTTGATATTGGGGAAAGTATTTGAAACTTTTCGCAAAGATTTTAAATTAGCGCCATGGCCATTTAGAAAATAAATTTTTTTAAATCCATGGTGTGAAAGACTGGAGATAATTTCAGTAACTAAAGATTCAAATAATAAACTAGAAATAGAAATAGTGCCTGGAAATGACATATTAAATGGTGCTGGTGTATAGGCCAAAGTTGGGGCAACATAGGCACCGATTTTTTTACCTGCTGCATTTGCAATATTTTCCGCGCATAGTGCATCTGTCCCGATGAGGCCCATGGGTCCATGTTGCTCTGTAGAGCCAGTTGGTATAATTATACCATCAGATCTTTTTAAGTAATCGTCTACCTCTTTCCATGTCGCGAGATCAAGCCTCATAATTCATCTAACCATTTCTTCAATTTTGGTTGATACTCTTCAATTTCCTCTGTTACTGCAGTGAAGCTCTCAATTTTATTGCGCCAGGTTATTATCTCTCTTGGCCAATTAATTTTTAGAGGCAATAACGGTGTTAAGGCATCAAGCCAAACGAAGGTTATTGGGTAGCCGCAGTGACATAACAAAAGATGATTAGGATTGAAATCTAATATTTTTGAAAGTTGGGTTAGGCGTATATTTATTTCAGTAGTTTGGATTTCATTTAATTTTTGGTTTCGGTCTTTTAGTGATATTGCTTTGAATAATTTACGTAATTCAGGTTCTAAACGCGTATCATGAAACCGACCTAATTCACGCGTTTTCGCACGGAGACTGGGGTCGGTAGGTAACATGGAAGGGTAAGGGTTAATCTCTTCAAGGTATTCAGCGATAGCCTCGGAATCAGCTATTACTAGGTCACCATCCACCAATGCTGGAAGATTTCCTGAAGCTACAATTGTTTTATATTTCTCTGATCCGTAGCCTCCAGTTGGGGGCTGCTCTTTCCATTTTAACTGCTTATGACGTAAAACAATACGTAATTTAGCACAGTAGAGGCTGATCGGGACTGTATAAACAGTCAACATTAAAGAAGTAGGGGAGCACCAAGGTGCTCCACTCTTTCTAGTTTTGTAATTTCCACTTACGCCCAAGCTTGCTAAAAAAACCTCGCTCAGTTTTCAGACCAATCCATGTATTAACATAGTTGATCCAAACCTGATCACCCTGCGGAAGTAGCATGGCTATTGGGGTTCGAGCTTTTGCGGCTTTAACAGGTACAACCATCATCTGAGTATACTTCTCAACCAATTTATATGCCTCAACGTTGGATGTAATATGCGCATCTGCTCTACCTGCTAGTACTTCCTGAAAGTCTCTGGCAGGAGCTTCAACAATTTTGTGTTTTGCTTTAGGAAAAAACTGTTTCACCTGTTTTTCTTGTGTCGTGCCTAAGGTCGCTGCAACGGTTACACCAGGCTTATTAAGGTCTCCCCAATCCTTAAACTTATTAGAGTTCTTGGCTAATGTTAGAGGGACCGTCGCTAATGAGAAATAGCTAATGGAATATCCAGTTGCTTTAGCACGACTTGGTGAGACAGATGCTGAGCCCGTCATGTGATATTTTCCCGATGTAACACCGCTTACTAATGTTTTCCAGTCTGTTGGCACAAATTTAACCTTAACACCCAGATCTTTGGCTAATTCAGTCATTACGTCGATATCGTAACCGGTATAGGTGTTTGTCGCTGGATTTTTCATGGTCATTGGGTTCCAATCGCCGGTCGTACCAACTTTTAGAACTCCCCCATTTAGGACATCCTGCAATATGGACCCGGCAAACGAACTAGCTGACATTGTTGTTATCAATATAGCTGTCGCCGCAAAAGTCGAAATTCTTTTTACCATCTTCATTTTTTTCTCTCCATGGTTAATCTAGGCATCATCATCGCTTGCAAATCACTGAATTGCAACACATTGTAGTAAATATGAAAAATTAGGTATTGTTGTCAGTTTTGGCTGTTTGCCTTATCTTGGAATCATATGGAGTGAAAAAGTTGGATAAAATTATTCATGTTGACGGGATTTTCAAGAGTTTTGGTGAATTTCAAGCCTTAAAAAATGTTTCTTTGGATGTAGCTGTTGGAGAGAGGGTTGTTATTTGTGGTCCGTCTGGCTCAGGTAAATCGACTTTAATTCGTTGTATTAATGGATTAGAGGAACATCAGGCTGGTACAATTGAGGTCGATGGAGTGGTATTAAATCAAAGTGCTGAGAGTCTATCGATGATTAAATCCAAAATTGGAATGGTATTCCAGCAATTCAATTTATTTCCCCACCTAACTGTAATGGAGAACCTCACCTTGGGGCCAATTCGAGCTCGAAAAATGATTCGATCAGAAGCTGAAACTTTGGCAATGAAATATTTAGAACGCGTTCGCATACCGGAACAGGCTAGCAAATATCCGATCCAGCTTTCAGGAGGACAGCAGCAGAGAGTTGCAATAGCCAGATCATTGTGCATGGAGCCAAAAATCATCCTATTCGACGAGCCAACATCCGCGCTAGATCCCGAGATGATCAAAGAGGTCCTTGAAGTCATGACCGAACTGGCAACAAGTGGTATGACCATGATTTGCGTTACACATGAAACTGGATTTGCTCGAAGTGTTGCAGATAAAATGGTATTTATGGATTGTGGTGAAATTGTTGAATCAGCGGACCCTGAAAAATTCTTCACAAACCCAGATAGTCAGCGTTGCCAAGAATTTCTAGACAAGATATTGCACCATTAGGCCGCGATTATGCAGAAATCATTAACCTTAATCATTTTTATCGTGTTGCTTTCAGGATGCTCTGGGAACTGGGGCTGGTATGTCGTCAATCCCACCACTGATGGCGGAATTATAAATCTAAAATTTTTGCTCAGCGGTTTGTATTATACAATATTGACTTCATTGGTAGCAATTGTGATATCAATAGTCATTGGTCTAATTGTAGCTTTGCCGGCATTATCTAAAAGTAGATTTCTACGGGGTATTAATCGTTTTTATGTAGAAATGGTTCGTGCTATTCCAATTTTGGTCCTCATATTATGGGTTTATTATGGCTTGCCGCAGATGGCGGGGATCACGATAGATGTTTTTTGGGCTGGGGTTATCGCTCTAGCTCTTTCTGACAGCGCTTTTGAGGCTGAGATATTTCGGGCAGGTATACAGAGTGTAGATAGGGGACAGTATGAGGCTTCTCACTCTATTTCTTTAAATTATACTGATACAATGCGATTTGTGATTTTACCGCAGGCTATACGTAGAGTGTTACCAGCGCTAGGTAATCAATTAGTTTATATGCTGAAAATGTCCTCCTTAGTATCAGTAATTGGCATGCAAGAGTTAACGCGAAAGGCTAATGAACTCGTAGTTACGGAATATCGTCCTCTAGAGGTTTATACAGTTCTAGTTCTTGAATACTTGGTTTTAATTTTAATCGTATCTGCGGGTGTCCGTTGGCTGGAAACTCGAATGGGAACTGAAAAATAAATTAAGGGAGGAAAAAATGTCAGCTTGGATTCAAATGATTTCAGATGAGGATGCGGATAAAAATCTGTTAGATGTACTCGAATTATCAAGGACACCGCATGGAACTGTTGATAATGTTATGCGCGTGCATTCTCTACGACCTAATACTATGCGCGGTCACGTGATTTTATATAGAGCGGCCCTACATGACGAAGCCAACACTTTACCTACCTGGTTTCAGGAAACCATTAGTTCGTATGTGTCAATTTTAAATGACTGCGGTTATTCATTGGAAAATCATTGGGCGAATGCCCGACATTTGATCGGCGATGAAAAGCGCGCTGATGAAATTGAGAAAGCTATAAACGAACGTAGGCCAGAAAACGCATTTTCCGGGCAAGAATTGGCTTTATTGGTTTATGCGGAGAAATTAACATTAAAGCCCGCAGAAATTGTAGAATCGGATGTTGAAGCTTTAAAACTTGTGGGAATTGGTGATGGGGAAATTCTTGAGGCGAATCAGATTATTTGCTACTTCAACTACGTAAATCGCATATTAAATGGTCTCGGTGTTTCAACCGAAGGTGATACGGTTGGATATTACACAAAAGAAAATTAGGTACCCAAAAACTAAAAAATTTTATACGATACTGTTTGTCTAATTTAGGGGGAAATCAAAGTGGCTTACGCGAAAGCAAGTTCTATTGATTCTAATTTGATACCAGTCATAGATATTACGCCTCTTCGCAATGGTACTGACCCGACTGGCGTGGCCAAATCCTTACATAGAGCGAGCCAGGAAATCGGTTTCATTTATATTAATGGCCATGGAGTTTCTAGGGAAACAATAGAAAGTGCTCGCGCAAATGCATTAAATTTTTTTCGTGCGCCTGAATTGGATAAGGCTGCGGTTTCAGTTTCGACGCACCATCGAGGGTGGCTTGGCCCGGATCGCTCTAAAATGGAGGATGATGCAAAGGCAGACTTAAAAGAGAGCTTTATTTGGGGTTCAGAGCACAAGATGGATAAAGAAGCTAGTGACCATTATGTGCGCGGAGATAACAAATGGCCGACATTTGTGCCGGAAATGCAAGAATCTTCTAACAACTATTTTAACGAAATTAATGATGTTGCTTGGCATTTGATGCGTGGTTTTGCTATTGGACTGGGTCTTGAAGAAGAGTTTTTCTTACGCAATATTTCGCAACCCCTGAGTAGGGCTTCTTATGTTTATTACCCTCAACAGCCAGAGGAGTTGGGCGAGGACCAGTTTGGGGTAGGCCCACATTCGGATTTCGGGCTTCTGACAGTCCTTTGTCAAGACTCGGTCGGAGGCCTTCAGGTTAAAGATCTTGAAGGGAACTGGGTACATGCACCACCTATAGAAGGGTCTCTAGTTGTTAATGTTGGAGATCTATTGTCTAGGTGGACAGATGGTGTTTATCGTTCTACCCCACATCGTGTGATAAATCAGTCTGGGCGAGATCGGCTTTCCTTAGTGCTAGCTTTTGATCCTGATCCAGATACAATAATAGATGCAAGGGCGATATTTGGTTCAAA
Organism: uncultured Rhodospirillaceae bacterium; assembly: GCA_964639965.1. Classification (GTDB taxonomy): domain Bacteria; phylum Pseudomonadota; class Alphaproteobacteria; order Rhodospirillales; family UBA2165; genus TMED23. Next base: position 40,496 of record CAZXGI010000019.1, read on the forward strand.
TTACGTTAGCAAGCAGGAGCCAATTAGTTGCGGAGATTACTTAACGTGGCGCTTTAAAAAAGCCTTCTCTTAAGAAACAAAATTCACAATGGATAAATTAGATTATTTTGTTTGAACTGGAAAAATGTAATGCCAATTAACAGCAGTGTCAAAGAGGGAGCACGCAATTTACTTGAAAATTGTGCAGAACTACGCCCCGAAGAAACCCTTGTTATCATAAGCGAAGATCCAGAGCTAGGATGGTACGACGAGAATATTACTGAAGCCCTTTCAGAACAAGCGCGTAGTATGGGGATTGATCCAACCTTGTTAGAAGTGGGAAAGCCCAATAACGAAAAACATTTAACAGCGATAAAGGCTGTCGAAAATCACGATTGTACAATCTTTCTTGCAAGACTTGGTGATCAAAGTCGATTTGAAAGTTTGATACCTGGCAAGAAAACAATAATGTGTTATGCAAGAGACGCACAAATGTTGGCATCGACTTATGGTTGTGCAAATTACAAAGCTTTTTTGCATTTAAAGCAGGCAATAAATGATATTTTGTTACGTGCCGGTAACATTCGCATAACATGTAGTTGGGGTACGGACATTTCGGGCAAAACGCCGAGTGAAGAAAAGCAAGCACCAAGCGATGTTTCGGTGCGCAGGTTCCCTCTTGGAGTGCCTCAACCAACCATTGCTTCAAATATGTCTGGTCGAGTAGCCTTAGTTAACTATTTGACAACAACTGGGTCGAAATTCTATGAGCCTGCCTCAATTGAGATTAATGATGTTGTTTTTGCCAATGTTACGAGTGGTAAAATTGTTGATTTCACAGGTAATAGAAGAGATGTCGATAAAATTAAAGCCCATTACAAAAAGGTATCAGAACAATTTAGGATCGAAGAAAATAGTGTTCACTCTTTTCACGCAGGTATTCATCCGGGGAACACTTATTTAGCGAATGCTGCTGATGATCCTGATCGTTGGGCCAACACCATATTTAATAACCCAAGAATTTTGC